>MGYT01000112.1:19650-20294 GCA_001801865.1 Gammaproteobacteria bacterium RIFCSPLOWO2_02_FULL_61_13
GTGATCCACACCACGCGGCCTGCGACCGGCAATTTTTCCTTGCTGTCCATCAGGGTCAGCAGCATGAACACTTCGTCACCCAGTTTGTACGGCTTGGCGGTGGGGATGAACAGGCCGCCATTCTTGATGAACGGCATGTATGAGGCGTACAGCGCGCTCTTGTCGCGAATCGACAGGGACAAAATGCCCTGCCTCGGATCTCTCCCCCCTGCTACGCTCACAACAGACTACCTCCTGCTCGGCCTGGCCGTGGTTTGCCAGTGCACAATGAACTCTTCCAACAATCCCCGATGGTTTAAATTGAACGGCCCGGTAGCGCCCTGGTAGTTGCGCAAGGCAAGGTCGTAACTTGCCATCAGCTGCGACAAGTCTAATTCATCCGCAATCTGTTGCAAATGCCCGTTTTCTCTGGACAAGTTGCCGGCCGCGCCAGGCACCAGTTTGCGCACGACGGCGTTTCGCAGTATTTCCTGCAGCCATGCCAGCACATCCGGGAATCCCAAAGCCTCCCACTGCTGCGCCAGTGTGACAGGACTTGTGGCCGTCTGGCGTAACAGGCACAAATCCTGGAGCAGCGAGTCCTGCTTGGACAACGCCTCAATCTCCGCCAGCGCCACGGCCCGAAACGGCACACCGGCTGCACG
>MGYT01000112.1:20300-20815 GCA_001801865.1 Gammaproteobacteria bacterium RIFCSPLOWO2_02_FULL_61_13
GCTGCAGCAGCGCCATTGCCGTGCCGATGTCCACCTCCAGCCGCTGCGCCAGCCATTGCTGGGTGGCGGCCCCGCAGTCCCCGTTGAACGCCAGTTGCTGGCAGCGACTGCGAATGGTGATGGGCAGCCGCCCGGGCTGGCGGCAACACAGCATCATCACGGCTCCGGATGGGGGTTCCTCCAGTATCTTCAACAGCGTGTTTGCGGCGGTACGATTCATGGCGTCGGCGGGATCAATGATCGCGACCTTGTAGCGTCCGGAGTGACTGCTAAGGTGCATGAATTCCAGTAATGCGCGGATTTCGTCGACGCGGATCTGTTTCCCGGGTTCCTCCGGGCTCACGCGCAGGATGTCCGGATGATTTCCCGCCCGCATCAGCACGCAGGCCCGGCATTGGCCGCAGGGCATGGAGTCGACGCCGGCGTTCTGGCACAACAGCGAGCCGGCTACCTGCAGCGCAAACTCGGTGAGGCCGATACCTTCGGGTCCGGTCAATGACAGCGCATGGGGCAGA
>MGYT01000112.1:20833-30488 GCA_001801865.1 Gammaproteobacteria bacterium RIFCSPLOWO2_02_FULL_61_13
GACAGCGCATGGGGCAGACGATCACTGCCGGCTGCCGTCGTGACCTGCGCCCATTGTTTTTGCTGCCATGGAAGCATGCTCATCGCTGCATGGCGCGCCGTACGCGGGCATAAATGAGTTTATGGATGGTGGCCATGTCCGCGCTGGCATCGACCAATTCAATGCGCGCCGGTTCCTGATTGGCCAGGCGCAGGTATTCGCCACGAACGCGCTCAAAAAAATCAATGTGTTCCCGCTCGAAGCGATCGGCCGCATTGCCGCGTCCCTGGGCGCGTTCCCTGCTGATGGTCACGGGCGCATCCAGCAACAGGGTAAGGTCGGGTCGCAGCCCTTCCTGGACCCAAAGTTCCAGCTGCGCGATGCGTTCACGCGGGATGCCGCGTCCGCCCGCCTGGTAGGCATAGGTGGCGTCCGTGAATCGATCGCAGACCACCACCCTGCCTTCCGCCAATGCGGGGCGCACAACCTGGGTCAGGTTCTGGGCACGTGCCGAGAAGATCAAAAGGAGTTCGGTGTTGTCATCTATCGGCGTCGCGTTCCGATGCAGCAGGATCTCCCGTATGGCCTCACCGGCGGGCGTGCCACCGGGTTCCCGCGTCACACAAACCGGCACGCCGCCCTGCTTCAGGGCCTCGGCCAGCAATCCGGCCTGGGTGCTCTTGCCGACGCCCTCGATGCCTTCGAACGTTATGAAACAGCCTTTGGGCTTCTGGTCGCTACGCATGGTTGTTGGCTGGGAGTTAAAAGTTAAAAGTGCAAAGTGAAAAATGGAGTGCCGGTGAAGCCATTGGATTACCCCTATTTCTTCCCTGATATTCTACCTCCTGCATCTTGTCTTTCACTTTTTACTTTTACCTTTTCACTTTTCACTCTCCCCACCCAACTGATACCTCCTCACCGCCCGATTATGTTCCTCCAATGTCGCGGAAAACTCATGAGAACCATTGCCGCGGGCGACGAAATACATCGCCGTGCCGGCATCGGGATGCAGCGCGGCGTGAATGGAGTCGCGCCCCGGCAGCGCAATGGGTGTGGGCGGGAGGCCGGCGACCTGGTAGGTATTGAACGGCGAATCCAGTTCCAGGTCGCTGCGGCGGATATTGCCGTCAAAGTTCTCGCCCAGAGCGTAAATGACCGTCGGGTCGGTTTGCAGCCGCATGCCCTTTTGCAGGCGGCGGACAAACACTCCGGCAATTCGGGGGCGCTCTTCCGGCACGGCGGTTTCCTTTTCCACCAGTGAGGCCATGATCAATGCCTGGTAGGGGCTGGCATAGGGAAGCTCCGCGGCGCGGGTCTGCCATTCTTCAGCCAGCGCCTGCTCCATGGCTGCGAATGCGCGCTGCAGAAATTCAACATCCGTGGTCCGCGCCGGGAAGGAATAAGTGTCCGGCAAAAAGCGGCCTTCAGGCAGATATCCCGCGTAGCCAATCGCCGCCATGATCTGTTTCGGCGTTGCGCCGGCCAGCGTGTGGCGTAACTCCGGACTGCCCGATACGGCCTGCATCATTTCCCGGAAGGACCAGCCCTCAATGATGGTCAACTGATGCTGTATCACCGGTCCGGATACCAGCAGGTCCAGCAGCATCCGCGGCGTGGTTCCGGGGGTCACGGCGTACTCTCCCGCCCGGATTCGCCCGGCGCGTTGGCTGCGCCGCGCTTCGAATTCCAGATAGAACGGTTGCTCGAGCCAGCCCCGGCGCTGCAGTTCCCGGCCCAGTGCGCGCAGTGTGGTGCCTGGCGCGATCTCCAGTGCTTCCATTTCCGTGACGGTCATGGGACGGTTGAGCTGCTGTTCCATGTCACGCCAAAACCATGCGGCAACGGCGAGCACAATCAGCAAAAATACCGACGCCGGCAGCAGGATGCGCCTCATGCCGGCGCTATATATCCCGCAACGGCCAGCGCCTGCGCCACCCGATGCGCGAAATCTGCCGCCGCATACGTATGATCTCCGGCGCGACGTACCGGCCAGATGCCAATGATGCTGTTGGTGAAAAATACCTCGTCCGCCGCCAGTACGTCGGTGGACATTATGCGTCGCACCCGCGCCTCGAGGCCCAGCGACCCGGCGCGTTGCAGAATCTCCGCGCGCACGATCCCCGCCACGCCGCAGTCCTTCAGATCCGGCGTCAGCAGCAACCTGCCCTGGCGCAGAAACACGTTGCTCATGCTGCCTTCGATGATCGCCCCGGTACCGTCGGCGACAAATCCCTCGGCACAATCCGATCGGCCGATCTCATCCCGCGCCAGAACTTGCTCGAGCCGATTGAGGTGTTTGATCCCGGCCAGGGCGGGTTGCAGCGCGAGTGTGCACCGGCAAAACAGCGCATCAATCCCGGCAGTACGGTATGCCTCCGGGTAATCAGGCCAGGGATGGATGGATACGATACGCGTGGGTACGGGGTCCGGTGGGGGCTGGTATCCCCGCCCGCCTGCGCCGCGCGTCACGATGATCTTCAATACCGCCCGGGACTGATCTGCGGCAACCTGGGCGGATTCCGTGGTCAGTGTGCGGGCGTCCGGGACAGGTATTCGGAGTGCGCGGCAGCCCGAAGCGAGCCTGCGCAGGTGAGCGTCCAGACACAGGGGCCGGCCATTTATGACGGCGGTGGTTTCAAATACACCGTCGCCATACTGAAGCCCGCGATCCATGACCGGGATGCTGGTGCCGGGTCGGCCGTCAATCAGGATCATGCCCGCCCCCGCCGGATACGGCGTGAAATCCTATTGCAACCGGCGCAGAACCAGCGAGCCGTTGGTTCCGCCAAATCCGAATGAATTGGAAAGTACGACATCGAGTCGCATTTGGCGGGCCTGGTTGGGAACGTAATCGAGATCGCATGCCGGATCGGGATTTTCAAGATTGATGGTCGGCGGCACGACCTGGTCGCTTAGCGCCAGCGCGCAGAACACTGCTTCTACCGCGCCGGCGGCGCCGAGTTGGTGCCCGATCATCGATTTCGTGGAACTGATGGCGACCCGGCGCGCGTGGTCGCCGAAGATCCGTTTAACCGCAATACTTTCCACCAAATCGCCTGCCAGGGTTGAGGTGCCATGGGCATTGATGTAATCAATCTGCTCCGGCCGCATTCCTGCATCACGAAGCGCATTCGCCATGCACCGGGCGGCGCCATCGCCGTTTTCCGCCGGTAGCGTCATGTGGAAGGCATCGCCACTCATGCCGAATCCCGCCAGTTCCGCGTAAATGCGCGCGCCGCGGCGGCGCGCGTGTTCGAGTTCTTCGATCACCACGACGCCGGCGCCGTCGCTGAGCACAAAGCCATCCCGGTCCCGATCCCAGGGGCGGCTTGCACCCTGCGGGTCGTGGTTGCGCGTGGAAAGTGCACGCGCGTTGGCGAAGCCGGCCAGGCCGGTGGGCGCCGTGGCCATCTCCGCGCCGCCGGCGACCATGACGTCGGCATCCCCGTACGCGATCATGCGCCCCGCCTCGCCGATGTTGTGCGTTCCCGTCGTGCAGGCCGTGACGATGGCGATGTTCGGCCCCCTGGCGCCGATACGGATGGAAAGGTTGCCGGAGATCATGTTGATGATGTTGCTTGGCACGTAGAACGGCGAAATGCGCCGCGGGCCATCCTTGAGCATGATCTCGGTGCCTTTTTCGATGCCTGGCAGTCCCCCGATACCCGAGCCGATGGCGACACCGATGCGTTCGGAATTTTCCGCGGTCACTTCAATGCCGGAGTCGGCAAAGGCCTGGAGCCCCGCCGCCATGCCGTAATGAATGAAGGGGTCCATCTTTTTGACGTCCTTTTTGGGGATGTAGGCTTCCACGTCAAAGTCATGAATCGAACCCCCGATACGGACCGGGAAATCGGTTGTGTCGAAATGGCTGATCAGACCGATGCCACTGACGCCGGCGACAATATTCTGCCAGGCCTTCGCCACGGTATTTCCCACGGGCGTGACCAGTCCCATTCCGGTAATCACAACGCGACGTTTGCTCACATGCAGATTCTCGGGGGTTTGAATGCCGGTGAAAAGAAAAGGCCGCGATTCGTCACCGATCGCGGCCTTTGTAGATTGCGACTCGCCCCGCTAATCCAGGTGGGCGTTGATATAGTTGATAGCCTGCTGCACCGTGGTAATCTTTTCCGCCTCTTCATCCGGAATCTCTGTCTTGAACTCCTCTTCCAGAGCCATGACCAGTTCCACGGTGTCCAGTGAATCGGCCCCCAGATCATCGACGAAGGAGGCCTCGTTGGTGACTTCGTCCTCTTTAACCCCCAGTTGCTCTACCACTATTTTTTTTACGCGTTCTTCGACACTGCTCATGATGAAAAATACCTCCCTATTGCGGTAGTCGCACCGAAATGCGTGGCTAAGTTTAGAGAAATGTCCTTAACTTGCAAGGCACCGTACCCGATGCTTCATTAACCAATAGTTAACAATGAGTTATGGCCTGTTTGTGACACTGAAGTCCGATGGGTCACGACATGTACATGCCGCCATTCACATTGATTGTTTCACCGGTGATGTATGCTGCTGACGGTGAGGCAAGAAAAGCAACAACCTGTGCGACTTCGTCCACGCTGCCCAATCGCCCCAGACTGATCTGGGAAGCCAGTTGGGTTTTCTGATCCGCGTTCAGGGAATCCGTCATATCCGTTTCAATAATGCCCGGGGCCACTGCATTGACGGTGATGCCGCGGCTGCCCACTTCCCGTGCCAGCGACTTGGTGAAGCCGATCATCCCGCTCTTCGCCGCAGCATAATTTACCTGTCCGGCGTTACCACTCAGCGCCACCACCGAGGTGATGTTGATGATTCGGCCCGCACGCGCCTTCATCATGCCGCGCAGACACAGGCGTGTGAGCCGGAACACGGAGGTAAGATCGGTATTGATGACCGCGTCCCATTCCTCGTCCTTCATGCGCAGGAGCAGATTGTCGCGCGTGATGCCGGCGTTATTTACCAGGATCAGGGGCGTAAGCCCGGCCTGCGCCAGCTCCTGCCCGAATTGTTCCACCGACGCCGCATCGGCAACATCCAACAAAAAGCCGCGGCCCTGGTATCCGAATTGTTTAAGATCGTTCTCGATCGTGCTGACGCCGGCGGCGGAGGTGGCCGTGCCAAGCACTGTCGCTCCCGCTGCGCCCAGGGTCTGTGCAATGGCGCGTCCGATGCCGCGGCTGGCGCCGGTCACCAGCGCAACTTGTCCGGCAAGGATCTGGTTCATGCCTGCCCCCTCGACAATGCCGCCGAAAAACCGGACGGCTCGCCAATGGATCCCACCTGCAAACTGCCGTCAATGCGTTTAATGAGTCCCGACAGGACCTTGCCGGGACCGCATTCGGTGACGCAACGCGCCCCGAGTCGTGCCAGCGTGGCCACGCAATCCACCCAGCGCACCGGCGCCGACAATTGCAATATCAGCGCTTCGCGCAATGCTGCTGAGTCCTGACGCGCCACGGCATCCACATTTTGAACCACGGGTATGGTGGCATCGGCGAACGGTACGCGATCCAGGTACCCGCGAAAGGCTTCCGCCGCAGGCAACATTAACGCGCAATGGGACGGCACGCTTACCGGCAGAGGTATTGCCCGCTTGGCGCCGCGGGTCTTCGCTGCTGCAATGGCCCTGTCCACGGCCGAGCGATGGCCGGCAATCACCACCTGCCCCGGTGCGTTGAAATTCACTGCTGCGACGATCTCGTTTCCGGCTGCCTCGGCACATGCCGCCACCACCGCCTGATCATCCAGACCCAGGATTGCGGCCATCCCGCCGCTGCCGGCAGGCACCGCGTTCTGCATGCAGCGCCCGCGTTCGGCGACCAGGCGCACGCCGTCATCCAGGTGCAAGGAGCCGGCGCAAACCAGCGCGGAATATTCTCCCAGGCTATGGCCGGCCAACAAAGCGGGTGTGGCACCTCCGGCAGCATGCCAGGCGCGCCACGTGGCAACCGCGGCTGCGAGCAAGGCCGGTTGTGTGTTGGTGGTCAGGTTGAGGTCATCCTCAGGGCCGGCCTGCGTCATGCGCCACAGATCAACCCCGAGGGTCGCGCCGGCCTCGGCAAAGGTTTCCTGAATGATGGGATGGGCTGCGGCCAACTCTGCCAACATGCCCACGGACTGTGACCCCTGCCCAGGGAAAACAAAGGCGAGACCGGCATCGATTTTTTTCATATCAATATCGAACCAGCAGCGAGCCCCAGGTGAAGCCGCCGCCGACCGCTTCCAGCAGCAGCAATTCGCCGCGCTTGATTCGACCGTCACGGATGCCGGTATCCAATGCCAGCGGGATCGACGCCGCGGATGTATTGCCGTGCTCGCCCACGGTAATTATCACGCGCTCCAACGCCAGGCCCAGCTTGCGTGCGGTGGCGGTGATGATGCGTTCATTGGCCTGGTGCGGGATCAGCCAGTCCACGTCTGCGGCGTCAAATCCCGCCACGCCCAGCGTTTCACCCACCAGTTCACCCATGATATTCACCGCGAACTTGAAGACCTCGGACCCATGCATGCGGATATGTGCGTCCGCGGAGGGTCTGGAGACGCCGGATGGCACCTGCAGCAGATCGGCATAATGCCCATCGGCGTGCAGGCGCGTGACGTAAATGCCCGGTGATTCCGCCGCACCCAGTATTACGGCGCCGGCACCGTCGCCGAACAGCACGCAGGTGGAGCGGTCGGTCCAGTCCAGGATCTTGGAATTGGCATCGGCGCCCACGATCAGGGCGCGACGCGCAGCGCCCGAGCGAATGAACTGGTCTGCGATGCTGGCCGCATAAATAAACCCCGAGCAAACCGCCTGCACGTCAAATGCTGCGCCGCCGTTGCGAATTCCGAGGCGTTTTTGCAGCAGGCAGGCGGTGCTGGGATAGATCAGGTCCGGGGTCGAAGTGGCAACGATAATCAGATCAAGGTCTGCCGGCGCCAGTGCGGATGCGGTAATGGCCTGCAGTGCCGCCTGTTCGGCCATGTCGCAGGTGGATTCGTTTTCCGCCGCCACGTACCGCTGACGGATCCCGGTGCGGGATCGGATCCATTCGTCCGAGGTGTCCACGGTCCTGGCCAGTTCGGCATTGGTGATCACGCGCTGCGGCAGATATCTGCCGGTCCCCAGGATGGCGCTGAAGGTCACGGCGCAGGTTCCGGGATCAGCAATGTCTCCAGTCTGGCGGCGATGCGATCCGGCACATTCTTCTGCACCTCGGCGATGGCTTCTTCGATGGCATGGGCAAATGAAATCCTGTCGGCGCTGCCGTGACTCTTGACCACGATTCCGCGCAAGCCAAGTAGTGTCGCGCCATTGTAGCGGCGCGGGTCAATCTTGCGGCGAATGGCACGGAGGATGGGCATGGAGATCAACGCGGCCGTGCGGCCGTACAGGGACTTTTCAAATTCCGCCTTGGCGTGATAACTGATGAATTCAGCCACGCCTTCGCTGGCCTTGAGCGCGATATTGCCGGTGAAGCCATCGCAAACAATGACATCGACCTTGCCGGTATAAATGTCGTTGCCCTCGACAAAGCCGACGTAGTTGAGGTGACTGTTGGACAACAGCACAGCTGCCTGTTTCACCATGTCGTTGCCCTTTATCTCCTCGGCCCCCACATTCAACAGCGCCACGCTCGGCGCAGCGACATTGTTCACCGCGCTGGTCAGCTCGCTGCCCATGACAGCAAACTGGAACAATTGCTCGGAGTCGGAGATCACATTGGCCCCCAGGTCGAGCAAATGCGTCTGACCATGGATGCCCGGCATGGTCGTGCAGATGGCCGGACGATCCACGCCCGGCAGCATCTTCAGCACGTAGCGAGCCATGGCCATCAGCGCGCCGGTGTTCCCGGCGCTGACGCAGGCCTGGGCGGCGCCTTCCTTGACCAGATCTATGGCGACGCGCATGGAAGAGGTTTTTTTGATCCGCAACGCCGCGGACGGTGATTCGTGCATTTCAACCACTTCCGGCGCGTCGCGGATCTCGACCCGCCCGGTGTGCCCGGAAGCATGCTGCGCAAGAAGCGGCCGCAGTTCGGCCTCGCGGCCGACGAGAATGAGTTGAAGGTCCGGATTGTCCCGCAACGCCTGCACGGCCGCCGGGACGATTTCAGTCGGGCCATGGTCACCACCCATGGCATCAAGTGCGATGCGTACAGTCACCGGGTAACGGTTCCCGAAACGCCGCAATGGGCTGGGACTACTCGTCGTCCCTGGTTTTCAGTATTTTGCGCCCGCGATAATAGCCATCGGGACTGATGTGGTGACGACGATGGACTTCGCCGGTGCTGGGCTCGGTGGAAAGGGTCGGCGCAGCAAGTGCATCATGGGAACGACGCATGTCGCGGCGGGAACTGGATTTCCGATTCTGTTGTACGGCCATTTGGGCTGCTCTCCTGTATCAATCTTTCTTCAATTTCAACAACTTCAGTGCTGCAAACGGATTCTCATGCGCGGGCGCTTTCGTCCCCTGATATTCGGTCGCCGGGCATTGCCCATCAGGGTGCAATGGCGCCAGGGGTAAGGCCAAAATCAACTCATCCTCAATCAGGCTGGCAACATGCACCAGTTTGTCTTCGCCCAGCAACAGCACATCGGCGTCGAGGTCCAGGTCGGCAACCGACCCAGTTCCCGTCATGGCGCGGATATCAACGCTCACGTTCAACGGCAGGTCGAATGCGCCGAGACAGCGCTGACAATCCACTTTCAGGGTGGTTGAAAGGCTGCCATGGATCCGGACCGCCCCCAATTCGCCAGGTTCACAGGAAATGTGCACGTGAACAGTTCCGGAGTCGTCATGCAAGGATTGCCGCAACCGCGGCATCTGGCTGACAACGAGATCGCCGACAAGCGCCGCACCGCGTTCCGCGAGGCGAATGGGCTCAAAATACTGTGGCAAGCCCGACATCAGGCGCGCAAGTTTATCCACACGCCCGGGTACTGTCAAAGCAACTCCACTGCCCGGCAATGCAATAACCTGTTGAAAGCGATAAGCTTTTACTTCCATGACCCGGAATGCCACCAACCTGCCGGCTACCCGGACCCTTGTTCTCGCCTCATCCTCCCCATTCCGGCGCGAGTTGCTGCAGCGTCTGCGTCTGCCCTTCAGCTGGGCGGCGCCGGCAGTGAATGAAGACCCGTTAGCGGGCGAAAATCCTGTGGAACTGGTGCAGCGCCTGGCCCGGAGCAAGGCCATGAATCTGGCTGGCCGGTTTCCCGGCGCCCTCATCATCGGGTCGGATCAGGTCGCCGTGCTGCCGGATGGCAATATCCTGAACAAGCCGGGCGGCCATGCCGAGGCGCGCCTGCAACTTCAATCCTGCAGCGGTCATATGCTCAGTTTTCAGACCGGCCTCTGTCTGCTGGATGCGGACAGCGCCCAAATGCAAACGGACGTGGTGAAGTGCGAAGTGTTTTTTCGCCAGTTGCTGGACGCCGAGATCGAGCGCTACCTGCTGGCGGAGCGACCCTATGATTGCGCCGGGGCTTTCAAATCAGAACGACTCGGCGTCGCGTTGTTGAGCGGTATGCGTCTGTCGGACCCATCCGCACTCGTCGGCCTGCCGCTGATCGCCCTGGCGGGGATGCTGCGCCGGGTCGGCGTGTTTGTACCCTGAAATCCAGGGTCACTGTCAACGCATGCGCAACGCGGGCGCCAGGAACTGCTCTGCCATGGCCGCACCGATACGGCGCGCAA
>MGYT01000112.1:30501-32035 GCA_001801865.1 Gammaproteobacteria bacterium RIFCSPLOWO2_02_FULL_61_13
ATCTCCTCGGCCCCGATTATCTCCCTGGCCACATAACTGGCGCTGCCGAGTCCATCCACCAGCCCCAGCTGCAATGACTTCTCGCCGGTCCAGACCAGGCCGGAGAAAATGGCGGGATCCTCCTTCAGACGATCGCCGCGACCCTTTTTAACCACGTTTTTGAACTGCCCGTAGATTTCGTCGAGCATGCCGTCCACGTGGGCGACTTCATCGTCACGCAGCGGCATGAACGGATCCAGGAAACCTTTGTTCTCTCCCGCATGCCGGACGCGCCGTTCCACGCCGAGCTTGCCCATGGAATCTACGAAGCCGAAGCCGGACATGATCACGCCGATGGAACCCACGATACTGGCCTTGTCCGCATAAATCTTGTCTGCACCGACGGCGATGTAATACCCCCCCGATGCGCACAGATCGCTAATCACTGCGTAGAGCGGTATCCCGGGATTTTCCTTGCGCAGCCTGCGCATCTCGTCGAATACGTAGCCCGCCTGCACCGGACTGCCGCCGGGGCTGTTGATGCGTACGATGACTCCCGCAGTGCGTTCATCTTCAAACGCCGCGCGCAGTCCGGTGACAATGTTGTCCGCGCTGGCCTCCGCGTCCGTGGCGATGACGCCATCCACCTCGACAAGCGCGGTAAACCGGCTGTCGTGAAAGCCCCCGGCGCGCATGTCGGTTTCTCCGCCGGCGTACATGATTAGCAACAGCAGAAGATACCCGGCCAGCAGGAAGCGGAAGAAAATTCCCCAACGCCGCGCCGCCCGTTGCTCGCGCAGGAATTCCATGGCCACCTGATTGACCAGGTCTTTTTCAAACTGGGCGGGATCGCGCTCACTCATGGGCATGTATTTTCCTGTTGAACCCGGTACTTGCTGCGGCGAGTATTTGCCTCCAGTTTCGCGGGCAAATCCGCGAGCGGCTGCATGCTGGCTGATGAACCGAATTCTAGCAGACCGCCCTGACCCTGTGCGGCGCCAGGCACTCCAACGGCAGCGGTGGGCGTATTGATCGCAATCCGGTCGAATGCGAGAGGTGCAAAATAAATGTTCATGGTCCAGGTGTGCCGCCCAGGCGCGCCAGAGCGCGTTGCAGGTCGTCGGGGAGCGGGGATTCCAGCGCCAGTTCCGGCCCCGGGCTGCGCGGTATGACTATGTTTGCAGCATGCAGGAATATGCGTTTCAGTCCACAGCGACGCATGCGCCGGTTGAACTCGCGATTGCCGTAGCGGTCATCCCCGGCCACGGGATGTTCGATGTATTGGGCATGCACCCGGATCTGATGCGTACGTCCGGTGGCGATGACCACGGACACCAGGGTGGCGCCCGGCAATTTCCGGAGGACGCGAAATCGGGTTCGGGATTCCGAACCATCCGCATGCGCACGCACGGTGCGTTCTCCATGCACCCGTGCCTCCCGGTCCAGCGGGACTTCCACGCGAATATCCGCCTGACGCAGATTCCCCTGCAGCAGGGCCGTGTAACGCTTGCGAATTTTCCCGGAGCGAAACTGGTCGTGCAGTTCCCGCAGGCGC
>MGYT01000112.1:32046-35269 GCA_001801865.1 Gammaproteobacteria bacterium RIFCSPLOWO2_02_FULL_61_13
CGCAATCAACAGGCAGCCCGAGGTGTCGCGATCCAGCCGATGTACGAGTTGCAATGCGATATCACCTGGATAAAGCGCGCGGACCACGTCAATGATGCCGTATGCCTGGCCACTGCCGCTATGCACCGGCACGCCCGCCGGTTTGTCCACCACCAGCAGGGTCGCATCTTCGTACAGGATCGAGGCCTGCAGTCGCTCCAGGAGTCGACGGGGGATATTGACCTCGGCGACGCGATCGGGGTCCGGCGCAGATACCGGAGGCACACGGACATCGTCCTCTTCCTCAAGGCGATAGTCCGGATCGACGCGGCCGCCGTTGACCCGTACCTCACCCCGGCGAATCATCTGGTAAATGCGGCTTTTGGGCACCTGTCCAAAATGGGACGTAAGAAAATTATCCAGCCGCCGCCCATGTTGCGCTGCATCGATGCGGACATGTTCAACCCCGCGTTTTTGCATTGGAATCCGAGAGATACGGTGAGAATTTGAGGTTGCCGCGTCAGTAAACGACCTGATATAGTACACGCACTGGAGGCGGTAAATGTCTCCATTCATTGCGTCCTGCACCCGTCAGGGAATGCACGGCTTCTGGCCACTGGACCCTGCCCTTATGGCGGGTCAGCTCGGAACTTCCGAGTTTTTCCATCCAGGCAGCAGTCACTGCATCGCGCCCAGCACGGGCGCTCCACTCTGGTGCATGGGCGCGGATTGGCCTCACGGATATCTGGCCGCCATGGGCGGAAGCTGGTTCTGGCGCGAAGCGCCGGGGCAGCGATCCAGACGAGAGGCAGCGAAAGTTCCGGAGGCGCACCAGCGAATTCCGGATCTTTAAAGATGATGGGGCTCCCGGGTATGGACGCGTCGGCGTTCTCCGCAGGCGAGTGCTGCAGGACAGCCACGGCCTGACCGGTCGAGCATCCCACGAAGGATAATTACAATGAAGCGTATGTTGATCAACGCAACTCAGCCGGAAGAGTTGCGGGTGGCGCTAGTGGACGGCCAACGCCTGTACGACCTGGATATCGAGGCTGTCGGGCGTGAGCAAAAGAAGTCGAACATATACAAATGCCGCATCGTCCGTGTCGAGCCCAGCCTGGAGGCTGCGTTTGTCGACTTCGGTTCCGAACGGCATGGCTTCCTGCCCTTCAAGGAGATTTCCCGCGCGTTGCTCAAGCCGCGTAACGGGGATCGCGGCCGTGGCATCAAGGATGAACTGGATGTCGGACAGGAACTGATCGTCCAGGTGGAGAAAGAGGAGCGCGGCAACAAGGGCGCGGCGCTCACCACTTTTATCAGCCTGGCAGGGCGCTACCTGGTCCTGATGCCCAACAATCCCCGTGCCGGCGGAGTTTCGCGCCAGATCGAAGGGGATGACCGGGCCGAAGCCCGCGAGGCCATGAGCAGCCTGAATATTCCCCAGGGCATGGGGATCATCCTGCGCACCGCCGGTGTCGGCAAGAGTGCGGAGGAATTGCAATGGGATCTGGACTATCTGCTGCAACTCTGGGATTCAGTCATGGAGGCGGCCAAGGATCGCAACGCACCATTCCTGGTTTACAAGGAAAGCGAAGTCATCATCCGTGCCTTGCGCGACTATCTGCGCAATGATATTGCCGAGATCTGGATTGATGACGACGGCACTTTTCATCGCGCGCGCGAATTCATGCAGCAGGTCATGCCGCAGAACCTGGCCAAACTCAAGCTCTACAGCGACCGCGATCCGCTCTTCAACCGGTATCAGATTGAAGGTCAGATCGAAACGGCCTTTTCCCGTGAAGTGCGACTGCCTTCGGGCGGCGCGATCTTCATCGATCATACCGAGGCGCTGACGGCCATCGATATCAACTCCTCGCGCGCCACCGCGGGGGAGGACATCGAGGACACGGCGTTTAACACGAATCTCGAGGCTGCCGACGAAATATCGCGGCAACTGCGCCTGCGCGACCTGGGCGGACTCATCGTTATCGACTTCATTGACATGATGAATCCGCGTAACCAGCGTGACGTTGAAAACCGCATGCGCGACGCATTGAAGGTGGATCGCGCGCGCGTGCAGGTTGGGCGCATCTCCCGGTTTGGTCTCCTGGAGATGTCCCGTCAACGACTGCGCCCGTCATTGGGCGAGTCCAGCCATATCCCCTGCCCCCGCTGCGACGGCCAGGGAACCATACGCGGTACCGAATCACTGTCGCTGTCCGTACTGCGCGTGATTGAAGAAGAGGCCATGAAGGACCTTACCGCCAAGATTGTGGCGCGATTGCCGGTTTCCGCCGCCACCTATCTGTTGAATGAGAAGCGGCAGGCGTTACGGGATATCGAAACGCGGGTTGACGTGAATATCGTCATCGTTCCGGACGAAGCGCTGGAAACCCCCCATTACCAGGTGGCGCGTGTCCGCCTTTCAGAGGCTGAGAACGACAGTAATCGCCAGGCAAGTTATCGTCTGGCCGAGGTTCAACCCGGCCAGGAAGTGGAAACGCGGACCCATGCCTCGCCGCGCCCGGTCGAGGCCCCGGCAGTCAAGCCGGTGGTCCCGGATCGTCCGGTGCCGACTCCTCAACCCGAGGTCAAGAAACCCGGCAAGAGCCTGATAAGCAGACTGTTCGGTTCCCTGCTCGGAGGCGATGCTCCTCCGGCAGTGGTGCCGCCGCCTCCTGTGCCGGTGGCGAATACCGCGCCTCCGCCGCGCCAGCGGGAGCCACAGCGAGATCGGGGTGGCGATAACAATCGCCGTCGTCGGGGCGGTTCGAGTCGTGGCGGCCGGGATCGACATGGACACGGGGATCGGCAAGGGCGCAGAGATGGACAGGATCGCAGCCAGCGTCAAGGTCGTGGCCCGGAGCAACCGCGGCGTGATGTGCCGCAGGAAATTTCCGATGATCGGGGGAATGTCGCCACCCCGCCCACTCCCGGCAACGAAGCCCCGGGGAGTACGCCACAGAACCCGCCGGGCTCCAGTGGTCGTCCGCGCCGATCCAGATCAGGCCGGCGCCGCGGGCGCGGCGGTGAAGGACGTGAACGCGGGGGCGGGCATCAACATCATGGGCATGGCCGCGGCGGACAGCCTCAGGGTGGTAACGAAGGTGGTACCCAGACCCAGGTCCCCGGATCTGCAGGCGTATCTGATGCGCATGGTTCCGAACCTGCGCCGCACCAGGCTTCAGGGGCTGAGCCGGGTTTTGTCTCTGCCCCGGTGCAGAATCCAGTCGCCCGGGAAGAGCGT
>MGYT01000112.1:35296-44754 GCA_001801865.1 Gammaproteobacteria bacterium RIFCSPLOWO2_02_FULL_61_13
GAACCGCCGGTCTCTAACCAACGCGTGGATCCGCCGCCTCCCCCGGTTTTCCGGGAAAGCATCCCAGCGCCCGTTTCAGAATCGAATCACGGTTCGGACGACGACAGCCACGGCAACCGGTAAGGAGGGCGTTTGCAGGCGGGTATTTGCGTAACCGGCGTCAGTGTTCGCGGGTTTCGTGAAAGGTGATATCCGGCCAGCGTTCCATGGTCAGTCTAAGATTCACCTGTGTGGGGGCGAGATAGGCCAGTGCGCCACCGCCATCGCGCGCCAGGTGCCCTTCAGCGCGCGCACTGAACTCATTCAGTTTTTTTGCGTCCGCACACGTGACCCAGCGCGCGCTTGCCACCCCCACTGGTTCATACTTGCAGTCCACGCCGTACTCGTCCGCAAGGCGCCACGCCACTACGTCAAATTGCAGCATGCCGACCGCGCCCACGATCAGGTCGTTGCCGAGCAGCGGTCGAAACACCTGCACTGCCCCCTCCTCGCCCAACTGCAGCAGGCCTTTCAGCAATGCCTTGGAGCGGAGTGGATCCCTGAGCACGACGCGCCGGAACATCTCCGGCGCGAAATACGGGATACCGGTAAAGGTAATCTCCTCTCCCTGCGTAAAGGTGTCACCGACCTGAATCGTGCCATGGTTGTGCAGGCCGATAATGTCGCCGGGCCACGCCTCATCCACCTGTTCGCGGTCTCCGGCCAGGAAGGTCAGGGCATTGGCAATCTGAACGTCGCGCTGAATACGTACATGCCGGAGGCGGATGCCTTTTTCATAATGCCCGGAGCAAATACGGACAAACGCAATGCGGTCGCGATGGGCAGGATCCATGTTGGCCTGGATCTTGAACACAAAACCTGAAAATTTGTCCTCGTTCGGCGTCACGGTTCGCTCGCGCGCGACGCGCGCCTGTGGCGACGGTGCATGCCGGACGATATATTCAAGAAAGGCGCCAATGCCGAAATTGTGCAGCGCGGTACCGAAGAACACCGGCGTCAGTTGACCGGCGCGATAGGCGGACTGATCAAATGCGGGACACGCCTCCCGAACCAGGGCCACCTCTTCCAGCAGGCCATCGTGGCCCGGGCCAAGCTGCTGCAATGCCTGTTGCATGGTCAGACCGGCACGCCGCGAAGGGTCCTCGCGTTTGCCCTTCGCATAGAGAAACACATCATTGCGTTCCACATGCACACAGCCCCGCAACTGACTGCCCATGCCGATGGGCCAGGTAACCGGCGTGCAGCGAATTTTCAGTTCGCGCTCGATTTCATCAATCAAGTTCAGCGGCGGCCGGCCTTCCCGGTCGAGCTTGTTGATAAAGGTAATGATGGGCGTCGTGCGCATCCGGCACACCTCCATCAGCTTGCGCGTGCGCTCCTCGACGCCCTTGGCGGCGTCGATGACCATCAGCACCGAATCCACTGCCGTCAATGTGCGATAGGTATCCTCGGAGAAATCCGCGTGCCCGGGCGTGTCAAGCAGGTTGATTATGGTGTTGTCGTACACGAACTGCATGACGGAACTGGTAATGGAGATGCCGCGTTCCCTTTCCATGGCCATCCAGTCGGAGGTCGCATGGCGGGCTGCCTTGCGGGCCTTGATAGTGCCGGCCATCTGGATGGCGCCGCCATGCAGCAGCAATTGTTCGGTGACAGTGGTTTTGCCCGCATCCGGATGTGAAATGATGGCAAAGGTCCGGCGCCGGGCGATCTCCTGGCTGGCGTCGCTCATGCAGGTGGAGGAGAGGAAGGATGCGACATGCAGGCCGCGCTAATTTGATTCCAGCAGCACGTAAGCCAGGGCATACTCGCGCTCATCCGTGATGCTGAGATGGCTCTTGCATATCCCCCGTTGTTCCAGGGCCGAGCTAATGGGGGTTGTCAGGCGGAAATCAGGTTTACCGAGGGCATCATGGGTGACGCTTATGGCGCCGGGAAACAAACCTGCACGAAAACCCGTGCCCAGGGCCTTGACCAGCGCTTCTTTGGCGGCGAAACGGCGGGCAAGAAACCGTGCCTTGCGTGGACTCTGGTCATACTCCAGGCATTCCTCGGCGCTCAGGATTTTTTCCGCCAGGCGCCGGCCAAAGCGCGCCATTGAGTCTTCAATACGCCTGACCTCCACCACGTCAATGCCGACACCGTAGATCATGGCGATCGGGCCTCCTGCAACAGTTGTTTCATACCACGCACAGCCTGTTCGATGCCGACAAAGACCGCCTGCGCCACGATGCTGTGCCCGATATTGAGCTCGCGCAGCCCGGCGATCCGCGCGATGTGGTGGACGTTGTCGTAATTGAGTCCGTGTCCGGCGTTGACATGCAGGCCTAGGCGCAAGCCCTGTTCGGTTGCCTGTTGGATGCTTTTCAGCTCCCGGCCCCGCGCAGCCGCGTCGCCTGCATCTGCGTAGGCGCCGGTATGCAGTTCTATCGCCGGTGCGCCGCATTCCCGGGCTGCGTCAATTTGGGCCGGCGCCGGGTCAATGAAGAGTGAAACCCGGATACCGGCCGCATGCAATTGCGCGCAGGCGTCGGTGATCCGCGGCACTTGTGCCGCCACATTCAGCCCCCCTTCGGTGGTCAACTCCTCTCTCCGTTCGGGCACCAGGCAGCAGAACCGCGGGCGAACCTTGTGCGCGAAATCCAGCATGCCCCGGGTCACTGCCATTTCCAGGTTCAGGGGGACACGCAGGGATTCCTGCAACAGCAACACGTCCCGTTCCTGGATATGACGGCGGTCCTCGCGCAAATGCACGGTGATGGAGTCTGCTCCGCCGGCCACTGCCGATACGGCCGCCGCCACCGGATCCGGGTAGGACGTAATCCGGGCCTGCCGCAGGGTGGCAACGTGATCAATGTTCACGCCGAGTTCAAGGGGATGCATGGAGGTCATGACAGGATGGGGCGGGGGTTCGGGCGCGTATTCTAGCAGTTTGAATCAGGGATCCGTTCTACGGCCATGGCGCGCTGCCGCGGCCGGCAGTGCGCGCGGGGAGAATTTCAGTTCGAGCTGCGATTGGCGACCAGTTGCCGGTAAAGTTTGCGACTTCCCAGCGGACGGGTGCCCAACTGCGCATCGAGCATTGCGCGCATAAGGTGCTTGCACTCCAGGATCTGCGCCGTGTCGGTCAGTGACTCGGACTGGAGCGCGAGCAGCGATGCGCCGGATATCCGGATGTCGTCCGTGCGCTTGGCATTCTCCCGGCAGGGCCCGCGGTCCAGGGCATAGAAATACGTGGTTTCCGGCTCGATCGGCAGGCCGGTTTGAAAATCCTGATCCAGCACCAGTCCGTATCCCAGGCTCAACAGCAGGTGCTTTTCAAACACCCTCAGGGTCGGCTCTTCCGGCCGCATTTCGCTTAGATCATGCAGTGCCCGCTCATAGGCCGCGTACAATTCCGGGTGCGACTCATGCTGGTGCAGCAGCCGGATCAGCAATTCATTGAGGTAGAACGCCGCAATCAACCATTGACCTGACAGGGTTTGCGCCGCCGCGGTTGCTTCGATTCCGGTCAGCGTGCCCATGTCGCCGCGCATGGTCCACGCAATCTGGAGCGGACGCATGGGCTGGTACAGGCCGGCGCTGCGGCACGAATGCCGCCGCGCTCCCTTTGCCACCAGCGTGATGCGACCATGATCCCGGGACATCACATCCGCAATCAGACTCGTCTCCCGGTATGGCCGAAGGTGCAATATGTAACAGGGGTTCAACGGGATACGCATGCCAGCCACTTCACGCAACTATGCCTCGTAGCCAAGGACCCGCAATGCCTTGGGATCCTGGGGCCAGTTCCGCTTGACCCTGACCCAGGTCTTCAAGTTGACCTGGTGACCCAGCAATTTCTCCAGGTCCAGGCGCGCCTCCTGCCCCACCGCCTTCAGCATCTTGCCGCCGGCGCCAATGACAATCCCTTTCTGCCCCTCCGATTCGACCCAGACGCTGGCATGAATGTGGGCAACGTCTTTCCGGACCTGGAATTTCTCCACGCTCACGGCCAGCCGGTACGGAACCTCCGCACCCAGTTTGCGCATCAGTTTCTCGCGGATAAATTCAGCCGCCAGAAAACGCTCATTTCGATCGGTAAATGTGTCGTCGGGATAAGCGGCCGGGGCTTCCGGGAGGAGCCGCTGCACGAGTTGCTCCAATTCAGGGAGGCCGGTACCCGTCCTGGCCGATACCGGGATGATTTCGTTGATACCGTCCCGCCCGGCCAGCTCCGCGATAAACGGCAACAGGCGGCTTTTTTTCTGAATGCGGTCGACCTTGTTGACCACCAGCACCATGGGCACCGACCCGGCGCTTGCGGTACGCAAGGCGGCCTCATCCTCGCCGGTCCATTTCAGCGCCTCCACCACCAGCAATACCAGGTCAACACCGGCCAGCGCATGATCAATTTCGCGATTCATGTGCCGGCTGAGTACGTGACCGGATCCGGATTGAATACCCGGCGTGTCCACGTAAATGGCCTGGCTGGCTGCCGTGGTTTGAATTCCGAGCACGGCCCAGCGCGTGGTCTGCGGGCGCCGTGAAGTAATGCAAAGTTTTTCCCCGATGAGGCGGTTGACCAGGGTGGACTTCCCCACATTGGGCCGGCCAACCACGGCCACGTGACCACAACGATAGGCCGGGTTTGATTCAGGGGTACCTTTGGCCGTCATCCAGATTGGATTCCGAGCCGCTCCAACGCCATGGAGGCCGCAGCCTGTTCGGCATTTCGCTTGCTGCGCCCTTCGGCGATGACAGGGGTGTCCAGTTCAGCCACCAGGCATTCGACCCGAAACAGACGCTCGTGGGCCTCCCCCGCTTCTTCAATCACACGATAGGCGGGCAAAGGCAGGTGCCGGGCCTGCAGGAACTCCTGCAGAGTGGTCTTCGGATCCTTGGCCTGGTCCTGATCCGGCAGACTGGCGAGCCGGCTGGAAAAAACCCGCAGGATCGCGGCGCGGCACACCGGCAGGTCCGAATCAAGGTAAATGGCCCCGAGCAGGGCCTCCACGGTATTGGCCAGGATGGATTCACGACGCCATCCGCCGGATTTTTTCTCCCCCCCTCCCAGCCTTATCACATGGCCGAGTTCCAACTCGCGGCCGATATCCGCCAGGGTTTCCCGCTTTACCAGTGAGGCTCGCAGCCGAGTCAGGACCCCTTCGGGGGCACGCGGCAGGGCCTGGTAAAGCGCTTCCGCAATGACGAAGTTGAGAATCGCGTCGCCCAGGTACTCCAGGCGCTCATTGTTGGTGCCCTCAGCGCTGCGATGGGTCAGCGCGGTTTCCAGCAACGCGCCGTTCTTGAATGTGTAACCGAATCTGGCGGAGATACTCTCCAGAGGGTCAATCGCCGCCATCCGCAGCGATGCCTCGAATGGGAATCGAATGGTCGAAGGCAAGCATCAGATTGAGGTCCTTGGCGAGGACGTTGGTGGCCTGGAAATGCACACGTAATTGTTTTGGTTCGCCCTTTTTCCCCGCCTTTACGACCTCTACATACTCCTTGAGGTTGCGGTCGGTAAAGCGCTGGATGTTCGTGGTCGCCTGAAGACTTTTCAGAAACGACATTGCAATCTCCCGTTCCTGCATTGACTCAGTCGCCTGCGAAGCTGCGGAATTCATGGCCGCTATGACCTGGAATTTTTCGTTGTAGAGCGGAAATGCGCGCAGTACGAATAAAACCACGATGCCGATGAAAGATAGAATGAATATCAGACCTATCATCGTCAGTCCCATTTGCCTGCTGCGAGTCGTTTTCATTGCCAGCTTCCTCTAATCAGATGTTCGGGGTTTCGGGCCGGGTTCACGCCCCGGCGCGTGGAATCGGGGCCGCCTTCGTTACCTCAGTATCGTACCAATTCGCTTCCATTTGACGCCACCGTTTTTGAAGCTGAGGTTCATCCAGATAAAGAAGGCACGGCCAATGAGGTTCTTATCCGGCACGAAGCCCCAATAACGGCTGTCACGGCTGTTATCGCGATTATCTCCAAGTACGAAGTAATGACTCTCCGGGACCAGGGTGTCTGCCTCCGGGCCCCGGCGGTATGGGTCGACCAGGATTTGATGCCTGACCCCACCCAGGTCCTCGGTCTGAGGCAGCGCCGGGCCAAGCTCATCGGCACCGGGTTCGGACGCCAGTTGCGGCACCGGCTCGCCGTTCAGGTACAGGGTCTTGTCCCGGTAAACAACATGGTCTCCCGGCACACCCACGACCCGTTTGATGAACGGCACGGAAGGATCCTCGGGATAACGAAAGACAATGATGTCGCCGCGCCCGGGCCGCCCGTTTTCCACCAGTTTGGTATTCAGTACCGGGAGACGGATTCCGTATTCGTATTTGTTGACCAGGATAAAATCACCAATCAACAGGGTCGGCATCATTGACCCCGACGGTATGCGAAACGGCTCCACCAGGAAGGAGCGCAGCAACAACACAATCAGGAACACCGGAAAAAAGGAACGGGCATACTCGACCCACCAGGGCTCGTTTGTCCCGGCGTCCGCAGCAACGGCCCCGCGCTGGCGCCGCGGCGCCAGCAGCCATGCGTCCAGTCCCCAGATCAGGCCGCTGACCAGCGTCAGTATCACCAGCAACGCGGAAAAATCGAAGATCACGGGCCTTTACCCACGTGCAGGATGGCCATGAAGGCGGACTGGGGTATCTCAACGGTGCCGAATTGCTTCATGCGCCGCTTGCCCTCCTTCTGTTTTTCCAGCAACTTGCGTTTGCGGGTTATGTCGCCGCCATAGCATTTCGCCAGCACGTTTTTGCGCAGTGCCTTGATGGTTTCCCGGGACAGTATCTTGGACCCGATGGCAGCCTGAACCGCAATCTCGAACATCTGCCTCGGGATCAATTCCTTCATCTTCTCGGTCAACTCACGGCCGCGGCGCGGCGCAAACTCCCGATGCACGATGCTCGAAAGTGCATCCACCTTTTCAGCGTTGATCAGTATGTCGAGTTTGACCATGTCGGCAGGCTGATAACGCAGAAATTGATAGTCGAAGGAGGCGTATCCCCGGCTGGCGGACTTCAAGCGATCAAAAAAATCCAGCACCACTTCATTCATCGGGATCTCAAAACTCAGCGCGACCTGCCGTCCGACATACAGCATCTTCTTCTGCACGCCGCGCTTTTCGATGCACAGTCCCAGCACATTGCCCAGGTAGGTCTGCGGCACCAGGATATCGGCATTGATTATGGGTTCGCGAATCTCCGCCACCTGGTCCTGCGGCGGCAGGTTGGCCGGGTTGTCCACCAGCATGACTTCCCCGTTCGTTGACAGCACTTCATATACCACCGTGGGTGCGGTGGTAAGCAGATTCAAATCGTATTCGCGCTCCAGGCGTTCCTGCACGATTTCCATGTGCAGCATGCCCAGGAACCCGCAGCGGAAACCGAATCCAAGCGCCTGGGAGGTCTCGGGCTCGTAATTCAGCGCGGCGTCATTCAGCCGCAGTTTCGCCAGCGCGTCGCGCAGGTCTTCGTAGTCCGCGGAGTCCACCGGGTATAAACCTGCAAACACGCTCGGTTTGATGGCCTGGAAGCCGGGCAAGGGTTCGGTAGCGGGATTCCGCGCCGACGTGAGCGTGTCCCCCACGGGCGCCCCATGAATATCCTTGATCCCGGCCACCACGTAGCCCACTTCTCCGGCTTCCAGTGCATTCTTGCGCAGGCGCTTCGGCGTCTTGACGCCGAGTTCCATGACGTCATGGTCACGTCCGGTGGACAGTACGCGGATCTTGTCACCCTGGCCGATTCTCCCATCCACGACCCGCACCAGTGAGACTACGCCCAGGTAATTGTCGAACCAGGAATCAATGATGAGCGCCTTGAGTGTGCCGGCAGGATTGCCGCGCGGCGGAGGCACTCTCACGATGATCTCTTCCATCAGCTCCGGGACGCCCTCGCCGGACTTGGCGCTGACGCGCAACGCATTATGCGCCTCAATGCCGATGATCTCCTCTATCTCCCGCGCCACGCGGTCCGGTTCCGCAGCGGGCAGATCAATCTTGTTCAGGACCGGGACGATCTCCAGGTTCGCGGCGATGGCGGTCATGCAGTTGGCCACGGTCTGGGCCTCCACGCCCTGGGCGGAGTCGACCACCAGCAGCGCGCCTTCGCACGCCGACAATGAGCGGGACACCTCGTAGCTGAAATCCACGTGGCCGGGGGTATCAATGAGATTAAGCTGGTATTCGCGGCCATCCCGCGCCTTGTAGTCCAGGCACACGCTCTGTGACTTGATGGTAATGCCGCGCTCGCGCTCGAGGTCCATGGAGTCAAGCACCTGTTCGTGCATTTCCCGCGCGCTCAGACCCCCGCAAAGCTGGATGAACCGATCTGCCAGCGTCGATTTTCCATGGTCGATGTGGGCAATGATGGAAAAGTTGCGTATGTGGTCCACGTGGGATTCAGTTCCTGTTGAACATGCAGCGCGGTCTGTGCCGCTTCACTGCAACATTGCTGCACGACGGGGATGGATTGTGCGAGCGGGCCGCGATTCTAGCCGATCCGCGCGTTTACACAAACCATTACGCCCAGGTGGCGTGGCAGCGGCTTTCCATTCAGCCGCTGCCGAATTCCTGTTCTGCGCGCGCGGGATCGAATCTGCCTTCACAAACCAGGCGCCGGCCACAAATCAGCACCGGCACGCGCAATCCCCACGTTTCCCGCGTACTGTCTTCGGCATCCACATCCTGAATGTGGCAGCGGTAGGACCTGCCGCCGGCGAGCGCATGCAGCTCTGCGCGCATGTTCGCGCACAGGCTGCAACCTGCGCGCGTCAGCAGCGTAAACTCGGGCGGCACGGGCTCCGTGTCATTCGGGGATGCGCAGTGCGAGAAAAATCGGGTTGCCGCGGCGTTGCACCAGCACCGGGATAGACCGATCCCGCGGGAGTTCCCTGGCCAGGGTGATGAACTGGGCCACGGACGCGATCTTGGTATTGTTGAGCATCAGTATGATATCCCCGCGCTGAATACCCGCCTCCGCGGCAGGTCCGGCGTCAACGGCGGTGACCACGATAGCCGGGCCTGAAATCTCCATTTCCTGGCGCTGTGCCTCGGTAAGATCCAGCACTTGCAGGTTTAATGGATTCTCCGCTGCCGGCGCCCCTTGCTGGCGGCGGGGTTCCTGGTCCGGATCGGCTTGCTCCGGCAGCTCGGCAACCATGACCTTCAAGTTGACTTTCATGCCCCGGCGCACAATGTCCACTTGCGCATGGCCGCCGACTTTGGCGGCTCCGACCAGGGGCGGCAGTTCCGAGGAATTTCCGATTTCGCTGCCGGCGAATTTCACGATCACATCGCCCACCTCGATACCTGCCTCAGCGGCCGGACTGTCGGGCAGAACCTTGGATACCAGCGCCCCTTGCGGCCGTTCCATCTTGAACGATTCCGCCAATTCACGCGTGACGTCCTGGATGAGCACGCCCAGCCAGCCGCGGCTGACGCGGCCATGGTCACGCA
>MGYT01000113.1:0-622 GCA_001801865.1 Gammaproteobacteria bacterium RIFCSPLOWO2_02_FULL_61_13
CTTCAACATTGAACTTATCGTCTCCCGCCGCCGTGTTCAGGAAGTCCTCCAGTGCATCGACATCGGCAAACTGATCCCGGCACACTTCGTCCGTAGCAAGCCCCGTCTCTTCCAGGTCGTCCGCCTCCAGTCCTTCCAGCAACCGCTGCGCGCCCGCCAGGCTGCATAGGAGCATTTCCGTTCCGTCGCCATTGAAGGAATCGGTTTCATTGCGGCGGTAATACGCCGTTCCGGACACGCTCAGCTTGTCCGACAGTTCATGGTTGCCGTCCACGCTGATCATGACCATGTCGTTCTCGGTGATGTCCGGCGCCGTGAACACCGTCTCGCGATCGATGGCGAGCAATTCCGCCGGCAATGGCCCATTGCCGTACAGATCGCTTTCGCCATGCTGCAGGTTCAGGTTCAACGCCGAACGCGCGCCGCGCCACCCGGCACTGCCATAAACATTCAGGGAATCCGATGCCGACAGCTCGCGCCAGCCGTCCTCCTCGAAATAATTCATCCCCACGTAATAACCCCAGGTGCCGTTGTTGCCGCCACTTTCCGCATCCACGACCCAGCGGTCGAATGACCCGCCCCACAATTCAGCGCTGTGCCCGGGCGAATTGAATCCGTCTTT
>MGYT01000113.1:651-21485 GCA_001801865.1 Gammaproteobacteria bacterium RIFCSPLOWO2_02_FULL_61_13
TTCGTTGATGCGCACGCCGTTCTGGTACACGGCCAGACCCTGCGCCAGTCCCAGCAGCGGAGACGCGGTGAAACCGCGGTATTGCAGGTCCGGCTGCAGCGGATTGTTCTGGGCCTCGTTCAGCGACACGCTGCCGAGATTGCGGTTCAGGAAATCGGCCAGGCCCAGGCTCTCGGATCGCTCGATGTCCTCGCTGGTGGCGGACTGGACGTTGTAGGGGATTTTTTCCTCCGGAAGCGCCGCGCCATGGGACGGCGTAACACCAATGACGATTACCTCTTCCAGGGTGTCCTCGGCATATACCGGACTGGACGACCACACCATGCCGGTGGCGGCGCACAGCAATGCTGCCTGCAGTTCCTTCCCGGTCATCCAATTCCTCCAGTTTGCACAATCAGGCAAAAACCAGCCGGCAGCAGATTAACCCATTGAATCGAATAGAGAACCGGAGGATTGGAATAAATCCCCGGGAAATTTTCCCGCTGACACCCTGCCCCCCCTGTCACGAAAGCTTCATTGTCGCTTCAAGCGTCTGTCATCCCTCTCAGGCAGCATACGCATCGAAACTCAGAGAGGAGAAATGACTATGAACCGCGAACAGGAACAGGAATTGACGCTGATGTACCTGCAATTACTGCTGCGCACGCCGAACGCCCACCTGGTGCCGATGCATGAGATCCAGGAATTGCTGGAGGCCATCAATGGGCGCGACGAGCCGGGGCTCAACCCGGAACGCTGCGCGGCCTGAGTACTGCGCCCGGCGCGCTACGGGCGCTTGGGGTGGTAAATCGGTTTTTCCTCTACTTCGGCGCCGATCTTCAACTTCTCCGAGGACTGGAACTGCCCCGGGTCCTCGAGCCGCAGGCGCAGACGCAGATTGTTACGCGAATCCGCGTGCTGCAATGCCTCGTCGACCGTGATCTTGCCCTCCTTGAACAACATGTACAGCGATTGATCAAAGGTCTGCATGCCGGCGAACTTGCCCTGTTCCATGGCGTCCTTGATTTCATTGATGCGCGATTTCTCGATCAATTCGGAGATGAATGGCGTATTCAGCAGGATCTCCACCGCCGGAACACGCTTGCCCTTGATCCCGGGAATGAGGCGCTGCGAAATAATCGCCTTCAGGTGCTGGGCCACGTCCAGCAGCAAGGCCTGGTGGGCGGTGTCCGGGAAGAAATTGATGATGCGCTCCAGGGTCTGATTGGCGTTGTTCGCATGCAGCGTGGACAGGCAGACATGCCCGGTCTCCGCATAGTGCAGCGCATGCCGCATTGTTTCCTGCGCGCGGATCTCGCCGATGACAATCACATCCGGCGCCTCGCGCATCGCATTTTTCAGCGCCTCCTCATAGGAGTGTGTGTCGAGCCCCACCTCGCGCTGGTCGACAACGGACTTCTTGTGTTCATGCACGAACTCGATGGGGTCCTCGATGGTGAGGATGTGCCCGGCCCGGTTTTCATTGCGGTAGTTGATCATGGAGGCCAGCGTGGTGGACTTGCCTGACCCGGTGGAGCCCACTACCAGGATCAACCCCTGTTTTTCCATGATCAATTGTTTCAGGATTTCCGGCAGACCCAGTTCGTCAATGGAGGGAATCTTGCTTTTTATGTAGCGCACGACCATCGCCGTCTCACCACGTTGCCGAAAGACGTTGACGCGGAAGCGACCCAGTTTTGCCACGCTGATCGCCAGGTTCAATTCCAGGTCGCGTTCAAAGGCGGCGATCTGTTCGTCGTTCAGGATGGACCAGGCCACGTCGTGCACGTCTGTGGGGCTGAGCGGCGTGTTGCCGACGGGATGGGATTCGCCCTGAAGCTTGATGTTGACCGGGGCGCCGGCGCTGAAAAACAGGTCCGAGGCATCCTTCTCCACCATCAACTGCAGATAGGCCGAAATGTCCATGCATATACGTTATCGCAAACCGGGCCTGGGCGCAGGTTCCTGGTGCCGACTGCGGGCAACCGAGCCAACCGCCTTGGCACCCCGGACCCGGCAATGTAGCGGGTTTCGGATCATGCCCCCGCTAATCCCCGCTGCATCAGGCAAGTCTCTCAGCCACGCGGCTATTGCCCCTAAGTGGTGGTTGTTGTACCTCAAATGGTGTAATTCGCAGGCCAGGCTCCGAATTGTCACGCAGTTCACGAGTTTTCCTTGCGCTGACCAGAATGAAGCATGAAACTTGCCAATGAAGCTAACTTGGTGCAGTCCAACAAATCCATGATACAAGGCACAAAAGGCAGTGCATCTACTACGCATCCAACCTCATCCGACCCGCCCAGCAACTCAACTTTTACAAACGAATTCGGGACATTAATCGTCGGATTAGCGGAGCGCATCGAAGTGGCGACAGCCAACTCCCTCGACGCGGAGATTGATTCTGCACTGAGCGCCATAGGTACGGTTACGCACGCCGATCGGATCCGTTTGTTCTGCTTTTCCCCGGATTCCCCCGCCGTGCATGACAGTCACGAGTGGTGTGCGCCCGGCGTGCCTGCCATGCTGCATCGGTTCCGGAATATCAAACGGGAATCACTTCCCTGGATGTACGGGCAACTTGACCAGGGCAAAGCCGTAATCGTGCCGCGCGTCTCCGAGTTACCGGCATGTGCAGACGCGGAGAAGACCGAATTCACGCTCGAAGGCATTCAGTCCCTCATGTATATACTGCTCCGGCAAAACGGTCACGACGCAGAATTCCTGGGCCTGGAAGCGGTCCGAACCGAGCAGACCTGGCCAAAGGAATTCGAGCCGTTGCTCAAGCTGGTTGGGGAAATCATCCTTGGTGCACTGCACCGGATTGAGATCGAGAAAAACCTGCGTGAGGCGGAGTCCCGTTTCCGGGCCATATTCGAGGGGGCACGGGACGGAATCGTGCTTGTGGACCCGGCCTCCATGCAACTATGCATGTCCAATCCGCGACTTTGTGAAATGCTGGGCTACAGCGCCAGGGAGCTGAGTAGCCTGCATGTTCGCGACATCCATCCGGCCAGCGACTGGCCGGACATCGAGGGCAAGTTCGGCGCGGCGGCCCGCGGACAGAATCCAGACCCAAACGAGGTCCGGCTGCGGCGAAAGGATGGCAGTACATTCCACGCCGAGGTCAACAGCAGAAAAGTCAAGATTGGCGAGCGATATTACATGCTCGGCATCTTGCGCGACATCTCCGCCCGACAAGTTGCGCTGGCTGCCTTGCGGTTCAGCGAAGAGAGATTTCGATCCACCATGCAGCACTCCGGGATCGGCATGGCCCTTGTGGCGCCGGACGGCCGCTGGCTGGACGTCAACGAGGTCCTGTGCGACCTGCTCGGATACAGCGCGGATGAACTGCTGGCCACGAACTTCCAGTCCATCACGCATCCCGAAGACCTTGAGAAAGACCTGGACCTCGTGCGCCAGATGCTGGAACGGCGCATCCGGCGCTACCAGATGGACAAGCGCTATATCCGCAAGGACGGCAATGTCATCTGGGCCACGCTTACGGTTTCGCTGGTCTGGAACGATGACGGCAGCCCGGCGCATTTCATTTCCCAAGTGCAGGACATCACTGAGAAACGCAATTCCGAAAAGCTGCTGCGGATTCAGAGCGCCGCGCTGGACTCCGCGGCCAACAGCATCCTGATCACCGACTCGGCTGGCACGATACAACTGGTCAACCAGGCCTTCACCAGGGCCACGGGCTATTCCAAGGCCGAGGTCTTCGGGAAAAATCCGCGTATTTTCAAGTCCGGCAGGCAAACGACCTCTTTTTACCGGCATCTGTATGACACCATTCTCGGCGGGCAAACCTGGCGCGGCGAAATAATCAACCGCTACAAGGATGGCCGCGAGGTTCCTGAGGCAATGACCATCACGCCGGTGCGCGCCGATGGCGGCGGGATCACGCACTTCATCGTCATCAAGCAGGATTTGACGCTGCAGAAGATGCACGAGGAACGCATTTCGCGACTCAATCGCATGCTGACGGTGTTGAGCGGCGTCAACTCAACCATCGTGCGCGTCAAGGACGTAATGGAACTGGCCAGCCAGATCTGCAACCTCGCCGTGGAAAATGGCGGATTCCGGTTTGCGTGGATGGGACTTCTGAACGGCTCCGGAGACCACATAATTCCTCTCGCACGCGCGGGCCATGAGGATGGCTTCCTTGATTTAATCGACCTTGGTTTGCCTGCGGAAACCACCCGGCCGGCAACACTCATTGCACAAGCGTTGCACGGCCAGAGGTTGGTAATTGTGAATCAAATCGACACGGATCCAGTCATGGCATGCTGCCGGGTTCTCGCCATGGCGCGGGGCTACCAGTCGGCGGCGGCATTGCCGTTGGTCGTGGACGGGAAGTCAGCGGGCCTGTTGATGTTTTACGCGAACCAGACCGATTTCTTCGATACCCAGGAACTGGAGTTAATGGAGGAATTGCGTGCCGACGTTTCCTTTGCACTGGAGACCATCCAGAAAGGGAATAGAATTTTCCAATTGATGCATCATGACCCACTCACGGATCTCGCCAACCGTGAGGTTTTTTTTGAACGCTTGGGCTCGGTAATCGGCTGCGCCCATCCACAGATACACAAAATCGTCCTGATGATCTTCGACCTCGTGCGCTTCAGGAACATAAACGACGCCTTGGGACGCAGCGCAGGAGATGACTTCATCCGGCAGTTTGCCGCGCGACTTGAACAGGTTGCCGGGGACAGAATGAATATTGCGCGCCTGAGCGGGGACCGATTCGGCATGTATATGTCCGTGGACAACGAATCAATGGCGAGCGGCGACATCCTGAGCGAGTCAGTACGCCAGTTGTTCGATGGCATTGTGAAAATACGCGAACATGAGATCCGGGTGGCGGCAAAGGCCGGCGCGGCGATCTTTCCGGATGATGGCGCGGATGTGGAAACGCTGTTTCGAAATGCGGAAGCCGCGCTGCAAAAGGCAAAACATGCCGGGGACCATTGCGTGTTCTACTCCCCGGAATTCAATGCCCGACTGGGCGAGCGCCTGACGCTGGAGACGCGCCTGCGGCACGCCGTCGAGGACCGGGAGTTCCAGTTGCATTACCAGCCGACACTGGATATCAAAACGCGGCGGATTACCGGACTTGAAGGGTTGCTGCGCTGGCCCGGCGCGCCGAAGGAATGGGCGTCACCGTCGGTGTTTGTGCCAGTGCTGGAGGACAGCGGGCTGATACTCGATGTGGGACACTGGGCAATGTGCGAGGCAGTCGCGCAATTTGATCGGTGGGTCAGTCGGGAGATCCCAACGCCGCGGATCGCAGTCAATGTGTCTTCCGTGCAGTTGAAAAACAAGGATTTTGTCGACGCCGTGCGTCGCGCCCTGGGCCCGAGATTGCCGGAACAATGCGGGCTGGACCTGGAAATCACGGAAAGCCTGCTCATGGAAAATATCGAGGAGAGCATAGAACGCCTTAGGGAAGTGTGCCGCCTCGGCGTGCGGATAGCGCTGGACGATTTCGGCACCGGATACTCCTCCCTCGGCTACCTGAACCGCCTGCCCGTGACCACGCTCAAGATCGATCGCGCATTCGTGATGGGAATGGATTCGGGCCAAGAAGACACTAGCATCGTCAATACCATCATTGCCCTTGGCAAGGCGTTGAACATGAAAGTCGTAGCTGAAGGCGTGGAAACGGAGGCGCAGGCAAATTTGCTGAGATTGCTCCATTGTGACGAAATGCAGGGATATCTGTTCAGCCGCCCAGTCCCGGCTGACGCCATCGAGGCAATGCTGGTTAAAGGGTTGGGTGGCAGCCAGGGCTGAGTGGCGTTTCTGCGCCGGCGCAACGAGATATCACGCCGAAGTCCCGTTAAGAAAGCTCTGAACAATTCCATCCTGGAATTGTCAGAGGTTCCTTAAGCCTGGCGCGGCACTGCCCGACCGGCGGCTTCAAACCGACGCCAGGTGCCCTTTTGATTCCAACCAATCCTTGCGGTCCGGGGCGCGTCGCTTCGCCAGCAGCATGTCGAGCATTTCGTCCGGCTTGCTGCCCGCCGCCAGCGTGAGCCGCACCAGGCGCCGGGTTTCCGGGGCCATCGTGGTCTCGCGCAACTGCAGCGGATTCATTTCCCCCAGTCCCTTGAAGCGTTGCACATTCACGGCGCCGCGTTTCTTCTCCGCGGTGATCTTGTCCATAACGCCCTGCTTTTCCGAATCATCCAGCGCGTAATACACATCCTTGCCCACGTCGATGCGATACAGCGGCGGCATGGCGACGAAGACATGCCCGTTTTCCACCAGCGGCCGGAAATGCTTCACAAACAGCGCGCACAGCAGGGTGGCGATATGCAACCCGTCGGAATCCGCATCCGCCAGGATGCAGATCTTGCCGTAACGCAGGCCGGATAAATCCGCGGAACCCGGGTCCACGCCCAGGGCGACGGCAATGTCGTGTACTTCCTTCGAGGCCAGCACCTCGGAGGGGCTTACCTCCCAGGCGTTGAGGATCTTTCCGCGTAACGGCATCACTGCCTGGAACTCCCGGCTGCGCGCCTGTTTGGCGGAGCCACCGGCGGAATCACCCTCCACCAGGAACAGTTCACTGACAGCCAGATCCTGGACCGCGCAGTCCGCCAGCTTGCCGGGTAAGGCCGGCCCGCCGGTGACCTTCTTGCGCGCCACGTTGCGGTCCGCCTTGAGCCGGCGCTGGGCATGCTCAATGGCCAGCGCGGCGATGCGTTCCCCCATCTCCACATGCTGGTGCAGCCACTGGCTCAGGGCGTCGTGCACAAGTCCGGATATGAAGGTGCTCGATTCGCGTGAAGTCAGCCGCTCCTTGGCTTGCCCCGCGAACTGCGGCTCGTCCATTTTCACCGACAACAGGTAACAGCAGCGCTCCCATACATCCTCGGCGGACAGTTTCACGCCCCGTGGCAGCAGGCTGCGCGATTCGCAGAACTCGCGCACCGCCTCCAACAGACCCTGGCGCAGGCCGCTGACATGGGTGCCGCCCTGGGTGGTGGGCACCAGGTTGACATAGCTTTCCTGCACCAACTCCCCGTCGCTGATCAACCAGTGCACAGCCCAGTCCACCGCCTCATGGGTACCTTCCATGGAGCCGATGAACGGCTCGGGCGGCAGCAACTCCTGGTTCCCCAGCGCCTCGGTGAGATAACCGCGGACGCCGTCCTCGTAATGCCACTGTTCCTTTTCCCCGGACTTCTCGTCTTCCAGCTTTACCGTCAGTCCCGGGCACAACACCGCCTTGGCGCGCAACAGGTGACGCAATTTCGGGATCAGAATCGCCGTGGTGTCGAAATATTTCGGATCCGGCCAGAAGCGGATGGTGGTGCCGGTGTTGCGCTTGCCCACCTCTCCCACCGCTTCCAGTTTCGATTGCGGAACCCCGCCGGCAAACGACATGTTGTATTCCTTGCCGTCGCGCCGCACCCAGACCTCGAGATTTTTGGACAGGGCATTGACCACGGAGACGCCGACGCCGTGCAAACCGCCGGAGAAGCGGTAATTCTTGCCGGAGAATTTCGCCCCGGCGTGCAGCCGCGTAAGAATGACCTCCACGCCTGAGACCTTTTCGCCGGGGTGTTTATCGACGGGCATGCCGCGGCCATCGTCGCTGACAGTCGCGGATCCATCCTGGTGTAGAGTGACACTGATGGTGCGGGCGTGGCCGACAATGGCCTCATCCACGCTGTTGTCCACCACTTCCTGGATGAGGTGATTGGGGCGGGAGGTATCGGTGTACATCCCGGGGCGTTTGCGCACCGGGTCCAGCCCGGTGAGGACTTCAATGTCCGCTGCTTCGTAGTTGTTGCTCAAGGCGGCGTTGGTCCCTTTTGCCTCATCCTTCTGTGTCCAGTTGACGGGGCGATCCGATCCCCCGATGTCGGACACGCCGTGAATACATCCATGTAGGCTCGGGTGCCGCTATCCCTGCGGCACACGGTCCGCCATCGGGGGATCGGACCACCCCTTGGTACGGGCTTCGGTCAGACCCTATAGCATAACGCCTGCGTGAGGAGTGTGCTTAGCCATCCAGATCCGCGACCAGGCTGTCGCGGATCGCCTGTGCAACCAGTTGCACATGGTGCTGGTATGCCGGGTGGTCAATGCCGGCAGACATCGCGGCGCCGCGCTTCAACGCCGCGACCATGGGCGGATTCAGCTCAAAGCGCAGAAAATGGACAGCCGATGTCTTTTCCTCATCTTCACGTTCCAGGTCTTCATCGGCGATGGGGACGATGTTTTCGCAGCCTTCAACGCGCATCCACACCGCTTTTTCAATGCCTTTCATATTGGTCAGGGCCACGTGCCGCTCCGCCTCGTCCGCGTACTCGATCATGAACGTGGCCTTCCAGTTGCTGCCGTCGGGAATGAGCGGATTGTAGGCGGCCAGTTCTTCCTCGATACCGGCGGACTCAAAGATACGCTCGGTGCGCAGCATCTCCTGCACCTGGTACTGGATGGTCAGCCGATCCTCGAAATACAACGTCGCATGGGGACCAATGCCAAGGCGCCGGTTCTGCTTGTGTGCCATGACCTGGGCCCGGAACTGCGCGCGTTTTTCGGCGTACTGCTCAAGGGAATAAAGTTCACTCCGTTTCAGTTTATCCATGGGCGTTCAGATCCCGTAAGCGTGCCGCAGCAGGCTGAACGGCGATTCCGTGTGAGACGCATCGCGCAGGCCATTCTGGATCTGGTCTCCGGCCATCGGGCAGTCGCTGACGTAATGGTCCGCCTGCGCAGCCTTGACCTTGTCCACCACCGGGCGGCAGATCTTCATGGAGATGTCGTGGTATTCCACCTTCACCGCGTAGGTGCCATCATGCCCGGAGCAGCGCTCGATGATATCGAAGGTGGTGTCCGGCACTAGTTGCAGCACATCCCGCGTCTTCAACCCGATCTTCTGCACGCGCTGATGACAGGGCACGTGATAGCTGATCTTCCCGAGGCGGTTGCGAAAATCCGTGCGCAGCTTGCCCGCCTTGTGGCGCAGCATCAGGTATTCGAATGGGTCGTAAAATGCCCGCCCGACCTTTTGCACCAGCACCTCATCGGGAAACAGCAGCGGCAGTTCCTGCTTGAACATCAGCACGCAGGACGGGATCGGTGCGGTCAGGTCAAAGCCTGCATCCACCAGCCGCGCCAGTTCCGGGATATTCACGTTCTTCGCGCGCTCCACCGCCTCTAGGTCCCCCAGTTCCATCTTCGGCATGCCGCAACATTGCTCGCGCCCGGTCAGGGTCACCGGCACACCGTTGTGCTCGAATATTTTGACCAAATCCTCCGTGCTGTCCGGCGCGCAGCGGTTGCCGTAGCAGGTGGCGAACACGGCAATCCGCCCACGGGTGTTCGCGGTGGGTTCCGCCTTAATCTCCGCCGCGGGCCGCCGGCCCATGCGCTTGCGCAACGTGTCGCTGTGATATTCGGGGATGACGGCGTCGTGGTGCACGCCCAGCGTCGCCTCCATGACCTTGCGCGCCACGCCGTTGCGATTCATCGCATTGACCACGCCGGACACGACCGGGATGCCGGCCAGGTTGCCCACCAGATCAGTGGACGTGAGCAACTTGTCCCGGAATGAACTCTTGCCCTGCCGGTGCTTAACCGCCTTGGCCCGCAGCATCAGGTGCGGGAAGTCCACATTCCATGGGTGCGGCGGCACATAGGGGCACTTGGTTTGGTAACACAGATCGCACAGGTAGCAATGATCCACCACCTTGATGTAGTCGCCCTTGGCCACGCCGTCCACTTCCATGGTCTTTGATTCATCCACCAGATCGAACAGCGTGGGAAAGGCATTGCACAAACTGACGCAGCGGCGGCAACCATGACAGATGTCGAATACGCGCTCGAGTTCATGGTTCAGCGCGGCCTCGTCATGGAAGGACGGATCCTTCCAGTTAACCGGATGGCGAATGGGCGCCTGGAGACTGCCTTCCCGATACCCTTCGCTATTGTCAGCCATGGCTGGATTTCATCTCCATCGCCGCTTGTGTGTTCCCGACACAAGCGGCATCTGATAAATGCATGTACATCGCCGCTTGTGTGTTCCCGACACAAGCGGCATACAGTACATCCATGTACTTAAACAAAGAGCCGGGCAAGAAGCCCGGCTCTTGTAGTGTAGCCCGTTACCCGACCTCAGCCGTTCAGGTTATCCAGCGCCTTCTGGAAACGGTTCGCATGGGAGCGTTCCGCCTTCGCCAGCGTCTCGAACCAATCGGCGATCTCGCCGAAACCTTCATCGCGGGCGGACTTGGCCATGCCCGGGTACATGTCGGTGTATTCGTGGGTTTCGCCGGCAATGGCCGCCGCGAGGTTCTTGTCGGTCGGGCCAATCGGTTTGCCCGTGGCTGGATCACCGACCTGTTCCAGGTATTCCAGATGGCCATGGGCGTGGCCGGTCTCACCTTCCGCGGTGGAACGGAACACGGCCGCCACGTCGTTATATCCTTCGACATCCGCCTTCTGGGCGAAATACAGGTAACGACGATTGGCCTGGGATTCCCCGGCAAATGCCGCCTTCAGGTTTGCTTCAGTTTTGCTGCCTTTCAGACCCATGATGACTCCTCCTAACCATTTGATTTTACTAAAGTGAAGACGAGCCCGAATCTTATCAACGGGCCTCCCCCTGTCAATGATCCACGTCATTAAATTTTGCGATTTCCAGAATAGCCGCCGCCTATGGCTGGGTGCCGCCGGACTGCGGTCCCGGTTATCAACCGCATCCCGCAGTTGATAAGATGCCAACCCCGCACACGGAGACCGGCAGTGGTCAAAAAAGCAGCTGAATTTGATTTTGAAAAAGCACTGGGTGAACTGGAAGCCCTGGTGGAGAAAATGGAACAGGGCGAACTCAGCCTTGAGGAGTCGCTGCGCCAGTTCGAGCGCGGGATCGCGCTTACCCGCGCCTGCCAGAAGGCATTGACCGAGGCGGAGCAGAAGGTGCAAATCCTGATGCAAAACGCCGGGACCGCCGCACTCAAGCCGTTTACCAGCGCCGACGGCCCGGAAGACTGACACGATGTCGTTTTCCAGCCGCGTGCGGGACTACCAGGACCGCATCGAACACGCGCTTGCAGCGTGGCTGCCGGAATCCAGTGTCATCCCCGAGACCCTGCACAACGCGATGCGTTACGCGGTGCTTGGCGGCGGCAAGCGCATCCGGCCGGTGCTGGTGTACGCAGCCGGCGAGGCGTTTGCGGTGCCGCTCGCGGTGCTGGATGCCCCGGCCTGCGCGGTGGAAATGATCCACGCCTACTCGCTAATTCATGATGACCTCCCCGCCATGGACAATGATGATCTGCGGCGCGGCAAACCCACCTGTCATCGTGCCTTTGATGAGGCCACGGCCATCCTCGCCGGAGATGCGCTCCAGGCCCTCGCCTTTGCGGCCCTGGCCGGCGATCCCGCGCTGTCCGTCGATCCGAAAGTGCGAGTGCGCATGATTCACACCCTCGCGCTGGCCAGCGGCTCGCTTGGCATGGCCGGCGGCCAGGCCATTGATTTGGCTGCCGTGGGCCGGGATTTGACCGTGGCACAACTGGAAAACATGCATGTGCACAAGACCGGCGCCCTGATCCGCGCCAGTGTCCAGTTGGGCGCGCTGTGCCATGGCGGACTCACCGATTCGGAATTCGTGCACTTGTCCCGTTACGCCCATTGCATCGGGCTCGCGTTCCAGATCAAGGATGACATCCTGGACGTGGAGGTGGACACCGCCACGCTGGGCAAACCGCAGGGCTCGGATGCGGCGCAGAACAAGCCCACCTATCCGAAATTGCTGGGGCTGGACGGCGCGAAACACGCGGCGCAACGCATGCACGATGAGGCCCTGGCGGAGCTGAGCGGGTTCGGTCCTGCGGCGGACGGACTGCGATGGATCGCGGATTACATAATTTCCCGGGGGAATTGACTACTACGCAAAGCCTGAGCGAAATAGTAGGATATGCCCCTGAGTTCCAGAGACCGAGGATCATGACCCAAACAGCACACAACATTACCGGTGAAATTCCGGACATCCAGTCCACCCCGGATACCCGGCACATTCCCATTGACCAGGTGGGCATCAAGGATATCCGCCACCCGGTGGTGGTGCGGGACCGCGCCGGCCGCGAGCAGCACACGGTCGCGACCTTCAACATGTATGTCAGCCTGCCCCACAACTTCAAGGGCACGCACATGTCGCGCTTCGTGGAGATACTGAATCAGCACGAATACGAGATCACGGTGGAATCCTTCAAGCGCATGATTACGGAGATGACCGTGGCGCTGAACGCGGTGGCCGGCGAGATCGAGATGAAATTCCCGTACTTCGTCAACAAGGCCGCGCCGGTCTCCGGCGTGCGCAGCCTGATGGACTACGAAGTCGCCTTTATCGGCGAAATAAGAAACAGCTCCCCCACGGTGCAGGTGCGCGTCACCGTGCCGGTCACCTCCCTTTGTCCCTGTTCAAAGGAGATTTCGGATCGCGGCGCCCACAACCAGCGCTCGCACGTCACCGTGCTGGTGCGCACCCGCGGCTTCGTCTGGATCGAGGAACTGATTGACGCTGTTGAGAAAGAGGCGTCATGCGAACTCTATGGGCTGCTGAAACGGCCGGATGAAAAGTACGTGACGGAGCGGGCCTATGACAACCCGCGCTTCGTCGAGGACATGGTCCGCGACGTGGCCACGCGCTTCAACGCCGATGAACGCATCGCGGCCTATGTGGTGGAATCGGAGAACTTCGAATCCATCCACAATCACTCCGCCTATGCGCGCGTAGCCAAGGACAAGGAAAAAACGGCCGGCAATACCTAGTCCCGGCCGGCGCCGGCGCGGAACCCCGGTGCCGGGAATTCACTCCAACCACTTATGAAGGCGCGCCTCCGTACTCCGACCTGGTTCCAGGCGCTGTTGCTTATGTTGCTGCTCGCGCCGGCTGTCCCCTCGCACGCCGACATGATCCCCATGCGTGACTTCATCCGCCTCAAAAACGGCATGAGCGAGGCCGAGGTGCTGTACCGCGTCGGCGCGCCGGATCATGAGTCCTTGTTTCTGGACTATCACCACAACGTGTTGCACAAGGTCTGGTATTACATTCCCGCGGGCACCGCATCCAATGCGTGGATCACGGAGATTACCTTCGACCACGCCGGCGTTGTGCAATCGCTGGAGCGCAACCGCGCACGACATTGATCAGCGGGGATGCTTGGCGGCCTGCCAGAGGGCCTCCATTTCCTTCAGTGTGGCCTGCTCCAGGGATTGGCCGCGCGCCTTCAACTGCGCTTCAATGGCATCAAAGCGCTGCTCGAATTTCGAGTTCGTGGAACGCAGCGCCAGTTCCGGATCCACACCCAGGTGCCTGGCGCAATTGATTACCGCGAACAACAGGTCCCCCACCTCCCCGGCGATGGTCTGCGCCGGCGCCCCGGCAGCCATGGCGGCCTTGATCTCGCCCAGCTCCTCCTCGACCTTGGCCAGCACCGGACCGGGCTCGGTCCAATCGAAGCCCACCGTGGCGGCGCGCTTCTGCAGTTTGTGCGCGCGCAACATGGCCGGCATGGCTGTGCCGATGCCCTGCAAAAATCTCGTCTCGGCGCCGGCCGCGCGCCGTTCTTCCGCTTTCAGTTTTTCCCAGGCCACGGATTGTGCCGCGGCACTGTCCACGCGGGCATCGCCAAACACGTGCGGGTGGCGGCGCTCCAGCTTGGCCACGACACCCTCCGCCACCGCCTCAAAATTGAACCGTCCGGATTCCTCCGCCATGCGCGCATAGAACACCAGGTGAAACAGCAGGTCGCCCAATTCGTCGCAGATGGCAACGGAATCGTCGCGTTCAATGGCATCTGCCAGCTCATACACCTCTTCCAGGGTGAATGGCAGGATGGAAGGTATGGTCTGCTCCCGGTCCCAGGGGCAGCCGGCCTCGGGATCGCGAAGTTGTTTCATGATTTCGATCAGCCGGGTGAGGGCGCGCATTGGAGTTTTCCCTGACATCCGTGGGCTAATGACTTGATCTCGTGTTACATTCTGAATAAGAATTGGAAACTTGCACGAATTGGCATGAATTTGGCCCGGATTAGAACATGACGCCCCTAATCTTACGACTTGATACCGCCGGGACCCCGGTAACGTGGATCCCATGGCAGGACGCAGTCTGCCTGTACGCCCGCGACATGGTCGCCTGGACGGCCGGCGACCAAGTGTTCACTTTTCATGGCGGCATCTGCCGCCGCACCGGCGATCGCTCCGTGGTCGACGTCAATTCCATTGTCGCGGTCAAACGCTCGGCGCTGCGCAAACGCTCCAAGCGCGTCATTCCGCCGCTGACCAATCGCGAACTGTTCCTGCGCGATGCGCACCTGTGCATGTATTGCGGCGGGCAGTACGATGAATCGCACCTGACCCGCGACCATGTCATACCCATGTCCCGCGGCGGGTATGATCGCTGGTCCAACGTGGTGACCGCCTGCCGGCATTGCAACACCCGCAAGGGCAATCGCGCGCCGGAGGAGGCGGGCATGCCGTTGCTGGCGGTGCCCTATGTCCCGAACTGGGCTGAATACCTGGCCCTGTCCAACCGGCGCATTCTTGCCGACCAGATGGAGTTTCTGAAATCGCAGTTCTCCGGCCGGCCGATGCCGTTCCACCGTCAATAGTTTTCGAATCGCCCGGGGCAACTCGCCCCGAAATCTAATTCTGGAGAAACCATCCGTGATCAAGTTCACAAAGTGTTTCGTGGTTACCGTGCTGTGCGCGCTCGCCTGTCCGGTGTCGACCCTGGCTGCCGACAAGGACGGCAATTACGCGGTCTGGGGCGTAGGGGCCAAATCCTGCTTTCACTTCACCCAGGTCCAGGGACAACCGGGCGATGAAGCGTACCGGGATTTTGTCATGGGGTACCTGACCGCCTATGACGCCTTGAAGGAGGACACCTACAACATCGGTGCTGGCAAGGACCTGGACCAGGTCATGGCCTGGATCACGGACTACTGCAAGGCAAAGCAGGTCCATGGCTTTGAACAGGCCCTGGCGGAGTTTACCGTGGAGCAACACCCGCAACGCACCCGCCATCCGCCGTTGCGATTCGGCCGCTGAACCGGGGCCCGAAGCCTCCCGCCGCCTGTTTTCAGCCCCATCCGTCCGGTGCACGACATTGCCGGAAATCTGGGTATATAATGTGATAACGAACGGGAGTCGTTCGTGCAGTTTTAAAACTGGAATTTCAGTAAATTTTGGATAAGAAACCCTTTAGGAGAATGAAAAAATGAAAAATACCTTAATCAAGGCAGGCGTCATTGCCGCAGTCCTGGCGATGGCTGGTGGTTGCGCAACCACTGAGCAGCTCGCCGAAGTCAAGACCATGGCTTCCAATGCCCAGTCCGCAGCCGCAGCCGCGCAGTCGCGCGCTGACGCTGCCATGGCTGCTGCAAATGCCGCCATGGAAGCTGCCCGTTCAGCCCAGTCATCTGCCGATGCTGCGCAGAGCTGCTGCAACGATCAGAAGAGCCGTCTGGACAAGATTGTTGAGGACATGATGAAAAAGTAAAAGGTTTCGTAAAGAACCTGAAAAGGCCCCGCTAATGCGGGGCTTTTTTTATGTACATGGACGTACGGTACGCCGCTTGTGCAGGGAGCATACAAGCGGCGATGTACATGGATGTAAGCACAGAAAATTGCTCCTGCATTTTCTGCACTTCCGCCATCCATGGCGGTCGTATGCCGCTTGTGTCTGGAACACACAAGCGGCAGAGGTTGTGACAATGCGTAGCCGGGCCTGCTGCGCGGCATTTTGCCTCAACCTGTTATTTTTGGCGGGAGATACCCTGCAATTTCGCGTCCAGCTTCAAATTCATCCCGGCCGCATTGGCGGGGGACTTTGGCACCGGCCTGGCAGCCGGCATCACGGCAGCAGTTATCGGCACCGGCTTGGCGGCCGGTGATGCGGCCGCGGTCATCGTGACCGGCTCTTTCAGGGACTTCAGCATCCCGATGGCCACCGGTACACCGCGGGCCTGCTGGATGATCTGGCGGGCGAGTTCCCAATCCACCTGGTAACCACCCTCCTCCGTCATCGCCACCAACGCTTTTACCACGCTGGTCATGTTGTCATTGAAATGATCCTGGTCTTCATCCAGGGACGGATGCGCCTCCAGGTAGATGCGGGCACCGCGCAAACCGACCTTGTACGGCTGATTAACAATGGTCACCGGTGTCCCCACGGGCACCGCGTTGAACAACTCTTCAATGTGCTCGTTGTAAAGCCGGATGCATCCATGGCTGACGCGCATGCCCACACCCCACGGTTTGTTGGTGCCGTGGATGGCATACATCGGCAGGCTGAGCCGCATGGCATAGGTGCCCATGGGATTGTCGGGGCCCGGTCCGACCCGGACCGGCAACGGATCCCCCTCCGCCGCATGTTCGGCACGGATGGATTCCGGTGGATACCAGGTCGGGTCCTTGACCTTGCTGGCCACCCTGGTGGTGGTATACGGCGTGTTATTTCCCTCGCGACCGATACCGATGGGATACGTCATGACATCGGTGGTGCCGGTTTTTTTATCTTCGCGAAAGTAATACAGCCGCATCTCCGGCACATTCAGCACAATGCCCTTGTGCGGGGCGTTGGGGAGGACGAACTCCATGGGCAGGATAATTTCCTCCGGGTTTCCGGGTAGCCACAGGTCCAGGGACGGGTTGATCAATTTAAGTTCTGCGTGACCCAAGCCGCGGCGCCGGGCCACGTCCACGGGGCGTTCATCCCCGATGCCGGAGACGGTCACAATATCCCCGACCAGGCTGTCGCCGGCCTTCAATGGAAAGGTATTGGCAGCGGCCAGGCCCGGGGCCAGCAGGGCGAACCCGATGCCGGCCAACTTTGTCAGTGTCTTCATCATGGGCAATATTGTAATGAATCCGGCTCCCGGGGTCGAAGGGCGGCGCGTCCGATCGCCGATTGAGAACAAATACCGGTCCCGTTATTCTCCAGACATGAATGGGAAGGCACCGGCTGACGACAATAAACTTCTGCTAAATCCCCTGCGGCGCGAGTTCCTGAAGCGCAGCGGGTCCGGCTTGCTGGCCGTGCAGTTGGGCGGCGTATTGCAATGGCTGACCCCGCGCCAGGCCCGCGCGGAGGAGGTGCCCCTGCGCATTCTCACCGCGAGCGAACAGACTACGCTGGAAGCGCTGGGTGACACGTTGCTGCCGGGCGCCACCGAGGCCGGCCTCGCGCATTTCGTCGATCATCATTTGTCGGTTCCGGCGCCGGATTGCCTGCTGCTGGTGCGCTACCTGGATGTGCCGCCGCCGTTTGCCGCGTTTTACCGGGCCGGGCTGTCCGCACTGGACCAGGTGGCGATAAATCTGCACGGATACCCTTTCGAACAAATTGCCCCGGATCAGCGCACCGCCCTGGTGCAAGTCATGTCCAGGGAAAATCCCCCGCGGTGGGAGGCGCCCCCGGCGCCGTTCTTTTATTACGTCACGCGCTCGGATGCGGTGGACGTGGTGTACGGTACCGAGGAAGGCTTCAAGAGTCTGGATGTCCCCTATCTGGCACACATCCGGCCACCCACCCGCTGGTAGTCATCACGGCGCGCGAAGGTCAATCCCCTCGGGCTTGCCAAACCCGCGCGTATTATCAATGTAGTGCAGCCGCAGCGGCCTGACGCGGTAAAAAACCGAACTGCCGAACTTCTCCGCGATGCGCGACTCGTTTGCGCCTGCCGGTGAACGCACCAGCATACCCACGTCGGTAAAGCGCGCGAAATAAAGTGCCTCCACTCGCGCGCGATCCCCGGGCGTAATCGCCTCGATGCGTGCCTGCATCTGAATGCCGCGAATCGTGGCCCAGGGCTGGTGCGCCCCGTGGATGGCCACCGCCACGGTCCCGGTCCGCAATCCTTCCCGCACATGGCGCGTCTCCGGATCGGAGATGAAGTAAAGATTCAAATCCGCATCGCTGACGTAATACAGCGCGGCCGCCCAGGGCTGATCGCCGTCGGCTGTGGCCAGGGTCAGCGTGAAATGAGACTGAATGAAATGCCGGATATGTTCCGGCACCAGGCCGCTCATTCATCCTCCGCAAGCTGGGTGTTACCGGTCCACGGCCGCAGCAGGCCGGAGTCGATACCAAACAGATCCAGCACCCGGCCCACGGTGCCATCGAGAAGGTCATCAATGCTGCGTGGCCGGTTGTAGAAGGCCGGCAGGGGCGGAAACACGATTACGCCCATCAGGGAGGCCTCGTACATGAGCTTGCAATGGCCGGTGTGCAGCGGCGCCTCCCGCGGCATGACCACCAACCGGCGGCGCTCCTTCAGCACCACGTCCGCGGCGCGCAGCAGCAGGTTCTCGCTGTTTGAATGCACAATACTGGAGAGCGTGCGCATGGAACACGGCGCCACGATCATGCCCTCGGTGCGAAAGGACCCGCTGGCAATGCTGGCGGAGATGTTGCGAATCGAATGCACGACATCGGCCAATTTCTCGACGTCCTTGATCTTGAGATCAGTCTCAATGCCGACGTTTAATTTGGCCGCCTCGCTCATAACCAGGTGCACTTCATGACCCCCGGCGCGGCGCAACGCCTCCAACAAGCGCACGCCATAGGGCATCCCGCTGGCGCCGGAGATGCCGACGATGATGCGCCGGGGTTCAGATTTGCCCGCGCGCGCCATCAGTGGAGTTCCGCCCAGCGCGAAACCACGTGCCGGGCGGCGCGCTGGGACACCGCGTGAATGGTATAGGTGGGACTGGTGCCGGCATTTCCGGGAAACAGTGATCCCCCGGCGACGTACAAATTCTCCATGCCGTGCACCCGGCCATAGCCGTCGGTGACTGAGGTCTCCGGAGTCTCGCCCATCAGCGTGCCACCCACGATGTGGCCGGTGACGGTGCGGCCGGTCCAGGATTCCGTGGCGCCGGCCGCCTGCATCACGGACTTGCCCTCTGTATGCAGGTGATCGATCAGCGCCCGCATGTCCGGGGTCCAGCGATGTTCCGTCGTGACCAGCGGCATGCCGGCAACATCTTTTTGATCCGACAATAGCACGCGATTTTCGCGCACCGGTACACTGCCGCCGAAGGCGAGCATGGTGGCTGCATGACGAATCCCCTTGCGCATGAAATCGTGCAGCGGCGCACCAAAGATGTCCGGGCGCGTCATCGCCACGCCGAAGATGTCATTGGGCTTCATGGCCGTCGCCAGCTGCCACTGATACCCGGCAAACATGCCGGGCCGGGATTTGCTTGCATACCCTTCGCGATAGATGCGATGCCCGGCGCTGACGCCCAGGTAACATTCCGTCTCTTCCTCGAACAGCGCGAATGCCTGCACGCCGCACTCCGCGGCCAGATGGGTCCCCACGAGATCGTTTGCATTGCCAAGCCCCGCCACATGCCAGGACGAGGTGGAATTCAGCAGCAGGCGGATATTTTCCATCACCGAGGCGGCAACGACGACGACCTTTGCCGGCTGGGTGTGCCGTTTGCCGCCGTGAACATATTCCACGCCGGCCACACGATCACGGCCGGCGGCATCAATGCACGTGACATAACAACCGGCACGGAACTCTGCCCCCGCGGTTCTGGCCCGCGGGATATAGGTGATGAGTGGATTGGCCAGCGCGCCAATGGGGCAACCGGCATCGCACCAGGCGTCGTAAAGGCACGGCGGCCGCCCGTTGTATGGCACGGAGTTGATGATCACCGGCGTTGGCGCTGTGGCCTTTCCCAGTTTTGCGAAACCCCGATCCAGCAACTCTGCTTGCCGGAATTGCTTGAGCGGCGGCATGGGATACGGATCTCCCGGCGGCCGCCAATGCTCCGCGGCGGCATCGCCCGAGATCCCGATCTCCCTCTGCAATTGGTCATAATGCGGGCGGAGCTCGCTGTATTCGAATGGCCAGTCAATGCCACGGCCATGCAGCGCATGCGGCTTGAACACGTCTTCTGAAAATCGCAGCCAGGTGCCATAGTGATGCAACGCCGCGCCACCGATACCGGAGCCGGTGGCAATGTTGTGATTCAGACGATCCTCCCCGCCGGCAAGGATGGGCGCCAACCCCCATTTCAACCGCCGCGCCCAGATCTGGGAACTGACCAGGTCCTGCAATTGACGCGGCGCGCCGGCCTCCAACACCAACACGCGCTTGCCCGCCTCGGCCAGATGCGCCGCGAACACGCTGCCCGCGGCGCCGGCGCCGATGATCAATACATCCACGGGTTCCGCGTTCAGATCAGGTTTCCTTGAGCCGCGGTATCAACTCCACCAGGTTGCAGGGCCGGGTGCGGAAATCCAGTTGCGCGGAGATGATCTTGTCCCACGCAGTCGCACAGGCCCCGGCAGAGCCAGGTAACACGAAGACATAGGTACCGTTGGCGACACCGGCAACGGCGCGGGACTGCAGGCTGCTGGTGCCGATGTCTTCGTAGGACACCGTGCGGAACATTTCCCCGAACCCGTCGATCTCCTTGTCCAGCAGCACCGAGACCGCCTCCGGGGTACCATCACGGCCGGTGACACCGGTGCCCCCGGTGCTGATGACCACGTCCACTTCGGCCTTCGCTAGCCACGCGGATACTGCCGCCCGGATCTGGTAAATGTCATCGGGCACGATGGTTTTTTCATGGAGCCTATGCCCCGCGGCGGTCAGGCGCTCCACCAGCAGTTTGCCGGACTTGTCGGTCTTCTCCGTGCGGCTGTCGGAGACAATCAACACGGCGATATTGAGTGGCTTGAAAGGACGCGCATTTTCAGTCACAGAGGCTCTCCGGATCGGTTAGACATTATTATGGGGCAATTCCCCCGGCCAGCACAGGAAACCCGGCGTGAAGCAACCATTACGCGATATCACCGCATCAATGCGGCT
>MGYT01000113.1:21497-21881 GCA_001801865.1 Gammaproteobacteria bacterium RIFCSPLOWO2_02_FULL_61_13
CTGGTGCGCGCGTTTCTACAAGTCGCGGAGCGATGCCGCGGAAGCGCTGCGCTCAGGGAAAGTGCAGGTGGACGGAAAACGCGTGAAAGCCTCCAGGCTGGCGGTGCCGGGCATGGTGCTTCAGATCCACAGCGGCGCCCTCGCCCGCGAGATCACCGTGCTGGCTTTGTCGCCACAGCGCCGGTCCGCAACCGCGGCCGCTGCCCTTTTCAAGGAAAGTGTGGAGAGCCTCGCCCGGCGCGAGCGACATGCGGTGCAATTGAAACTGGACCGCGCGCTGCACCCGCGCACCCCGGGCCGGCCCACCAAACGGGACCGCCGCCGGATCATCCGGTTCCGGCGCGCCGTGCCGGAATCGCCCGGGGACACGGAGGGTTGAGGCCA
>MGYT01000113.1:21900-26104 GCA_001801865.1 Gammaproteobacteria bacterium RIFCSPLOWO2_02_FULL_61_13
ACCATCTGAACATGCGGAGATTGCGGGGGGTTTTTAGGTGCGAAATATAATTATCCTGGCAAGCCTCGCCAGCAAATATTGGAAACAGCAAACCCGGCAGGCTGATATTGAGCCGTCGCACGACTTACCCATTCCAGGGTATTGATTTGCATACCCTTTCGGCGCATCCTCGCCTTGCTATGTATATGACATTATCCAACAGCCTTTCTGGCTAGCAACAAGTTATGTCTCTATCGGGGAACAGAAATGGCAAAGCAGAAGTTTGATGAAATTGATCGCAGGAAAGTAATCGCCGAGCTAGAGAAGGAATTCAAGGTCCATCTTCAGTCAATTGGTAATCGAAGAATTTACCTGACTGATGACAATGCCAGGCGATACTGCGTACTTGGCGGCTACGAGGACTGGCACGGCATCCCGCGCGACATCATGGAGCGGGAGGAAAATGATCCTTCCGATACTATTTTAGTGATTGCGAAAAGGCGACGTACTTCGATAGATATCTTTTGTGGACCATTTTCTCCGCTTATCCGAAACAAGAAGAAGTTGACTCGGACGAACACAGGGCAATTTGAGTTCAACCTTCAGTCTCGCGGTGCGGCACTTTTCGTGAAGGAAGTACCCGACTTGGTTCTGAGCAAACTTGGGATGACCGAGTATTCACAAGCAGGCAGAGAACACGACGTTGCGAAGGCGGAAGCGCTTGCTGCACTGCAAAGACTATCTCCTGAGGAGCGGCGGCAGGTTCTCAACAGTTTGGCAAATGATTCTGAGACATAACCAGCCGCTCAACCTGGGCGCTCGCTACGCTCGCGCCGGTTAGCGGCGCCGTTATACGGCCTTTTCGACTGCACCTTTACGTTTTGATGTTGTAACTTCACACTGACAACATGAGCACTCCTAAACGAGCTACGGTCTACATCGTCCCTGAGGTACACAAGGCCCTTCGTCTGAGGGCGGCGACGCACGTACGGTCAATCTCCGACATGGTCAATGATGCTGACTAAGCAGCTCTGGCTGAGGATGCCGCAGATTTGGCTGCATTTGATCGGCGGAAGCGGGAACGTAGCGAGTCATTTGGCAGCTTAGTGCAAAGCATGAAGCGACGTAGCCTTATATAAGATATCGATCAGGACCTCGGCAGGCAGAGAGCTTTCCGCCCTGGGGTCGAAGGCGGATCGCGCTCCACGCGGACGCGCCTTGTCCGTGACGCCCATCGCCGGCGTAGCGGAGAGCCCGGCAATCACCCTCCTTCAATTGACACTTACGGAGACATAGAAATGCCAACCGAACTTTGGCGCCTGGGGGTCACTGAACTCGCACAGGTGATCCGGGCGAAGCAGGTTTCCAGTCGTGAAGTGGTCCAGGCGCACCTGGATCGCATCGCGGCGATCAATGACAAGCTCAATGCGGTAACCGTCGTATTGCATGAGTCGGCGCTGCGGGCGGCTGATGAAGCAGACCGCGCCCTGGCCAGGGGGTCGGTAACCGGGCCGCTGCACGGTGTGCCCATGACCGTGAAGGAGAACATCGACCTCGAGGGATCGCCAACCACCATGGGTGTCGTCGCGCTCAAGGACGCGATCCCGCCACTGGAGGCGCCCCACGTCACGCAACTGAAGCGTGCCGGAGCGATCCCCATTGGCCGCACCAACATGCCGGATTTCGGTCTGCGCTGGTACACCGACAATGCACTGCGGGGCGTGACGCTGAATCCCTGGGATGCCACGCGTACGCCGGGCGGATCCAGCGGGGGCGATGCCGCCGCACTTGCCACCGGCATGACGCCCCTGGGCCTCGGCAACGATTACGGCGGCTCGCTGCGGTACCCGTCGCAATGTTGCGGGACCACGGCCATCCGCCCGACCCTGGGGCGCGTGGCCTGGACATCGTCCCTGGCCCCCGCCGAGTATCCCATCACCATGCAACTGTTCGCGGTACAAGGACCCATGGCGCGGCACGTGCGCGACCTGCGCCTGGCGCTGGATGCCATGAGCGGCCCGGACGCCCGCGACCCGTGGTGGACGCCCGCTCCGCCGGTCGGGCCGGCTGCGGGAAAACCGATCAAGGTCGCAGTGACAACAAATCCCGGGAATGGCGGCGTGGATGACGACGTGGCAGCGGGCGTGCGCAAGGCCACCCAACTGTTGGCGGCGGCCGGATACGTGGTCGAGGAGGTTGATCCGCCCGCCATCGCGGAGGCAACCGACATCTGGACCCAGCTTGTGGCTGCCGATATCCGCACGGCATTTCTGCCGGCCATGAAGGAGACGGCTTGTCCGGACGCCCTTACGTTCCTTTCCCATTTCCTCGGACTGGTTCCGGAGTCAACACTGCCTGCCTATATCCAGGCGCTGGCGGAACGGAACCGTGTGGCACGCGAATGGACACAGTTCGCGCTACGCTATCCCCTGATACTCGGGCCGGTGGCGACCATCCAACCGTTCCCTGTCGGTTACGATCTGGCCGGGAAAGCCCAGGTCCAGGAGTTGTTGCACTCCATGCGCCTGATCGTCGCCATCAATCTACTCGGGCTTCCTGCCGTGGCCGTGCCGGTGGGGATGGCGGACGGTCTGCCACAGGGCGTGCAGATTATTAGCTCGCGATACCGGGAGGATCTGTGCCTGGATGCCGCCGAGGCGATCGAACGCCAGGCGGGCGTACTCACTCCCATCAACATTGCGTGGAAGGGATGATCATGAGATGCAAGAGCGACCTTCGCTTCGTTGCGCACCCCTCGGTGCCTCAAGCTGAGTTAGCCCGGCAAGAGCAGTAATCGGAGTCTCTATGCAATCGAAAGATCATTGGGAGAAAGTCTACACGACCAAGACCACAACCGAGGTCAGTTGGTTTCAAGAGCACGCTCAACGTTCTCTGAGGTTGATCCGGGAAGCAGGCGTTCCGCTGTCTGCACCAATCATCGATGTCGGCGGTGGCGCATCAACCCTCGTTGATGATCTCCTGGCACAAGATTATGAACACCTGACGGTCCTTGATTTGTCCGGTTCGGCACTGGCTGCGGCAAAGGCCAGGCTCGGGACCCGGGCAGCTCAAGTGCAATGGATGGAGTCAAACGTTTTGGAAGTCGGGTTCCCGGTGCATGCCTACGACATCTGGCATGACCGGCGGTATTCCATTTCCTGACCGCCGAGAAAGACCGCCAGGTATACGTGCAAAAGGTGCTTCGCGCGGTGAAGCCCGGCGGCCTGGTTATCGTGGCCACCTTTGCAGAAGATGGTCCAACCATGTGCAGCGGACTTCCGGTGATGCGCTACAGCGCGGACAAACTTCGCGCCGAGTTTGGAAAATCATTCCTGCTGCTCGGCCACGAACAGGAATCGCACCACACCCCGGCAGGCAACGAGCAGAAGTTCATTTATTGCCTCTTCCGCAAGATTGCTTCGTAATGCGCGGGACAAACCATGCCATGCAGGCGACCCGGGAGGACACACGCGATTGAACGCAGGCGTCAGGCCCACAAAAATCGGAGGGACAAACGAACATGGCTATACTATTCATCCTCAATGAAGGCCCCTACGGTTCGGAGAAAACATACAACGCGCTTCGCCTGGCAATGGCGCTGCAAAAGGATCACCCAGGCACCGAGGTCCGCATGTTCCCCATGCAAAAAAGTCTAATCCCTCCGTATAGTCAATCGTTCCCCGGCGCATCGCGCTTCAGCAAAACAGTAATGCTGGCCACATGCCGCAAGGCCAGCATTAACAGCGTCTCCAACCCCTCCAACTCGCGGTAACGCCCCGGGCGCACGCCGAAGTACGACAGCAGCTTGGCAATGTAGTAATCCTTCGTGAACGTGAATGCGATTCGCAAGCCGGCGGCGCGCGCCTCGCGTTTCAGCCCTGCCACACTGATGTAGTGGGTGTTCCTTTCCAACACCTTTGAATATTGGCGCGCGAACTCGGCCTTCGATGTCCACTTGCGCCGCGCCTTTTCCTCCCGGTAGGTACGGTCAAACCCCAGCCCGGCAAACAACCGGATTGCGCGGCAGCGCCAGGGATCTCGCAGCCAATGCACAATTGGCATGCGCGCATGCCCCTCCCAGGCTGCCTCCAGCACCGGAAACATGTGCACGCTCATGCCGTCAGGCAGAAGGCAGCGACGTAACTGGCCAAAGAAGTATCCGTGGTCGCGCACATGTTCAAGTACCTGATTCGTGGTGATGAAATCGAAAAAGGAATCCGCGAAA
>MGYT01000113.1:26142-27178 GCA_001801865.1 Gammaproteobacteria bacterium RIFCSPLOWO2_02_FULL_61_13
AGTCGCGGCTTGCCCTGCTTCTCAAACACCCGCCACACATCCACGTCCAACCCGTAACACTCAACCTGCAGGTCCGGACGCAGATGCGGAAGAACGTCCAGCAGGTACGCGAGGAAGCGCCCGTCACCGACACCCACGTCAAGTATGCGAAATGGCTCACCGCCGGCCGGCCGGGATACCAACAGCGTATTCAAGACTGCCGCGAGATGCTGATGGGTGATGGAGCCCGCCGCCGGCAGTTCACGCATCATGCAACGGCCCTGCCCCATTCGCCGCTGAACGCCACCTCGCCCAGCGGGCGTCGCTGTCTTGCGGCAAACTCCCGTTCACGCATGTCCGCCGGGATGTCCGCCTTTGCGAGTTGGTAGCCCACCGCGATCATTGCCATGGGCGTGAATCGCTCCGGTATCGCAAATTCCTTTTGCACCTTCCCCCCGTCGAAGCCACCCATCTGGTGCACCATGATTCCCAGCGCCACCGCCTGGACGCACAGGCTCATGCTCGCCGCCCCGGTGTCGTAGCCGCCCCAGCGGTTGGGCTGGTTGTTGTGATTGAACAGCGTATCCGCCAGCGCCAGCATCAATACCGGCGCGTTGCCGGCCCAGCCCTGGTTGAATTCCCCGAGGCAGGCGAAGGCCCGCTGCCAGTTGCCCGCATCCTGCATCCGATCCCACACCAGGTAACGCCAGGGTTGATCCCCGAAACAGGACGGCGCCCAACGGGCCCCTTCCAGCAGCGCCAGCACCTGCGGCCGGGTGATGGGACGCGCAGGATCATAGGCCCGGCCGCTCCAACGCCGCGCCAGGGAATCTTCAATGACAACGCTGGTTACCGCCCGGTTTTCAAACATCGGATTCTCCCCTTTAGTTAGAATGGCCGCCGGATTCTACTATCAGCGGGAATACCCCATGCAAGGTGCGGACATCTACCAGGCCATCGCCGCGAACCTCCGCCGCGTCATCAAAGGGCAGGATCAGGCCATCCGGCGGTTGTTGGCGGCATTCATCAGTGGCGGGCACGTACTCCTGGAGGATGT
>MGYT01000113.1:27265-27966 GCA_001801865.1 Gammaproteobacteria bacterium RIFCSPLOWO2_02_FULL_61_13
GCTGCCGACGGATATCCTCGGCGTGTCCATATTCGATCAACGGGTGCAGAACTTTCATTTTCACCCGGGGCCGATCTTCACCAACATCCTGCTGGCGGATGAGATCAATCGCGCGTCGCCGCGCACGCAGTCGGCGCTGCTGGAGGCCATGGCGGAGTCACAGGTCAGTATCGACGGCGTCAACCATCCTTTGGATGCATTGTTTTTTGTCATCGCCACCCAGAATCCCATCGAATTTCACGGCACCTATCCGTTGCCCGAAGCGCAGATGGATCGCTTCGCCATGCGCTTCCACCTTGGCTACGTTGAGGCGGAGCAGGAGGTCGCCATACTGTCCGAACAGACTCATTCCCATCCGCTGGATGCGCTCGCGCCTTGCGTGACCCGGGATGACGTCGTGGCGCTGCGGCACCAGGTGGCCGACGTGCGCATCAGCGAGGAACTGAAGCAATACATCGTGGCGCTGATCCGGGCCACGCGCGAAGCGCCCGGCGTGTTGAACGGGGCCAGCCCGCGCGCCTCGCTGGCGCTGATGAAGGCTTCCCAGGCGCTGGCATTATTTGAGGGCATGCAGTTCGTCACGCCGGATCACGTGAAGGAAATTGCGGCGCCGGTGTTGACCCATCGCCTGATGCTGGATTCCCAGGCGCGCTTTGGCGGTGCGACCGCGGCCGGGGTGGTGGAACAGGTACTGCGGGCGG
>MGYT01000113.1:28064-30777 GCA_001801865.1 Gammaproteobacteria bacterium RIFCSPLOWO2_02_FULL_61_13
TTAGGAGCAGCCACCAGCCACCAGCCACCAGCCACCAGCAAAAGAGTATCGGACAAAATGGTAAATGCAACTCAAAATCGATTGCATGACACTTGTAGCTTGTAGTTTGTGGCTTGTTGCTGATTCAACATCATGATCCGCAAACTGCTCTACCTGAACTTCAGGGCCATGTACCGGCTCAGCCAATGGCTGCGCCAGCGCTTTACACCGACCGGCCTTGCGCTGTTCAGCACCGCGGTGGCAGCCGGGATATTCGGCGTGAACACTCGCCAGACGCTGGCCTACCAGATCTTTGCCTTCCTGGTCGCCATATTGGTCGTAAGTGCGCTCGCAAGCTTCCGCTTCCGGCCCGTGCTGCGGGTGCGAAGGCTGTTGCCGCGCTTTGGCACCGTCGGGCTTCCGCTCGCATACGCCATCGAGTTGGAGAACTCCGGCAAGCGCGGGGAAAGGGATCTCTGCGTACTGGATGAACTGGAGGCGCCGTTTCCGACCCTGGCCGAATTCCGGAATGACCGGGACCCCGAGGACGCGCGGCGCAACTGGTTTGACCGGAAGGTGGGGTACCCGCGCCTGATGGGCCAGGTGCAACTGCGGCGCGGGGCCTCTCTCACCCCCGCGGAAGCGCCGCTCATCCTGCCCGGCGAACCGGCGCGCCTGGACCTGGAATTCATGCCGCTGCGCCGCGGATACCTGCGCTTCCGGCGCGTGGTGTTGTGCCGGCCGGATCCTTTTGGCCTGTTTCGCGCGCTGCGGGGTATCCCGGCGCCGGAAACCCTGTTGATCCTGCCGCGCGTGTATCGCGCCCCGGAGATCCGCTTACCGGGGCAACGCAGATTTCAGCCCGGCGGCATGACGCTGGCCAGCACCGTGGGCGATTCCCAGGAATTTCTCTCGCTGCGTGATTACAAGCCCGGCGATCCGCTGCGCGCCATCCACTGGCGCAGTTTTGCCAAGCTCGGCCGGCCGGTGGTTAAGGAGTTCCAGGACGAATTTTTTGTGCGCCAGGGACTGGTGCTGGACACGTACCTGGATGCCCAATCGCCGGCGGAATTTGAGGCGGCGGTCTCTGTCGCTGCGTCGCTTGCCATGCGCACACCGGGACGGGACGCCCTGCTGGACCTGATGTTCGTCGGAACGCAGGCCTATCGAGTCACCATCGGCCGCGGGCTCGGCCAGGTGGAAAACATGCTGGAAATACTGGCCTGCGTGGAACCGCATCGAACCGGGACCTTCCGGCAACTGACGGACCTTGTGGCGCGGCATGGCAACGAAACCAGCGCCCTGATTTGCGTGCTGCTTGCATGGGACGGACAACGACAGGAGCTGGTGAGCCGCATGTTGCGCGCCGGCATCCCGGTGCTGGCGCTGGTCATCGGTGCGGATGCTGCGGAACTTGCCGCCGACCCCGGCCCCCTTGCGGCCATGCCGGAACGACTCGTGGCGCTGCCACTGGACGCCATCCAGGCCACGCTCGACAACCTCGGCACCATGCGGCACGCGGCATGAAGGCGCCACGCCCCGCCCTGCCACCCGCGCCGCCGTTGTTGCTCGGTTGCGGACTGCTGCTGTGGGGCTGGCAAAATTCCTTCCTGTTGTATGCGCTGCCCATGGCATTGGCGCTCGAGGGTGCGCGCTGGATCCAGTGGCGCTGGCCGGTGACAGACCGGGAGTTCAACAATGCCTCGGACCTGTCCAGCATCATCCTGCTCATCGCGGTCGTGTATATCTTCAACGAACATGGCGCGAAAGGCATCTTCGTGATCCTGTCCATCATGCCGTTCGTGGTGTTTCCGCTGCTGCTGGTGCAAAGCTTCAGCATGGCGGGGCACGTGCAGCTCAGCGCGCTGTTTATCAGCCTGCGCAAACTGGATCCGGCACGCCATCCCGAAGCGGCGCTAACGGTGGACCTGAGCCTGCCCTACTTTCTCACCTGCGTGGTCGCCGCCAGTGCGGGGAATCACTCTGAAGAGATCTTCCTGGCGCTGGTAGTCATGTTGATTTGCTGGTTGTTGTGGGAGGTGCGCCCGCGCCGCTACCACCCCGGGATATGGGTATTACTGGTCGTCATGACAGCAGGACTGGGTTACGCGGGTCAGCGCGGACTGGTTTACCTTCAATATCGTGTCGAGGGTTACACACTGGAGATCCTTGATCGCTATTTGTGGCGTTTTCGCGATCCGGACCTGGCCACCACCGCCATCGGCTCCATCGGCCGCATCAAGTTCTCGGACCGCATCATGTTGCGCGTGAAGACCCGGGCGCCGCTTGCTGCGATGCTGCTGTTGCGCGAGGCGACCTACGACAGCTACAACTATGGCATCTGGAGCAATCAAAAATCCCCTTTCGCCACCATTGACGCGGACATCAGCGGAACAAAGTGGAAGCTTTCCGATCGCAAGCCGGTTGACGCACTTACCATCTCCACGTACATGGGCCGCGATGCCGGCGTGATCCCCGTGCCCCATGGCGTCACTGCCATCCGGCAGGTGGCCGCCACGGAAATTTCACGCAACCCCATGGGCAGCGTAAAGATGGAAGTCCGACAGGGCTGGGTGCGCTACGTGACGGATTATCATGCCGCCCTGATCGCGACTGATGGTCCGCCCACGGAGCGGGACCTGGAGATTTCCGCGGGCTATCGCGAAACCTTCATGGATCTGGCCAGTCAGTTGCAATTGGACGGACAGGACCCCACCACCACGCTGCAACGCGT
>MGYT01000113.1:30787-31200 GCA_001801865.1 Gammaproteobacteria bacterium RIFCSPLOWO2_02_FULL_61_13
TTTGCCGACGGTTTCACCTATTCACTGACCCAGCGCCAACGTTACCCGCGCAGCCGTTACCTGGCGGAATTCCTCCACAACACGCGCAGTGGGCACTGCGAGTACTTTGCCACGTCAACGGTATTGCTGTTACGCGCGGCCGGTGTTCCTGCCCGCTATGCCGTCGGCTACGGGATTGACGAATACAGCGCACTGGAACGGCAATATGTGGGCCGCGCCCGGCACGCCCATTCCTGGGCCATGGCTTACATGAATGGCGCCTGGCAGGTAGTGGACACGACGCCAGCAGTCTGGGCGCCGCAGGAGGCGGAGGAAGCGTCGGCGCTGCAACCGCTGTTCGACCTGTGGTCGTGGATCAGTTACCGGCTGGCGCGGACCCAGGCTGAAGAAGTGGAGGAGGCCGAAGAGGACAA
>MGYT01000114.1:0-10725 GCA_001801865.1 Gammaproteobacteria bacterium RIFCSPLOWO2_02_FULL_61_13
GACAATCCCCAAGCCCACCAATCCTGCCGTTGCACGTTGAGAGCCTGTGCCTTGACTTCCCGGGGCGCCCCGGTGTGCTCGACAACATCACATTTACGCTTGAAAGCGGCGGCATCTGCGTGGTGCTGGGACCCAATGGCGCCGGCAAGACAATGCTGCTCAAAATCTGTCACGGCCTCGTGCGCCCCACGCACGGCTCCCTGCGCTGGTCCGGCAAGGGTCCCAACGGCGTGCTACGGCAACAGGCCATGGTGCTGCAACGTCCCGTGTTGCTGCGTCGGAGCGTTCGGGAAAACATCGATTACGCACTCCGCCTTCGCGACGTGGACGCGACGGAGCGGCCGTGCCGCGTGGATGAGGCATTGGCTTTGGCGCGGCTTGATCATGTGGCGCTCCGCCCGGCGCGCGCCCTGTCCGGCGGCGAGCAACAACGTGTCGCGCTGGCGCGCGCCTGGGCCACGCGACCCGAAGTATTGTTCCTGGATGAGCCATCCACGCACCTGGACCCGGTCGCGGCACGCGCCGTGGAGGAAATGATCTCCGGCATTTGCGCCCGCGGCACGACCATCGTCATGACCACGCACGACCTCGCCCAAGCACGCAGGTTGGCGGACCGTATCCTGTTCCTGCATCGCGGTCGGCTGCTGGAACAACAGGACGCGGCGGCATTTTTTGCACAAACCCAATGCCCCGAGGGGCGCGCCTTTCTGCGTGGCGAGCTCCTTGGTTGACGTAGTCAGACCCGCCAACCACCTACTGAAACAAGAACGATCATCAAACCTGGAAAATCTGAACAGACGGAGGAAATCATGAAGTTATTGCAGAAGACATTGCGGTGCGCCGCCCTTGCCCTGTTGTCTGCGATGCATGGCGCGGGGGCCGCGGATACAGTCCAGTTCATCACCCTGGCCTCCACGACATCGACGCAGGCGTCGGGCTTTTTCGATTACTACCTGCCGCAGTTCAAGGAAAAGACCGGGATTGAAGTGCGTGTCATCGCGGTCGGCACGGGACAGGCCATTAAGCTCGGTGAGAATGGCGATGCGGATGTGCTGCTGGTGCACGACAAGGTAGGCGAGTTGAAATTTGTCAAGCAGGGTTACGGCATCGACCGCCGCGAGGTGATGTACAACGATTTCGTTCTCGTCGGACCAAAGTCAGATCCGGCCGGTATCGCAGGCTCCACCGATGCCGTTACGGCGCTGGGAAAGATCGCCGCATCCAAGTCGCAGTTCGTTTCCCGTGCCGACGACAGCGGCACACACCGCGCGGAGTTACGCTTGTGGGACGAGGCAAGGGTAAATGCGCGCTCTGCGTCGGGGACCTGGTACAAGGAACTGGGTGCGGGCATGGGCGCCACGCTCAACACCGCTGCCGGGCTGGGTGCGTACACATTGGCCGACCGGGCGACCTGGCTGAGCTTCAAGAATCGCGCAGATCTGGTGCTGCAGACGCAGGGTGACAAGCGGCTTTTCAACCAGTACGCGACCATCCTCGTCAACCCGGGACGGCATAAGCACGTAAAGGAAGCGGCGGCGCGAACATTCATGGATTATCTGGTGTCCGCTGAAGGCCAGGAGGCAATCGGCGCGTTCCAGATCGGGGGGGAGACGCTTTTCTTCCCGAATGCCGGAGGACAGCAGTAAACCGGTCCTCGCACCGGAGCTCACCCACCATGGAAATCCAACTCGGTCTGAATTGGCACCTGGGTCACGGACAGCCGGAACGCCTGGAGATGGAGTTGTTTGATTTACTCCATTCCATCAAGGAGCGCGGCTCATTGCAGGCGGCCGCGCGAGAGAATGGCCTTTCTTACCGGCACGCCTGGGGACTGATGCAAAAATGGAAAGCGCTGCTCGGCCAGCCACTGGCGCTTCTGGAGCGGGGACGCGGCGCCAGCCTCACGCCCATTGGCGAGAAGCTGCTATGGGGGCAGCGACGCATCAGTGCGCGCCTGGGCCCGGACCTTGACAGCCTGGCATCGGAACTTGCCAGCGAGCTGCATGGGCTGATCCACCGAGATCCGCTGCCGCCATTGCGTATCTTCGCCAGCCACGGACTTGCCGTGCCACTGCTGCGCGACCTGTTGCAGGCGCGCGCCGATGTCTCGGTGGACCTGCAATTTCGCGGCAGCCTGGACAGTCTGCGTCTGTTTGCCGCCGGCAAATGCGACATGGCCGGGTTCCACCTGCCGGTCGGTACCCTCGGCGCGAGACTGGCACCGCGATTCTCCCGCCACCTGGATGAAGTGGCAGACCAACTGGTCAAGGTCGTGCGCAGGCGTCAGGGTATTGTGACTGCAACGGACAACCCGAAGGACATTCACAACGTCGGTGACCTGGTGCGGCCGGGAATACGATTCATCAACCGCCAGCCGGGGTCCGGGACACGCCTTATTCTGGATTTGCTGCTGGAAGATGCAGGGATTGAGCCACAGCGGATCGGTGGCTACAACACCGAAGAATTCACTCATCTGGCGGTGGCAGCCATGGTAGCCAGCGGCGCCGCGGATGCCGGATTCGCCATCGAGCCGGTTGCGCATCAGTTCGGGCTCAACTTTGAGCCCATTGCTACCGAGGATTACTGGTTTGCAGTCCGGCGGGAGGACATGGCGGGAATTGCCCAGGGCGAGCTGTTGGCGCTGCTGCGCAGCCCGGAATATCGATCCGCCATTTCTGGATTGGTTGGCTACGATGCCGCTTCGGCCGGCGAGGTATATAAAGTGAGTCAGGTCTTCCCCCAGCAAGGAAACAATCGCTCCACCCCTCGCCATACCTGATCCCTGCACCCTTCCCGCCCGGCTGGAAATGCCGGTTTATAGGGTGTAAGTTACCCATCCCCTTGAAACCACGGGCTTTTATGCAAAAGCGGTTGTATATCAAGACCTTCGGCTGCCAGATGAATGAGTATGACTCAGGCAAGATGCGCGATGTGCTGGAGGCATCCCATGGCATGGCAGTCACGGAGGACCCTGCGGCGGCGAATTTGCTCCTGTTCAATACCTGCTCCGTGCGCGAGAAGGCCGAGGAAAAGCTCTTTTCCGAACTGGGCCGGTGGCGCGCGCACAAGGAACGCAACCCCGACCTCCTGATTGGGGTCGGGGGCTGCGTTGCCAGCCAGGAAGGCGCGGCCATCCTGGCCCGGGCGCCTTTCGTCGACCTGATCTTCGGACCGCAGACGCTGCACCGGCTTCCAGACATGTACGACCGGGCGCTGCGCACCCGGGTGCCGCAGGTGGACATCTCTTTCCCCGAGGTGGAAAAGTTTGATCGGCTGCCGGAGCCCCACGCCGAGGGCCCCACCGCGTTTGTCTCGATCATGGAGGGGTGCAGCAAATATTGCACATTTTGTGTCGTCCCCTATACCCGGGGCGAGGAAGTGAGCCGGCAACTGGATGACGTGCTGACGGAGATCCATCAACTCGCCGCCCAGGGAGTACGCGAGGTCACGCTGCTGGGTCAAAACGTGAATGCCTACCGGGGCACCTGCCACGAAGGCGGCGTCGCCGACCTGGCGCGACTGATCGAACTCACCGCATCCATCGATGGTATTGACCGGATTCGATTCACCACCTCGCACCCGGTGGAATTCTCCGACCAGCTCATCGCGGCATATGCAAAAGTGCCGGAATTGGTCAGCCACGTGCATCTGCCGGTGCAAAGCGGATCGGATCGGATCCTGAGCCAGATGAAGCGCGGCCACACGGCGCTGGAGTACCGGGCGCGGATCCGCAAATTGCGCAAGGTGCGCCCGCAAATCAACATTTCATCGGATTTCATTGTCGGATTTCCGGGCGAAACCGACGCCGACTTTGAAGCCACCATGAATCTCATCGGGGATATCGGTTTCGATCAATCCTTCAGCTTTATCTACAGCCCGCGCCCCGGCACCCCCGCCGCCACGATGGCCGATTCGACACCGACGGAAGTAAAGAAGGAACGTTTGCAGAGATTGCAGGAACGCATCAACACTCAGGCCGCCGCCATCAGCGCCGGCATGGTAGGTAACGTGGAACAGATCCTGGTGGAGGGCGCCTCGCGGCGCGATGCAATGGAAATGTGCGGCCGTACCGGGAACAACCGCGTCATCAATTTCCCGCGTGGGGAATTTCAGCCCGGCCAGTTTGTGAACCTGCTGGTCACCGAGGCCCTGGCCAACTCATTACGGGGCATCCCGGCGCCGGCACCGGCGCTGCGGCAGATCGGCTGACGCTTGGCCGTCGCTCGAGACACGGCCCACGCGGCCGCCGTCGAGGTGGAACTCGAACCCGTCAGCCATGACCGGCTGGCGAATCTTTGCGGTCCGCTGGATGAGCATCTGCGCCAGATCGAGCGGCGGCTGGGCGTGGAGATCAACAATCGCGGCAACCACTTTCGCATCATTGGCATTGCCGGCGTGGTGGACGTTGCCGGCCGGATATTGACCGACCTGTACGCGGCCACGACCCATGAGGTGCTGACGGCGGACAAGGTCCACGTTTATCTGCAGACTGTGCGCACCGATGCTGCCGCAATCGCCGTGGTCGAGTCAGAACGCGTGATCCGGACCAAGCGCGGCACCGTGCGCGGACGCAGCCCGAATCAGCGGCTTTATCTGCATAACATACAGACCCATGACATCAGCTTCGGTATCGGCCCGGCGGGCACCGGGAAGACCTATCTGGCGGTGGCATGCGCGGTGGCGGGACTGGAACAGGACCGATCCCGCCGCATCGTGCTGGTGCGACCGGCGGTCGAGGCCGGGGAAAAACTGGGTTACCTGCCTGGTGATATCGGTCAGAAGGTCGATCCATACCTGCGCCCACTGTATGACGCCCTCTATGAAATGCTGGGATTTGAGCACGTGGCAAGCCTGATTGAGCGCAGCATCATCGAGGTGGCGCCGCTCGCGTTCATGCGTGGCCGGACTCTGAACGATGCCTTCGTCATCCTGGATGAGGCCCAGAACACGACAGTTGAGCAGATGAAGATGTTTTTGACCCGAATCGGCTTCGGCTCCACTGCCGTGATTACCGGCGACATTACCCAGGTGGATCTGCCGCAGGGGCGAAGGTCGGGCCTCCGGCACGTAATTGACATTCTGAATGACGAAGAGGGAATCAGTTTTACGTTTTTCACCTCCGCGGACGTGGTGCGCCATCCGCTTGTGGCGCGGATCCTGAACGCATATGAACGGCATGAAAAAGGCGCCGACAATCCGCGCGAAAAGGACTGAGCCGGTCATGACCGTGCACGTGCAGGTTGCCTGTCGCAAGCGCGGCATTCCTGACGCGCGCCGCATTCGCCGTTGGGCGCGGGCGGCACTGGCCGGCCGACGCAAGCGTACCGAAGTAACGATCCGTGTGGTCGGCGCGCGCGAAGGGCGCGTATTGAATGAGCGCTGGCGCGGATTGCCACAGGCCACCAATGTTTTGTCATTTCCGGCTTTGGCACTGGCGCAGGCGCCGGGGGCCCTTGGCGACATCGCGGTATGCGCACCGGTCGTGGCCAGGGAGGCAAGGGCGCAGGGAAAGTCGCCAACGGCACATTGGGCGCACCTGGTAATCCATGGCGTGCTGCATCTGCTCGGCCATGACCACGAGAGCAGGCGTGACGCGGCAGCGATGGAAACGCTTGAGATCCGGATTCTGGCAGGACTGGGATTTCCCGATCCTTATTCAGTGGAGAGAACATGAAGCAGGAACGGAACCCGTCTGATCTGCCGGGCTGGCTCAGCCGCCTGCTGGGACTGTTTTCCCGCGAACCCCAGGATCGGCAGGCACTCATCGAGATACTGCGCGGTTCCGAACACCGCAATCTGCTCGACCCGGATGTGTTGCTGATACTGGAGGGCGCGTTACACGTCTCCGATTTGCAGGCCCGGGACATCATGGTGCCGCGGGTTCAAATGGATGTCGTGCGTGAGGACGCCAGCCCGCAGGAGATCATCCGCATCGTGGTCGAATCCGGCCATTCCCGTTTTCCGGTGGTCGGCAGCGATGCCAGCGACGTGCGCGGCATACTGCTGGCCAAGGACTTGCTGGCGTGCTTCAGCGACGTCGGCATGGACAATTTTGACATCAAGGACGTCATGCGCCCCGCCATTTTTATTCCCGAAAGCAAGCGCCTGAACATTCTCTTGCGCGAATTTCGCGCATCGCGCACGCACATGGCCGTGGTCGTGGACGAATATGGCGTGGCCGGCGTGGTAACCATCGAGGATGTCATCGAAGAGATCGTGGGCGACATCGCAGATGAGCACGACCTGGATGAAGAGGAGAACATCCGCCAGCACGGCCGCAATCGCTACACGGTGCAGGCGATTACACCGATTGCGGAGTTTAATGAATTTTTCCGTACTGAACTGGATGACGGCGAGTACGACACCATCGGCGGCCTGATCGTGAGCGCGTTCGGTCACGTCCCCGCCCGCGGCGAAAGCATCACCTTCCATGGCTTCAATGTGCGCGTCCTGCGCGCCGACAAACGCCGCGTGTTGCTGCTGCGCTTCGAGCGGGCGGAAAAACCGGAGCCGGACGGATAGCCTGGGGCCGTGGGTATCGTGGAATTGGGGCACAGCAGGACGCACTTGAATTGAATATCCGGGCCAGGGCAGCCGTAAGTACCATCGCCGGGGCTGCCTGCGCGCTGGCCTTTGCACCATATGATTTCCCGCTGCTGGCGCCGGTCGCGTTGGTCGTATTGTTTTACCTGTGGGTAAGGGCAACCCCGCGCGAGGCGTTCCGCCTTGGCTACCTGTTCGGGATCGGGCTGTTTGGCGTTGGCGTCAACTGGCTGCATATAAGTATCAATCTTTTCGGTGGCATGGGCCTGGTCCCCGCAGCCGGCGTTACTTTCCTGCTCATCGCCTACATGGCCCTGTTTCCTGCCCTTACCGGTTACACGGCACGCAAGCTGGCGACATCCAGTCTGGCCCTGGATCAATTGCTGATTTTGCCCGCCCTCTGGGTGCTGTCCGAGTGGGTGCGCACGTGGCTGTTCACCGGCTTCCCCTGGTTGCACCTCGGATATAGCCAGCCCGATACCATATTCGGGGGATTGGCGCCGCTCCTGGGCGTGTTCGGCATCAGCTGGGCCGTGGCGTTGACCGCCGGCGCCTTGTTTACGCTTTTGCATCCCGGCGTCCGGGGCAAAATGTTCGCCGCCGGCTGCCTGTTGCTGCTGGTAACTGGCGGGTGGCTAGCGGGCCGCGTGTCATGGACCCTCGACACAGGCGCCGAGCGCAGCATCGCGCTGGTCCAGGGCGCGGTACCTTTGGAAGTGAAATGGCGCGCTGAATTTCTGCATCAGTCGGTGGAACGGTATACCAGCCTGACGGCGCCGCATTGGGGCAGGAACATCATCATCTGGCCGGAGACCGCGATACCGGCATTTGCCTCCCAGGTTCCGGACCTGTTGCGGCAACTGACAGCAGAGGCAGTGCGTGGTGACAGTGACCTGTACGTCGGATTTCCCACGCTGGACGACTACGACGAACGGTACTTCAACAGCCTGCTGCTACTGGGCGCCGATCCACAGACCTACCACAAACGCCACCTGGTGCCATTCGGCGAGTTCACGCCGCTGGCGTTCATCCTTCTGAAGTTTTCCAAATTATTGAACATCCCCATGTCCAATTTCAGCCCGGGCGAACAGGCACAGCCATTGTTGCGCGGTCAGCATGGAGTTGCCGGAGTTTCCATCTGTTACGAAGACACCTTTGGCGAGGAGGTCATCCAGGCCCTGCCGGAGGCCGGGCTGCTTATTAATGTGAGTAATGACGGCTGGTTCGGCGACTCTGCGGCGCCGCATCAGCATTTGCAGATGGCGCGGATACGGGCGCGGGAGACCGGACGTTATCTGTTACGGGCAACGAATTCAGGCATCAGCGCCATTATCGACCCCGAGGGCCGGGTGCGCGCGCAGGCACCGCAATTTCTGCCCTTCGTACTCACAGACACCATTACCCTGTTCAGCGGCATGACCCCGTATGCACGATTCGGAAACTGGCCGGTGATTCTGATGGCTATAGGCGTGATCCTGATTGTCAGGCTCGCCCGTAGCGGATTCCGCTATTCAGGTTAATTGCTGTCACGGTGATATGCGCGACTCAACTCGTGCACCGAATCCACCAGCACGCGCAGATTCTCGGGATCTGCATGCGGCTGAATACCGTGACCCAGGTTGAATACGTGCCCGGGGCCGTTGCCATAGCGCGCCAGCACGGACGCAGCTTCGCGCCGTACTACCTCCGGTGTGGCAGTCAGCACCGCCGGGTCCAGGTTGCCTTGCAATGCCACCTGCTTGCCGATGCGCGCACGTGCCTCACCCAGGTCCATGGTCCAGTCAATTCCCACGGCGTCACAACCGCTGGCCGCGATGTCTTCCAGCCAGAGTCCCCCGCCTTTCGTGAATACGATGATGGGCGCCTCCACGCGGGACTGGCGCAGAGTCGCGATGATCTCGGTCATGTAGGCCAGGGAAAACTCCCGATATGTTGACGGTGTCAGCATGCCACCCCAGGTATCGAAGACCATCAGGACCTGGGCGCCCGCGGCTGCCTGTGCCATCAGATAGCGCGCCACGCTTTGCGCGAGCCTGCGCAGCAGGGCATGCAGTAATGCGGGGGTGCAATACAACATGCCTTTTATATGGGTGAACTCCTTGCTCGATGAACCCTCGACCATATAAGTGGCCAGTGTCCACGGGCTTCCGGCAAAACCGATAAGCGGTACCCGGTTATCCAGTTCACGCCGGACCAGCCGCACTGCATCCATGACGTAACGCAATTCCGTTTCCGGGTCCGGATCGCCCAGGCGACCCAGGTCTGCCGCACTGCGTATGCAGCGCTCGAAGCGCGGGCCTTCATTCTCCACCACGGACAGACCCAGCCCCATGGCATCCGGGATGGTGAGAATATCGGAGAACAGGATCGCCGCATCCAGATCAAAGCGGCGCAACGGCTGCAGGGTCACTTCGCAGGCGAGTTCAGCTGTCTTGCACAGGGTCAGAAAGCTGCCGGCCTGCTGGCGCGTGGCGCGGTATTCCGGCAGGTAGCGTCCGGCCTGGCGCATAACCCAAATCGGGGTCGCATCCACGGGCTGGCGGCGCAAGGCGCGTAAGAATCTGTGCTGCATGGCCGGGGGCTTGAATTCCTGTTCAGGAGGTTTGATTGGGATCAGTGAGGCGCTGATATTCCATGATAGCGTAACGATCCGTCATCCCGGCGATGTAATCGGCAATCAATCGCGCGCCCGCGGACTCCCTTTGTTCCGGTTCCAGCCGGCCGATGCGTTCCTGCACGTCATGGGGCAGGAGCAGTTCATTCTCAATGAATATGGAGAACATGGCAGTTACGATTCGCTCGGCCTTGTGGGACATGCGCTGGACGCGGAAATGCCGGTAAAGATAACGGTTCAGAAATCGTTTCAGTTCCACATGTTGTTGCCGAACCTCGTCACCCAGGGAGATGAGCGGCCGCCCCGCCGCGCGAACAGCGTCGATGTCCTGCGGATTCAGGCCGGCTATATGCGCCCGGCTGGTGTCAACCAGGTCTGATACGACCCGATTGATCATGCGCCGCACCAGTTCATGCACGTGGCGCCGCTCCGGCAAATCCGGCCAGAGCCTGCGCACCGCGAGCAATTGGTCCGCAAACAGTTTGCATTCCTCAAGCTGCGCCACCGTTATCAGGCCCGCGCGCAAGCCGTCATCCACATCATGATTATTGTAGGCAATCTCATCGGCGAGATTGGCGACCTGCGCCTCCAGCCCAGGCTGGCTTCCTTCCAGGAATCTTCGCCCGACATCCCCCAGCACCTCCGCCTGAGCGCGCGAACAATGCTTGAGTATGCCTTCACGCGTCTCAAAGGTGAGGTTCAATCCTGGAAATGCGGCATAGCGTTCCTCCAGCACATCCACGACCCGCAACGACTGAAGGTTATGCTCAAAGCCCCCGTATTCGCGCATGCAACGGTCCAATGCATCCTGGCCGGCGTGGCCGAATGGGGTGTGCCCCAAATCGTGCGCCAGACAGATGGCCTCGGTCAGATCCTCGTTCAGGCCGAGCGCGCGCGCCACCGTACGCCCTATCTGGGCCACTTCAATTGAATGGGTCAGACGGGTGCGGAACATATCACCCTCGTGATTGACGAAGACCTGCGTCTTGTACTCCAGGCGCCGGAACGCGGAGGAATGGATTACCCGATCCCGGTCCCGCTGGTAGGCATTGCGAAATTCCGCCTCGGGTTCCACATGCGCACGGCCACGGGTCAGGAGAGGTTGCGCCGCGAACCGTTGCAATGTGGTCATGCCGGCACCTGCGCATGGGCACTCAGGGCCGCCAGCAGCAACCGTTCATCCACGTCACTGGCGATATTTGCGCTGCCGATGGCATCCAGCAATACCAGTCGGAGCCGCCCGGATTTTGATTTCTTGTCCACGCCCATCAACTCGCGGACCCCTTGCGCGGACAATCCTGGCGCCAGCCGCGTGGGCAGTCCGCACCGCTCCAGGATCCGGGTGATACGTTGTGTGGCAACCGCATCGATTCTCCCCAGTCGCGCGGACAAATCCGCTGCCACTACCATGCCGGCGGCCACCGCCTCCCCATGCAGCCAGAGGCGGTACCCCAATGCAGTCTCCATGGCGTGGCCAAAGGTATGGCCGAGGTTCAGCAATGCCCGAACTCCTGTCTCCGTCTCATCTTCGGAAACGATCTGAGCCTTGATACTGCACGAACGCGCGA
>MGYT01000114.1:10745-23491 GCA_001801865.1 Gammaproteobacteria bacterium RIFCSPLOWO2_02_FULL_61_13
AGATTCTGTTCAAGCCACTGGAAAAATTCCGGATCACGGATCAATCCGTATTTGATCACCTCGGCGACCCCGGCGCACAACTCCCGCCGCGGCAGGGTGGCCAGGACCTCAGGGTCCGAAATCACCGCGCGCGGCTGATGAAACGCCCCAATCATGTTTTTACCGGACTCATGATTAACCGCGGTCTTGCCGCCCACGGACGAATCCACCTGGGCCAGCAGGGTCGTAGGAACCTGGACCAGCGCGATGCCGCGCTGGTAGCAGGCCGCGGCGAAACCGGCCACGTCACCAATGACGCCGCCGCCGAGGGCAATGATGCACGCATCCCTGCTGAACTTCAGGCGCAGCAACTCGGTAATGATCTGGTTCATTAGCCCGAGGGTCTTGAACTGCTCACCGTCCGGCAGCACGAGGGCTTGAGCTTCATATGCAGTAAGGCCGTCCAGTACGCGGGACAGATACAGCGGCGCCACCGTGGTGTTGGTCACCACCAGCACCTGTTTCCCGGGCAACCAGCGCCCGATGACCCCGGGCTCGGAAAGGATCCCGGCCCCGATCAGTATGCGGTAACTGCGATCACCTAAATTGACCTTCACTTCCTTCATGGCAGTTTCAATTGCCTGCAAATCAGTTCAACGGAGTGTGTTACCGACCCCAGGCCCGTATCCACGCTGCAATCCGCCACTGCCTGATACAGCGGCTCGCGTTGCTCAAGCAGCCCCCTGATGCGCGCCTTGCGATCCCCGGTCTGCAACAGCGGGCGTTTCTTGTCCCGCGCTGTGCGACGCGCAAGCTGTTCCTCAGTGGCGCTAAGGTAGACCACTGTTCCGTTCCGGACCAGCGCCTCGCGATTCTCCGGCAACAGGACGACGCCGCCACCGGTCGCCAGCACGATGCCGCGCATGGCCACCAGTTCCTGCAGCAACTTTGATTCGCGGCGCCGGAATCCTTCCTCGCCCTCTATATCAAAAATAACCTCAATCTCCACGCCGGTCCGGCGCGTCAACTCTTCATCACAATCAATAAACGTCCGCCCGAGCCTGGACGCCAGGCGTCTGCCGATGGATGACTTGCCCACGCCCATGGGTCCAACCAGAAAGATGTTTTCATTGCCCTGCATACACTCTACCGGGTAAGCATTGGGGAAGGCCCTGAATTTGCACAAGACCCCGTTAGGATACCCTGCCATCGGGAATCCCTTGTGGCAAGTCCGGCGGCGGACCGATCTGCCGCCCCGGCGGCAGGCAAAAAAAAGCGCGGCAGTGCCGCGCTTCTGCAAAGGTCAGAAGGAATTTATATGGCCAGATCTTCCCTGAGAATCTTCGGTGTCACGAAAATGAGCAACTCGGTGCGCGATTTCTCTATGCGATTTTTCTTGAACAACACTCCGAGCACCGGAACGTCACTGAAGAAGGGCACCCGATCCGTGGAGGTGCGATCCGTCTGATTGAAGATACCACCCAGGACCACGGTTTCGCCATCATCCACGAGTACCTGGGTCTGCACGGAGCGCGTGTTGATGGGCGGGGTGCCAAGTACATCCGGCGATCCGCGGGTGTCCTGATTGACCAGCAAATCAAGTAACACCCGATCATCAGGCGTTATTTGTGGCGTGACACGCAGCGACAGTACCGCCTTCTTGAAGGATACCGACGTCGCCCCACTGGAGGTCGCGGCTTGATACGGAATTTCCACACCTGATTCAATGCTCGCCTCACTCTGATTGGCAGTAATGACGCGCGGATTCGCAATTTCCTCACCGCGCCCCTCGGCCAGCAATGCGGACAGCTCCAATTGCAGCAGGAAGCTGCCAACCTTGCCGACCGCCAACGCCAGTGCGCTGGTGGCGCCGGGGACCGGTAAATTGACCAGGAGGCCGTCGGCACCCGTGACGGTTCCGACCGGCTGCTGCTCCTCGGCAAAAACGCCTTCGCGCGTGCCTCCAACGTACCCGAACTTATCCCCATCTGCGGTCGTATCCTGCTTGGCGCCACCAAACTTTACGCCCAGGTCCCGGGTGAAACTCTCGTCAGCGTTCACGATACGGGATTCAATCAATACTTGCCGGATGGGTATGTCCAGCTTGGACACCATGTCGCGGATCGCTTCCAGGCTGGTGCCGACGTCCTGAATGATGAGCGTATTCGTACGGTCGTCGATGGACACGTTACCGCGCTCCGACAACAGGTTGTTTTCTTCGGAGCGAATCAGCGTGGCCAAGTCTGCTGCCTTTGCATAGTTGATCTGCACGAATTCGGTACGCAATGGCGCCAGTTCCTCAACCTGTTTCTGGGATTCGAGTTCCAGCTTTTCGCGCGCTGCGATCTCCTCCTGTGGCGCGACCATCATGACATTGCCATCCTGGCGCAGGCCCAGACCACGGGCGCGCAAAATGATGTCGAGGGCCTGATCCCAGGGCACGTTTTTCAGGCGCAAAGTGACACTGCCGCGAACGGTGTCGCTGGCAACCAGGTTCAGACCCGTGAAGTCGGCAATCAACTGCAGTACCGCGCGGACCTCGATGTCCTGGAAGTTCAGAGACAGACGCTCGCCGGTAAAGCCAAACTTCTCCTTCTTCATTGCGTCTTGCTGATCGGCGGTCAACGGGCGCACTTCAATCGTAAAGGTGTTATCAGCCTGGTAGGCAAGATGGTCGTATTGCTCGGTGGTGGTGCTGATGGACATGCGCGTGCCACCGGCATTGGGCTTGGTGTCGATGATCTTGACCGGCGTGGCGAAATCCACCACATCCAGTTTGCGATCCAGCTCCGCGGGCAGGGAGGCACCGAGAAAATCAACGACTATCTGGCCGGATTCCTGACCCATATTGACGCCGACGGATGGATCCGAAAGGGTGATCACGATGCGGCCCTCGCCGTCATCGCCGCGACGAAAATCAATATTCTCGATGCTGCCACCGTCACCACTGGCCATGGGAGCCCCGCCGGCAGAGGCAGGCGCCATGGCGGACTTCGTTTCGGAGCCGGTCACCGCGGCACCCAGCGTAACGATCAGAGATTTATCCTGCAGCTCCATGTCATAGGACACGGGATGCACCAGATTGATCACCACCCGTGTCCGCCCGTCAGCTTCAACCGCGGCCAGGCTGTGGGCCATGCCAATCCCGATGGACTGGGATTTCTCGGCCAGCTTCAAACCGACACCGGGCAGGTCGATGGCGATGCGCGCCGGGTTATCAATGGTGAAATTGACCGGTTCCTCGGTCAGGGGTTCGGAAAAATCCAGCTTCAACTGGACCCGATCACCAGGCATGGCCGAGAAACTGGCGCCATCCAGTGTTGCGGAATTCGCGGCAGTGAAAAAGCCGGCGAGTAGTACGGATGCCAGCGCGCGAGCCGCAGCCCGCCCCAGGAACCCGTGGTCCGTTTCTGCCTGCAGAGATTTCTGCGTCATATGATTCATGGCTGCTCCCCGTGGAGATTATTCAACAAGTGCAATGGCGGCCGGGCGTTCTTCCCACCGGCCCTGGCTGTTCTGGACAATTTCGCGTAACTCAATCTTGTCCTCGAATATGTTCACAATCTTGCCGATGTTCCGGCCGATGTAATTACCCACCTTGACCCGGTGTACAACCCCGTCCGGACCACGGATGATCCCCCAATTGTCATCGGGATCCTGAATCGTTCCGACCATGCGCAGACTGTCGAGCTCAAACTGTTCAAGCTCCTCGCGATTCCGATTCTTGATCTCCTGTTCCAGCTCCTTGGTCAGACCGGAATCCTTGATGTCCGCAACATCCTCCTCGCGCTGCACGTAGAACGGCTGAAACGGATCGCGCGCACCGGCGTCGGCTGCCTTGTAGGCATACGCTTCATATGGCTTGATCTCCGGCAACGGGTTGATGCGGCCACCTGGCCGGGCCAGGACCTCCTTTACCCACTGTTCAAGATCACTGGTGTCCTTGGAGACACAACCGCCCATGGCAATGACCGCCAACAGTGGCCACAGCGAACGGAGGCTGGCTCTGGCTACGCGCGCCTTCATATCAGGACTCCTCTTCTTCCAATGCACGATAGGTCTTCGCCTGGGCTGACATGGTCAGGGTTGAACCGCCTGCATCAGCGGCCCTGCCCTTGACCGCCTTAACGCCCTTGGTAACGGAGATTTCGTGCGTAGTCACAATTCGGGGCAGAGTGGCGATGCCGCTGACGAATTGACCGAACTGATGATAGTTGCCGGTGACACGGATGCTGATCGGCAATTCCGCGTAAAATTCGGATACCTTTTCTTCCAGCGGCTGGAACAGCTCAAATTCCAGTCCGGCGGACAGCCCCGTCTGCGAGATATCGACGATCAGGCCGGCCACCTCGGTCTTGTTTGGCAGCTGCCGCAGCATGTCGCCAAAGGACTGTTCCATCTCCTTCATTTGTTCCTTGAGCGCATTCAGATTGGCGGATCTTTTCTGCTTGTCCTCGAACGTGGTCTTCAAATCGGCTTCTTTCTTCTCGACGGTCTGCAGTTCCGCCACAAGATTCTTGATATGAAAATTCCAGCCGCCGAAGATCAGGCCGGCACAAACCACAGCGCCGACAATCGCCTGCACCGGCAGCGGCCACATTCCGGGATTGTTGGGGTCCAGATTTTTGAAATTGTCTGCGAAGCTCATGATTCCTCTTCCCCTTCGGCCTTCGGAATGACCTGACTGAACCGCAACGTGAAGGTGCTGACGCGCACACCCTTCTCGTCCTTGGCCTGTATGACGTCAAGTTTTGGATTCTGCAACCAATCCGAACCTTCAAGATTGCGCATGAAAGACGAGACGCGCGCGTTTGACTGCGCCTCTCCGATAATGGTTATCTGGTTCTCCTTCTGGACGATACTGCTGACATTCACGCCCTCGGGCAGACTCTCGACCAGTTCATCAAAGAACCGCACTACCAGCGGGCGATTACGCTGCAGACCTTCAATTGCCTTCATGCGCGCGATCAGCCGGTCACGTTCCTTCGTCAGCGCCTCAATTTCCTTGATCTTGTCATCGAGCTTCTTGGTTTCAGTTTCAATATAGGCATTGCGGGCCTTCTGCCGGTCAATGCGGGCATTCTGGTAACGATCCAGTGTACCCACGGTCAGGGCGGCCACTGCCACAAAGGTCAGGACCAGAATGCCGAACTCCTTCTGCTTCTCCTTGCGAAGCTCATCGCGCCACGGAAGTAGATTAATGTGAGCCATCAGTCGAAACTCCTCAGTGCAAGTCCACACGAGACCATCAGGGCTGGAGCATCATTGGCCAGGGATTGGGCCTGAACCCTGGACGAGACCGACATATTGGCAAACGGGTTGGCGATGGACGTAGGCACACCGACCTTGGCCTGAATCAAATCGGCGATACCTTCGATTGATGCACAGCCTCCGGCGAGAATCAGGTGATCAATATTTGCGATCTGACCGGCTGAGAAAAAGAACTGTTGCGCGCGGCTGATCTGCTGCGCCACGCCTTCCTTGAAGGGATCGAGCACTTCCGAGGAATAGTTTTCCGGCAGGCCGCCCTGTTTCTTGGCCAGACCGGCTTCCTCGTAGGACAGCCCGTAACGACGCTGGATTTCCTCGGTCAACTGCGCGCCACCGAACTGCTGGTCGCGGGAATACATGATCTTCAGTTTCTCAAGTACGCTGAAGGTGGTTACCGATGACCCGATGTCAGCCACCGCGATGACCATGTCCTCCCCGCCGCCAAACTGCTCCTGGGCAATCAGCCGAATTGTGTTCTCCAGGGAAAAAGCCTCGACGTCTATTATCTTGGCGGTCAGTCCACCATTGCTCAAGGCGTCCACGCGCAGATTCACATTGTCACTGCGCGATGCGGCCAGCAGCACGTCCACGCGCTCCGGATTGGCCGCGTTCTGCCCCAGCACTTCAAAGTCCAGCGCCACCTCATCCAGCGGGAAGGGAATGTACTGATCCGCCTCCGCCGTGATCTGACCCTCCATGTCGGCATCGGAAAGGTTGGCCGGCATCTCGATAATCTTGGTGATAACGGCGGAGCCGGCAACTGCAGCAGCCGCGGTCTTGATCTTGGTGCCGGACTTGCGCACGGCGCGCCCGATGGCTTCGCCGACCGCGGCGGAGTCCGTGATATTCTTGTCTACCACTGAATTCGGTGGCAGCGGCTCGGCAGCGTAACTTTCGACACGATATCTACCACCTGAGCGCCCAAGTTCGACCAACTTAACTGCTGTGGCGCTGATGTCGATCCCAAGCACCGGGGTTAATTTTTTTCCGAAAGGAAACACGTTTTTTTCCTTTTGATGTGGGTGGTTATCTACCAATCTTCAACATTACATTAACTTCATTCGAAAACCTTAGTCAATTGAAATTTAGGAAACAAAGCTAACTCGATGCTTTTTCACCAATTGTGCTCGAATTCACAAGTTTTCTCCCGAAACCACATATGTTGCGTACCCATACATTAAACTACACAAGATGTTGCGCTTTTTAGTCACAATGATGGTCACACTGGCAGTCGCGATTATCATCGCGGGCGCCGCCCTGACCGCCTATGTCGTACCCGGACTGCCGGATATCGAGACTCTGCGCGACGTGCAGATGCAGGTTCCACTGCACATTTACACCAGTGACGGCTCCCTGATTGCGGAGTTCGGCGAAAAGCGCCGCGACCCGATAAACATTGCTGACGTACCGCCGCTGCTGGTGAAGGCATTCGTCGCAGCGGAGGATGATCGCTTCTTCCAGCACCCCGGCGTGGATTGGCAAGGCATCGCGCGCGCTGCATTGAATCTCGCAATCACCGGGGAAAAAACCCAGGGCGGCAGCACCATCACCATGCAGGTGGCGCGCAATTTCTTTCTCAGCAGGGAAAAGTCTTATGTGCGCAAGCTGAATGAAATCTTCCTGGCATTAAAGATTGAGCAGGAGTTGAGTAAAGATGAAATCATGGAGTTGTACCTGAACAAGATTTATCTGGGACAGCGCGCCTACGGCATCGGCGCCGCGGCACGCGTGTACTACGGCGCCAGCGTGGGTGAACTGAATCTGGCGCAGATGGCCATGATCGCCGGATTGCCAAAGGCGCCCTCGACAACCAATCCGATTACCAGCCTTCCCCGCGCCATGCAACGCCGGGAATATGTATTGCGGCGCATGCTGGACCTGGGTTTCCTGAAGGATGCCGAATACCAGGCGGCCAGCACGGCCCCGTCAACCGCCAGTCTGCATGCTGCGGACATTGACGTGGAGGCCCCCTACGTTGCGGAAGCCGTGCGCAAGGAGATCATCGACAGGTTCGGCGAACCGGCGTACGAGGCGGGTTACCGCGTGTTCACCACCATCCGGAATCGGAACCAGCTTGCAGCCAACCAGGCTCTGCGCAAGGCCCTGTTGGATTACGACGAGAGGCACGGGTTTCGCGGTGCGGAACGGCATTTTGATCTACAGCCGGCACCGGGCGGGCCGGAACAATGGGCGGCATGGCTGGAGGGATTCGAGACGATCGCCGGCCAGCGCCCGGCGTTGGTGACCCAGATCTCGGACCAGACTGCCACTGTGTTCCTGTCCGGCGATGGAACGATGGAGGTCCCCTGGACCGGCCTGCAGTGGGCGCGCAAACATGTATCCGAGAATCAACGCGGGCCGGCGCCAAAGACGGCCGGCGAGATCCTCCAGCCCGGTGACGTCATTCGCGTTCGCACTGCGGAAGACGGAACCTGGCGACTGAGTCAACTTCCGGCCGTGGAAGGCGCCCTGGTTTCCATGCGGCCGGACGACGGCGCCGTCTATGCGCTGGTCGGCGGATTCGATTTTGCCCGCAGCAAATTCAATCGCGCGCTGCAGGCGCAACGGCAACCGGGCTCCAGTTTCAAGCCATTCATTTACTCCGCGGCCCTTGAGTCCGGATTTACTGCCGCGAGCATGGTCAACGATGCCCCGGTGGTGTTCGATGATGCCGGGATCGAGGATTCGTGGCGGCCGGAAAACTACTCGGGCAAATATTACGGACCGACACGTCTGCGTGAAGCGCTGACGCATTCCCGCAACCTGGTCTCGATCCGGTTGATGCATACCATGGGTGTCGCTCCGGTGATCGGCCATCTTGCCCGATTCGGGTTTGACCCGGCTTCGCTCCCGCACAGTCTTTCACTGGCGCTCGGCACCGGGGCCATGACGCCGTTCAAACTCGCCACCGCCTACTGTGTGTTCGCCAACGGCGGTTTCCGCATCGAACCATTCCTCATAGACCGGATTGAAGCGCTGGACGGGCGCATCCTGTATAAGGCGGTTCCGCTCACGGTGTGCCGCGAATGCGAGCAGGAGTCAGCGGCCTCTGCACCGGCAGCGGAGCCGGTGGCGGTGCAGACCGTGGCTGCGGCAACTGCGGATGCGCGCGCCCCACCCCAGGAACCCGGCGCGGGCAGCACGGCGCCATCACCATTGCCCGTGGCACCCAGCGGCCTGCCCATTGCGCCACGAACGGTCGATGCCGAGAACATATGGATCATGAACTCGATGACACGGGATGTAATCCGGTTCGGCACCGGCCGGCGCGCGCTGGAACTCAATCGCTCCGATCTTTCCGGCAAGACCGGCACCACCAATGATCAGCGCGATGCCTGGTTTGCGGGTTTCAACCCGGCCATTACCACTGTTGCCTGGGTCGGCTTCGACATGTTCGATCCGCTGGGCGGACTGGAGACCGGATCCCGCGCGGCGCTGCCGATGTGGATCGACTATATGCGAGTGGCGCTCGAGGACATCCCTGAGCAGATCCTGCCCAGGCCCCCGGGTCTGGTGAACGTCCGCATCGACTCGCGCACCGGCGCCACCGCCGGCGCCGGAAGTTCTGACGTTGTATTCGAGGTGTTTCGCGCCGGCACTGCGCCGGCCGCGAGCGCCGCGGACGGTGCCACACCTGCCGTCGGCACGGATCCCGAGTCACGCGACTCCGCTGAACAACTGTTCTAAGGTCGGGCAATACCCGCGCTGACGCCGATGGCCACTGCCGCCCGATCCGGACTCAAGCTGCGTGCGCAAATAGCGCAAATGGCGGCCAAGCTCATCGCCAGCGAAGGGGTTGCCGATTTTCGATCAGCGAAGCGCAAGGCCGCCATGCGCCTCGGAGTCGATTCCGAACGCAATCTGCCGACAAACGTGGAGATTGAGCAGGCGTTGCAGGAATACCAGCGACTGTTCCAGTCCCGGTCTCAACCTGATCTCCTGCGCGCCCTGCGTCGAACCGCATTGCAGGCAATGCAATTCCTGGAGCAGTTTCGGCCGCGGCTGGTCGGCGCCGTGTTGTTGGGCACTGCGACCGAGTTCAGCGAGATCACGCTCCATCTTTATTGTGACGCCGCCGAGGATGTCGCCTGGTTCCTAAACGAGGCCGGAATCAAGTTTGAGCAAACATCAAGAATTATCAAGACTGCGCCCGGAAAATCCCTGGAATTCCCGGCACTCTGTTTCATCGCCGGAGACGTACCGGTAGTGCTGGTGTTGTTCACGGAAACATTGGAGGCGATCAGGCCATTGAGTCCCGTGGACGGCAAACCGATGCGGCGCGCCACGCTGGCCAGCCTCAAAACCATGGTGGAAGGCGGTCCGGACAGCGCTGCGGCCACGGATGACTGAGTTGCGATTGCTGCGCGTCGCCCTGCCGGTGCCCCTGCGCCACAGTTTTGACTACCTGGCGCCGGCGGCGTGGGAGGAGAGCGCCATTCAGCCCGGCTGCCGGGTACGTGTCCCATTCGGACGCGGCCGGACCATGATCGGCCTGATCCTGGAACTTCCCAAACGCACCGAGGTGGCGCCCGACCGCCTGAAAATGGCGCTGGCATTAATCGACAGCGAACCGCTGCTGAGCCGGGATCAAATGAACCTGATGTTGCGGGCGGCCGCTTACTATCAGCACCCGCTGGGCGATGCGCTGTTTCAGTCTTTGCCGGGCCGATTACGCGCGGCGCAGCCGGTGCCGACCGGATTCGAGCAGCGCATTCGCGTGCACGCGGATTCAGTCAATCAGGCGCCCGCGTTACAGCGCGCCCCGCGCCAGCAACAGGCACTGGAGCTGCTGGCTGCCGCAACCGACGCTGGACTGACACTGGCAACGCTGTTGGAACACGGCATAACCAGGGCCACGGTCCGCGCACTCGCCGACAAGGGACTGGTGGAGTCCTTTCACCGGGACGAGGCACCCCCTTCGCCTCCGCCAGTTTTGGAAGCGATCACGCTGAACGCGGGCCAGAGCAAGGCGGTGGAAGCGATTGTCAGTGCGCTCGACCGCTTTGGCGTGCAGGTGTTGAACGGCGTGACCGGCAGCGGCAAGACCGAGGTCTATCTGGCCGTCATCGCCGAAGTCATCCGGGGCGGCAGGCAGGCGCTGGTGCTGGTGCCGGAGATTGGGCTTACGCCTCAGCTTGTTGATCGGGTGCGCAGCCGCATTGGACCCGATATCGCGGTACTGCATTCCGGCCTGCCTGACACGGAGCGCGCGCGATCATGGCTCGCTGCCCGGGATGGCCGGGCTCGCGTAGTGTTGGGGACGCGTTCCGCTGTATGGACGCCGCTGGCAGCAGCGGGCGTCATTGTCGTCGATGAGGAACACGACCTGTCCTACAAACAGCAGGAAGGGTTTCGATATTCGGCGCGCGACATGGCGGTGGCGCGCGGCCAGTCGGAAGGGATCCCCGTCATCCTGGGTTCCGCGACGCCGAGTCTGGAAACACTTCGCAACGTCCAGGACGGTCGCTATGGAGAGTTGCGCCTGCCGCAGCGCGCCGGGGGTGCGCCGGCGCCGACTGTCGGTTTCATTGACCTGCGCGGCGCGCGCCTGCATGGCGCCGTAAGTGCCCGGTTAATGGACGCCGTGCGCGCGGAAGTGGCGCAAGGCAACCAGGTGTTGTTGTTTCTGAACCGGCGCGGGTATTCACCCACTTTGCAATGCCATGCATGCGGAACCGTGGCGGAATGCCCGCGCTGCGACATGCCGTATACCTGGCACAAGCATCGCAATCGCCTGCTATGTCATCATTGCGGCAGTGAAAAACCGGCGCGCCTGCAGTGTCCCAGTTGCCCGGACTCTGAACTGCAGCAAATTGGCCACGGGACCGAACGCCTGGCGGAGACTCTCGCGCAGCAGCTTCCCGACGCCCGCATCCTGCGCATTGACCGGGACAGCACGCGGGCACAAGGCGCCATGGGGCGCATGGTGGCGCAGATCCATGCGGGCGCCGCCGACATCCTGATCGGCACGCAGATGCTGGCCAAGGGACATCACTTTCCGGGGCTGACGCTGGTGGGCATCATCGACGCGGATCGAGGACTGTTCAGTGCGGACTTTCGCGCCGCAGAGCGCATGGCGCAATTGTTTGTCCAGGTCAGTGGGCGCGCCGGTCGCGGGGATCGGACTGGACAGGTGTTGATCCAGACTCATCATCCGGACCATCCCTTTCTGCGCTCCCTGGTGGAGCACGGGTATGAGCGCTTTGCGCAGTTGGCGCTGGCGGAACGCGACGCCGCGAAACTGCCTCCGTACAGCCATCTTGCCGTGCTGCGTGCGGAGCATCACCAGGCCGGCCCGGCGCAACGCTTTCTGGAACAGGCACGGGCCTTGCTTGAAGGCGGCGATGCGCGGCTGCAGATATTCGGACCGGTTCCGGCGGTGCTCGAGCGCAGGAGGGGACGTTTCCGATTTCAGTTGCTCATCCAGGCCGGCCAGCGTGCACGCCTGGGCCGCGTCTTGCCACAATGGCTTCAGCAACTGGAGGCCGAACCCCTGGCCGGCAAGGTCCGCTGGTCCCTGGATGTGGATCCGCAGGACATGATATAGAGTGAAACTCCCGTACACGCCATGGCTAACGCGACCATGAAACGCACAGCGCAAGTCCTGCTGGTCCTGCTGGCATCCATGGGCGCGGCCGCGCTGGATGTGAACATCTCGGGCGATCTGGAATACGTGGACGTCACACATGACGGCCAGCCAGTGCGCATAATGCGCAACCAGGATCCACAGCACACGATAAGTGAGCGCTACGCGTTAACCTCGCGCAAATGTCCGCCTTTTTGCATACAACCTGCGGTCATTGCACCGGGCGTGGAGACCATTGCCGAGCTGGAAATGCTGCACTACCTGAAACAGGCGGCAACCGGCGATGCTTCAGTGCTGGTTATTGATTCGCGCACGCCGGACTGGGTAGAAAACGGGACCATTCCCGGATCGATCAATATTCCGTGGACCATGCTCGATACCGGGGCCGGGGCCGATCCGTTCCAGGTCGCGGACATACTGCAGCAGCGCTTCGGCGTGAAAAACCGCGAGGGGCTTTGGGATTTCAGTGCTGCCCGGACGCTGGTTCTGTTCTGCAACGGCAACTGGTGCGGACAGTCGCCGGCAAACATTCGCACCCTGTTGTCGCTTGGCTATCCGCCCGCACGGCTGAAATGGTATCGCGGTGGCATGCAGAACTGGGAAATGCTGGGCCTCACGGTTGTTAAGTGAGCGGGAACCACCGCACCGGTCATTCCTTGCAGCGGGGTCCTGACGCTACAATGCGCGGCCTTTTTGAGCCGGCCCATGAAACGACAAATTCAGAATGACCTTGCCACGGCGCTGGCGACATTGCTCGCCGAATCCGGCAACCCGACACCCGAGCTTCCCGAGATCGCCGTTGAGCGCGCCCGCGACAACCAGCATGGCGATTTCGCCAGCAGCGTCGCCATGGCGCTGGCTCGCGTACTGCGCCGCAAGCCCAGGGACATTGCCGAGGCCCTGGTGGCGC
>MGYT01000114.1:23505-29127 GCA_001801865.1 Gammaproteobacteria bacterium RIFCSPLOWO2_02_FULL_61_13
CCGGCCCTGACGCGGGTGGAGATCGCGGGACCGGGATTCATCAACTTTTTCCTTACCCCCGGCGCTCATCACGCGGTGATCCCCGCCATCCTGCGCGCCGGTATCGAATACGGTCGCAGCAACCTTGGCGCCGGGCAACGCACACTGGTTGAGTACGTAAGCGCCAATCCCACCGGCCCATTACACATCGGTCATGGCCGCGGCGCGGCCTATGGCGCAACCCTGTCAAACCTGCTTGCCACGGCCGGCTTCGCGGTTACGCGCGAGTACTACGTCAACGACGCCGGCCGGCAGATGGACATCCTGACGCTGAGTATCTGGTTGCGGTACCTGGAGCTCTGCGGCCGGGAGTACCCGTTTCCCGAGGGCGCTTACCGGGGCGAGTACGTGCGACCGGTAGCCGCAACGCTGTTGGCCCAGGCCGGGCGTAATCTCGATCTGGATCCGAACTCCTGTTTCGCCGACCTGCCGCAGGCCGCCAATCCGGATGCCGCGCTGGACAGTATGATCGAACGGGCACGGGATCGGCTCGGCGCCAACGGTTTTGAACAGGTCTGGCGGCTCGGGCTGGATGACATCCTGGGTGATATCCGCGCGGACCTGGCCGAGTTCGGCGTGCATTACGACAACTGGTATTCAGAGTTTGACCTGACCCGAAGCGGGCGCATTGACGATTGCATCAGAAAGCTCGAGGCCAGCGGCGATCTGTACCGGAAGGACGGGGCGCTCTGGTTCCGCTCCACGAAATACGGTGATGAAAAAGACCGGGTCGTGGAGCGCGAGAACGGCCAGCGTACCTATTTTGCCTCGGACATTGCCTACCATCTGGATAAATTCGAGCGCGGGTTCGAACGCGCCATCAACATCTGGGGCGCCGATCACCACGGCTATATCCCGCGTGTCCGCGCCGTGCTGGCCGCGCAGAATCGCGATCCCGATGCCCTCGAGGTCTTGCTGGTCCAGTTCGCGACCCTTTACCGCGGCAGCGAGCGCATGCAGATGTCCACCCGCTCCGGCGAATTCGTCACCTTGCGCGAGTTGCGCAATGAGGTCGGCAATGACGCGGCGCGATTTTTCTACGTGACGCGGCGTTCGGATCAACACCTTGATTTCGACCTGGAGCTGGCGAAGTCCCATTCCAGCGACAATCCGGTGTACTACATCCAATACGCGCATGCGCGAATTTGCAGTCTGATGCGCCAGTTGCAGGAAAAGGGCTTCGCTTTCGATCAGTCCGGAGCGCTTATGAATCTGGCGACGCTGGCCGAGGAGCAGGAACGCGCGTTGCTGGTGCTGCTGGCGCGCTATCCGGAGATCATTGAAGAGTCGGCGCGGACGCGCGAACCGCACCAGATCTGTTTCTATCTGCGTGAATTGGCCCACGCCTTCCATACCTGCTACAACGCGCATCAGATCCTGGTGTCCGATGCGGCGCTGCGCAATGCGCGCGTGGCCCTGGCGTTGTGCGCGCGCCAGGTCATTGCCAACGGACTCGGGATTATCGGTGTGTCCGCGCCGGAGTCCATGTAATGGCCCAGGATTACAAACACGTCAGCCGCGCCAAGGCCCGCAAGGCAACGGCCGGGACCAGCAGCGCGGGGTTGCCGTTTCTGGCCGGACTCAGCATCGGCCTGCTGATCGCGTTCGCCGTCTTCCTTTATCACTACCAGGGCCTGTTTCAGGGGGAAGCCCCACGGATCACCGTGAACAATGCCGCCCAGCCCGCCGGGATGGACGCACAACCCACGGTGCCGGATCCGGTGCCGGACCCCGCGACTGAACCGCCCGCGCCGACGTTTGATTTCTATCAGATCCTCCCCAACCGGGAGGTCAGCATGTCGGAATGGGAGGCCGAGACACCTGCTGCCGGCACGGTGGACCCATCCGCTGACAAGCTGTTCATACTCCAGGTGGGCTCCTTCAAGACCACGGAAGCCGCGGACCAGATCAAGGCGCAACTGGCATTGATTGGTATTGAAGCCGATGTTCAGCGTGTGGTGATCAATGGCCAGGATGTCCTGCACCGGGTGCGCATCGGCCCGTTCAAGAGCAAGCAGGCCTTCGAGGAAACCAGGCAGCGGTTGATCGCCAATGATCTGGACTTTGTGGTCTTGAACCTCAAGGCCAGCGAAGCAGAAGCGCAGCCACGTTAATGCCCGGTGGGGTGCTCAAGCTGGAGCGGGTGATGGGAATCGAACCCACGTTCTCAGCTTGGGAAGCTGATGTTCTACCATTGAACTACACCCGCGGGAACGACGCCCTGCATACTGCAAACGCGGTCACATTCTAACAGACTGGTGCAAATCCCGGTTTTGCATCCCCCTTCCGGCAACCGGTTCGCATCCCCGCCTGATCCGATTTGGATGTGGCGCGAACTGACTTTCCCTTCGTCGCAATTGGGCCACTGGGCGACGGCCACGCGTGTTTCCGCGTGGATAAATTAGTGTAAGATTCCACGAAATCGGGATTCTGCCCCGCGGCAACCTCCAGGCCTTCCGGAGATTTCCTCGCAAAATCAGGGGTTTGTCCCAAATAATCGGAAAAATATGTACCCATCCGGCAGGGGAAAGCGAAGGCATGGGAAGCAAAAAGGCGATAATCGTTGTCGTCGACGACAGCCCCTCCATGAAGACGGTGTTTGAACGCGGCACCGAGAATCTGGAGGTGGAGCTGCGACTGTTTCAATCCGCCGAGGATTCCTGGGAATACCTGGAGCGTCATCAACCGGCGTTGCTGTTTCTTAACATCAAGATGCCGGGGCGGGACGGCCTGACGTTTCTCAAGGACCTGCGCGAACTGCCCCTTCACAAAGATACCCGTGTTGTTATGATCAGTTCCAAGGACTACGCTCAGGACCGGACCGTGGCGAGCGCATTGGGTGCCTTGGAGTTCATCACCAAGCCCACCCCCATCCGGGCCATTACCGAGGTTGTACTCAAGTACCTAAAGGCCGATCCTGTCTGACGTCACCCTGACCCAAGACTGGTATCGCGGTTTCTAAATGTGAGCAAGGCCTATCTCCGTTTCTGGGGCGTGCGTGGATCCTACAGCGCGCCGTTCGACACACACCTCGGGGTCGGTGGCAACACCTCGTGCGTGGAAATCCGTGTCGACGATCACATCGTGCTGTGCGACGCCGGCACGGGCATCATTCCGTTCGGCAACGAGGTGCTGAAACAGGCCGCGGACCAGCCCAAGGTAAAGGATCTGCTCATCATCCTGACGCACTATCACTGGGATCACATCTGCGGGTTGCCGTTTTTCGTGCCCGCCTTCATTCCGAACTGGAACATCACCTTTTTCGGCCCGGGTCACAGCAAGCGCGACATCGAAGAACACGTTTCCGCCCAGATGCGGGCGCCGTACTTTCCGGTGGGCACGGAGACCTGGCTCGCCAACGTCCGCTACCTGGATCCGCCGAAAGAACAGAAAATGGACTGGGGTCCGCTCTCGTTCTCCTGGCGCAGCGTGCATCACCCGGGCACCACCTATGGGTACCGCATCAAGGTGCGGGACAAGTCGGTGTTGTACATATCAGATAATGAATGTCTGTTTCTGGACAAGTCCATCCGGCAGAAATACGGCGAGTTCAACGCCGAGGAACAGGCCCTGCTGACCGAAATGCAGCGCGAGGAATATGAGTCCGAGATCAAATTGATCGAAGGCGCGGATATCCTCATACACGATGCCCAGTATTCACTGGAGGATTACCACAAGAAACGTGGCTGGGGTCATTCCTGCTACATCGATACCGTCAACACGGCCATCGATGCCGGAGTCAAACAACTTTATCTTTACCACCATGACCCGAATTACGACGACCAGGTCATCGCCGGAATCTACGAACATTGCCAGTCCATCATCAAGGAACGCAATTCCGCGCTGGAATGTCATATTGCCCGGGAGGGCATGATCGTCGATTTGTCCTGATGCACGGACCGGCCGGTTCGCAAGCCCGATTTCCCCAATGCAACTAGTCATCAACGGCAAGCCGTCGTCCCTCGAGCATGTCCACACCCTGGCCGAACTGGTGGCGCAGTTGCGGCTGGACGGGCGCATTGCCGTCGAAATCAACGCGGAAATCGTGCCCCACAGCCGGTTTGCGTCGCACCTGCTGCATGAGGGCGATGTCATTGAAGTCGTGCAGGCAGTGGGCGGTGGGTGACATGAAGGGGCCAATGTGAGCGAGATGACTGACAACCTGGTAATCGACGGGAAGACGTATCAAAGCCGGCTGCTGGTGGGCACCGGCAAGTACAAGGATATGGAGCAGACGCGCGCGGCGATCGAGGCCAGTGGCGCGCAGATCGTCACGGTTGCACTGCGCCGGACCAACCTCGGGCAAAAGGCCGGGGAGCCCAACCTGCTGGATTACATCTCGCCGCAGCGCTTTACGCTGCTGCCGAACACGGCCGGGTGTTATGACGTCGAGACTGCTGTGCGCACCTGCCGCCTGGGTCGTGAGTTGCTGGGCGGCGCGGCGCTGGTGAAGCTGGAGGTACTCGGAGACGAAAAGACCCTGTTTCCGGATGTGCCGGAAACCCTAAAGGCGGCCGAGATCCTGATCGCGGAGGGATTCAAGGTCATGGTCTACACCAACGATGACCCGATCATGGCGCGGCGCTTTGAACAGATGGGTTGCGTGGCGGTCATGCCCCTGGCAGCCCCCATCGGCTCCGGACTCGGTATTCGCAATCCGTACAACATCCGCACCATCGTCGAGAATGCCGGCGTACCGATCCTCGTGGACGCCGGCGTCGGCACGGCCTCCGACGCCGCCATCGCCATGGAGCTGGGCTGCGACGGCGTACTCATGAACACCGCCATCGCCGAGGCCCGCAACCCTGTGCTGATGGCCTCCGCCATGCGCAAGGCCATCGAGGCCGGGCGCGAGGCTTTTCTTGCCGGACGCATGCCCCGCCGTGCCTACGCCAGCGCGTCTTCGCCCATCGACGGCACCTTTTTTTCCTGACGCCTCCCTATGGCCATTCCGGAACTTTCCGGCGGGCCGCGCGACTCCATCCGCAGCTACGAGCTACGTCAGGGCCGTCTCACCAGCGGACAACGGCGCGCGTTGGAACAGCATTGGGACAGCTTCGGCGTCCCGGCGGACTCCGGCCTGCTCAACCTGGATGAAATCTTCGGGCGACGCGCACCCCGGGTGCTGGATATCGGTTCCGGCATGGGAGAAACCACCGCAGTCCTGGCGGAGCAACACCCGGAAAATGATTACCTGGCGCTGGAGGTACACCTGCCGGGGGTCGGCGCCCTGATCCGCCGTGCCGCCGCCGGCGGACTGCGCAACCTGCGGGTAATGCGCGCCGATGCCAGTAACGTTGTCTGCAATCGGCTGCCGGCGAACTCCCTGGACGAAGCCTGGATCTTTTTTCCGGATCCGTGGGTGAAGCGGCGCCAGCACAAGCGCCGGCTGGTCAGTGCGGATTTTATCGCTGCGCTGGCGCGGTGCCTGAAGTCCAACGGCCGGCTGTCCCTGGCCACGGACTGGGACGATCTCGCTGAACACATGCGCCGGGTGTGCGGCGAGGACAGCGGTTTGATGAATCTGGCCGGACGCGGCTCCTATGCACCACGTCCCGCGTGGCGTCCGCTGACCAAATTCGA
>MGYT01000114.1:29142-39889 GCA_001801865.1 Gammaproteobacteria bacterium RIFCSPLOWO2_02_FULL_61_13
ACACTGTCCGTGACCTGGTCTACGCCTGCGCCACCCCGGCGGGAAGCAAGGCGGCAAACGAGCCAACCGATGGAAATTCCAGCGCGACCCGGGGCGGTGCCTTGCTGTCAGGCTGCTGAATGGCCAGCAAGTGGCGAATGCCGTAACGCGCCGCGGCCCGCAACACATCCTGATTATCGTCCAGCAACAGCGTGCGCGCCGAATCAAACACCAGCCGTGCATACAGCTCGCCCCAGAACGCAGTGTCTTCCTTCGGCAGGCCCAACTCGTGCGCTGAAATGACGGCATCGAAATGCACGCCGATGCCGGTGCGTGCCAGCTTTACCTCCAGCAATTTCTGATGCGAGTTGGTCACCATGATGCGCCGTTTGCCGAGATCGCCCACGTGTCGCAGCAGCGCTTCCGCCTGCGGACGCAGCTGGATCAGATGATCGAGATCGCGTTTGAGTTCCAGGATGTCGAGGCCGAGTTCCGTTGACCAGTAATCCAGACAATACCAGGACAACGTACCCTTGCGCTGCTGCAGGCGCGGCAACAGTTCTGCTTTGGCCGCGATCAAATCCATGCCCTGCCGCGCGCCCCACTTTTCCGGCAGGTACTCGTGCCAGAAATAATTGTCGTAGTGCAGATCGAGCAGGGTGCCATCCATGTCGAACAGCACGGTATCGATGGCCTCCCAGTCAATCACGTCAACGCCTCGGGCGATGGGTGTCGGGTAGAATACCCGCACCATGGGCAACAGGACAGACACGGAAGTACTGGCGCGCTGGACCGCGGCGGCAATGGCAATCGCACAACAGGCCGCCGGCAGGATCATGGCGATCTATTCCGCGGATATTGCCGTGACTGCAAAGGCCGATCACTCGCCGTTGACCGAGGCCGATCTCGCCTCCCATGCCGTCATTTGCGCACAACTGCTGGAGCTCGCCCCTGACATTCCCATCCTGTCGGAGGAATCCTCCGGCGTGGCCTTCAGCGAACGCAGTCATTGGCAGCGCTTCTGGCTGGTGGACCCACTGGACGGCACCAAGGAGTTCATCAACCGCAACGGTCAGTTCACGGTGAATATCGCGTTGATTGAGGATCATCGCCCGGTGCTCGGCGTGGTCCAGGTTCCGGCACAGGACCAGTGCTATTTCGCCTGGGACGGCGGCGGGGCACAGCGGCGCGGCGCAGACGGAAAGATTGTCAGCATTCACACGCGCCGCACGCAAGCCGGGCGCTTGGTGCTGGCCGGAAGCCGTTCCCATGGCTCCGCGGACCAGGAGCGATTTTTCCAGGCACTTGGCGAAAACGTGGAGATACTTTCCATGGGCAGTTCTCTGAAGTTCTGCCTGGTGGCCGAGGGAAAGGTGGATCTGTATCCGCGATTTGGCCCGACTTCAGAGTGGGATACGGCGGCCGCTCACTGCGTGGTGGAGCAGGCAGGCGGTTCGGTCACTGGCGTGGATCTGGAACCCTTGCGTTACAACACGCGCGACTCATGGCTTAACCCCCACTTCCTCGTCATCGGCGACCGGGAATTTGACTGGCTGCCGTTCCTGCAGCGTGCCGGATTGGCGTAGCGGCAGGAAACCCGTTATTCTCTAACTCATTGTTTTGTTGAGTTTTTATCATTCCCATTACCTTTCAGGATCCCAACTGCATCCAAACCCCGGTGCCGGTGCATCTAACAGGCAAACCAGGAATTTTCCTGGACCGAACCAAGCGAGGAGAGCAGAGATGAAAACCAGCACCGAAAGTGTTTCCCGTGACGACCTGATGGGCATGACCATGGCCGTGCTGATGTTTGTGTTGCAGGGCTGTATGGTATTGGCCATGAGCACTGACCGCGTGGTCGCCGCCGAACTGACCGGCGCGCGTGGCGCGGTAATGGCCGCACACGCGGATTCAACGGCTTCGGGTAACCTGACCTGAGTGCCACGGCCACGGCGCAAGCAACCAAGAAACCGGAGACACACACCATGAAACATCTGATTGAATCCACGATCCTGTGCGCTGCGTTGCTGGTGGGAAATATCGCCGCCTGCGCCGAAGAAACGGTCGACGCTGCATCGACTCCGGCCGCACCATCCGCCCCGGCAGCTCCCGCCGCCGACGAGGACAAGGGCGTGCATATCAAGATCGATGTGAACGCCACGGAATCCGGAGACGCCGAAGATAGCGCGCAGTTCAGCATTGATGCCGACATGGACGCCGACGAAGACGATGGTCCGGTTGGCCAGGTCATCAAGAAGGGCGTCGCCGAGATTCTCGAGAATCATGTGCTTACACAGGAAGATCTGAGCGAAGAAGAACGGGAAGAGGTCAGGGAGGCCATCAGCGAATTGCGCGGCGAAGTCCAGGCTGCGACAGACAAGGCCACCAGAGAGATAGAAAAGGAAATTGACCGGGGGGTGAAGGACGCGGTCAAAAAGAAGCGCCACGTGGTCATAAACGGCGACGGCGATAGCGACGACGATATTCCGTCCTGGGTCGGTTTCGTGGCGGCTTTGGCTGTCGTATTCACCCTCGGCATGCCCATCATCGTCGTCGGACTCATCCTGTACTTCGGCTACCGCAAGCGTCGTCTGGCCCACGATACGATTAACGGGTTCCTTGCCAGCGGCAAGGAGATCCCGCCGGAGATCATGCACAACCTTTTCCAGGACGCCGGCAGAAGCATTCAGGCTCAGGCGCCGCGGACGAACATGCACAAGGGCACGCTCAACGCCAGTCTCGGCCTCGGCATGGTGATCGGTTTCAGTATCATCGACGCCGATTTTCTGGCTGCCATCGGATTCATATTCCTGCTGGTGGGTCTCGCCCAACTGTTGATCTGGAAGCTGGAGCAGGGCAAGAAGAGCGAGGGCGACTCGACGCAGGGATGATGAGGGATGTCGGTGGAAGATGGCGCCCTGATTGCCAGGGTCCGGGAACAGGGAGACCAGCGTGCCTTTGCGGAACTGGTCAAGCGCTACCAGTCCCAGTTGCGCTACTCGCTGCGGCAACTGACCGGGTGGGACGCGGCGCTGGCCGACGACCTGGCGCAGGAGACCCTGATCAAGGCGTATCGGTCCATCAAGCAGTTTCGCGGTGAGGCAAAATTCTTTACCTGGTTATACAAGATTGCGTACCACTGTTTCCTGGCGCACAAGCGCAGCCGGAAACCGGAACAGGCACTGGAGGAAGGGCATGAAGAACGGCAGGGTGACCACCCGGAGCAGACCGGAAATCCGGCCGACCTGCACCGGGACTTTGCCCGCGCCCTGTTGCAGTTTCCTCCGGAGCAACGAATGGCGCTACACTTGCACCTGCAACGCGAATTCACTCACCAGGAGATTGCAGACCTGATGGAATGTCCGCTGGGCACCGTGAAGAGCCACATCCTGAGGGGCCGCGAACGGCTACAGCAAATGCTGGCGGGCTGGGATACGGGAGTCACGATATGAAAGACATCGACAATCTGTGTGCAGAGCTTCGCATCAGCGAACCGTACCTGACGGACAGCGGCTTCACCGCCGTGGTCATGGCGCAGTTGCCGCGCAGCCGCGAGCTGCCGCTCTGGGAGAAGAACCTCATTCTGCTCGGCGCCACTGCGCTCGGTTCGGCAATTGTTGCAACGCAGATACCGGCCGGCAGTCTTGCCTCCGCCCTGATGGCGATGACCTCCCTGCCGGGCGTGGATTTACATATCGTGCTTACCCTTGTGGCGCAGAAACTGCCCATCATCCTGATCGCAAGCGCGGCCATCAGCTACATCCTCCCGTTCGGCGCCATCCTGGCCGCCCGCCGCGGCGTCCTCTGAAATCCGCCGGTGACCGGGGGTCGGGCCCTGTGTCCCGCCGCCGGTTCCGGCCGCTGAACTGATCCAGCTTACCCTTGCTGTTGAACGCGGTGGTGTCGCGCTATTATGGTTTTAATCAGGAACCGCCATGCCTACTGAAACCACCTCATTACTGACGTTGTTCACCCAACTCGGCGTCGCCTGCGGGCTGGGCTTCATGGTGGGCCTCGAGCGCGAGATGGGCGGCGCGCCAAATCCCCACGGCGGCCTGCGCGACTTTGTCATGTTTGCGTTGCTCGGCGCCGTCAGCGCCCTGGCCGCACTGATGTATGAGAATTCCTGGCTGATCCTGGTCGGCTTCCTCGGCGTGTTGACGCTGGTGGTGTCCGGCTACTGGATCACAGTGTTGCGCCAGAAGGATGAGGACACCGGCATCACCACCGAGATCGCCGCCATCGTGACCTTTTTCATGGGCGTGCTGGTGATGAAGGGGGCATTGGTACTCGGCATTGCGCTGGGGATCATCGTACTCGCGGTGCTGTCACAGAAAGCCGCCATCAAGGGCTTCAGCACCAGCGTGCAACGGTTTGAGCTGGAAGCCGCGCTGCAATTCCTGATCATCACCTTCATAGTGCTGCCGATTCTGCCGAACCGTTCGCTGGATGCGTACTTCACGCTCCCCGCCGGGAATGTAGCCGAAATCACCGAGGACACCGCGCGGATACAGATCAAGCCGAACAAGGGGTATATGTTCGAACCCGGCAGCGATCTGGTGATCTACACCGAGACCGAAGGACATGTGGGTACGCTGCACATCCTGGAAGTCGGCGCGGATTCGATTGCCGCCAAATACAGCGGAGAACATCTGCGCCTGCTGGCCCCCGGGGAGGAATTGCGCGCGCCGCTGGGCGTAGAAGTAGTCAGCACGCTGCTGTCAGCGATCAATCCATACAAGATCTGGCTCATTGTCGTGCTGGTATCCCTGATCAGTTTCGCCGGTTACACATTGATCAAGGTCGTCGGCACCAGTGCCGGCATTGGCCTGACCGGACTTATTGGCGGCCTCGCCTCCAGTACGGTGACCACGCTCAGTTTCGCCAAGCGCAGTCTGGAGATGCCGCACTGGAACCGGAACTTTGCCGTGGCGGTGGTACTGGCATCGTCGGTGATGTTTCCCCGCTTGCTGCTGCAGATCGGTATCGTCAACCAGGCGCTGATGAAAAACATGGCGCTGCCCATCCTGGTCATGGGCGCCACCGGGCTGGTTATGGCGGCGTTCTTTTACGTGCGCAGCAAGGGGGAATCGACACAGTCCACGGAGATGTCCTTCAGCAACCCTTTCAGCCTGAAATCCGCCATCACCTTCGGCGCCGTGTTTGCCACCATCCTGATGGTGACGCGGCTGGCAATTTCCTATCTGGGCGAGGCGTGGCTGCCTTTGATCGCGGTGGTCAGCGGCCTGACCGACGCGGATGCCATCGCGTTTTCGCTCAGCGATGCGCAACAGGCCGGGATCATCAGTCTCGACTGGGCCAGTTTCAATCTGGTGCTGGGCGCCCTGTCCAACACTTTCATGAAGCTGTTCCTGGTATTTACCCTCGGGCACCGCGGGCTGTTCAAGAACCTGGCAGCCGCATTCCTCATCATCGGCGCATCGGGGATCGTGACGATGTACCTGTATTACGATTTCTGACACCCGTAGGGCCGGCCGCTCCGGACATCCTGTCCTCGGCTCTGGCTCCTGCTTCGCCCTACCGCCTACATCCATGTAGGCGTCTCGAGGCATTTCCCACATCCTGTGGGTCGCTTTAGCCGGCCATTTGCATCCCGGCGGGATAAATCCCGCCCTACAACGACCCTCCATAATCCCGCTTTTGTGGGGCCGGCTTAATGCCGGCCGCTTGCATCCCGGCGGGATAAATCCCGCCCTACAACGACCCTCCATAATCCCGCTTTTGTAGGGCCGGCTTTAGCCGGCCGTTGGCATCCAGCCGCCGAATTAGCGAGTCTCCCCCATCATCTTCTTGATCGTCGGTGTCGCCACCAGCATGGCCATGCCAGCCCCGCCGGCAATGAACGCCATGGTCAGGAACTGGTTCGGCATCTCATCCACCGCACCGGATCCCACGTGCCCGCCAACGATCCCGGCCACCAGATTGCCGAGCGCGCTCCCCAAAAACCAGGTGCCCATCATCTGCCCGACGAATCGCTTCGGTGAAAGCCGGGTGACATTGGACAGGCCCACCGGTGACAGGCACAACTCGCCCATGGTGTGGACCAGGTAGGTCATCAGCAACCAGGACGGGCCCACCTTGCCGCCGGAGGAAATAATCAACTGCGCCGCCAGCATCATGATCCCGAAGCCGATGCCCAGTTGCAGTAATCCGAGTCCGAACTTGGCCGGCGCCGACGGATCCATGTTGCGCTTCGCCAGAAATACCCAGAGCCACGCAAACACCGGCGCCCCCAACACCACGAAGGTCGGATTCGCCGATTGATACCACGTAGCCGGGTGCATGCCGTCGGAAAAGCTGCCGCCAAACAGCGAGCGGTCGGTGAAATCCTGTGCAAACAGATTGAACGTGGTCGCTGCCTGCTCGAACCCGGCCCAGAACATGGCCGCACACAGGAAGAAAATGGCAATCACGCCGACGCGCTTCTGCTCATCCCGCGTCAGACCCCCGAAAAAGATCACGACAACGAAATAGACAATGCCGATCAGCGACATCATCAATCCGGCGCCCTTGGCAAGTTGCGCCACTGACACGTCAATGATGCCGGCGGCAAGCAGCGCGGCCATCAGCGCCAACGCCCCGACGCTGAGACCCAGGTTGCGCCAGTTGCGGGCGTGTTCTGCCCGATCCGAAGAGGCTGGGTGCAAGCCGGCCTCGCCCAAATGAATCTCCGTCATCCGGTACTGAATGAGGCCGACGCCCATGAACAACCCGGCGCAGAAAAACCCGCCGCGCCAGTTCCAGGTCTCGCCGATGGTGCCGGCAATGAACGGCGCAATCAGGGCGCCCAGATTGATGCCCATGTAGAAAATCGAGAAACCCGCATCGCGTTGCGCCGCCGACCGATTGTCGTACAGTGCGCCGACAATGGCAGAGATGTTCGGCTTCAGCAGTCCGACGCCCACGGCAATGATGAACAACCCGAGGTAAAACACCGGCACGGTGGCGGGAATGGACAGTGTGAAGTTGCCGAGCATGATGGCGACACCGCCGTAAAACACCGCGCGGCGTTGCCCGATCAACCGGTCGGCGATCCAGCCACCCGGCAGGGAAAACAAATACACGGCCCCGGTATAGAGTCCATAAATCGCCCCAGCCGCCTCGCGGCTCATGCCGAATCCGGCATTCTTGTCATCCATGGCGGCTATCAGGAACAACACCAACAGCGCGCGCATGCCGTAATAGGTGAAGCGTTCGAAGAACTCGGTCATGAACAGCGTCACCAAGCCGCGCGGATGGCCGAGAATAGTCGTCTCAGTGGAAGTCATCGTGCATTGTCCCCGTTGATTTCATAGTTTTGGTTCGTCACCCGGACCCGCCAGTGCCGGAACCGATGCCGCAGCATAGCCCGAGGCGGCGAGGGAAATATACGACATAAAAGGAAATCGACTGCCGGACCGGGCAATACTTTAGTAGGGTGGGTTAGGCGCGCAGCGCCGTAACCCACCGAAAACGCATGTGGTTCCAAGATGGGTTACGCTGCGCTAACCCTCCCTACGATCGTTCAGCATAAATGCACGTCTCGGTAGTGGGCCGGCTGCGGCAGTTACTTCAGGATAATCGCCTGGTAAGCAACGCAATCGCCGCCCCGACCGCCGCGAGCCGGACAGCGTCGCGATCACCGCTGAACACGTGGTGTTCGACGAGAGTTGGATGATCGCGCCGCGCCGCAGCAACGAATACGGTGCCGACCGGATTCCGTTCATTCCCGCCACCCGGACCGGCATAGCCCGTCACGGCCACGGCAACGCCGGCACCGGACACGGAGGTCAGGCACGCCGAAACGAGCCCGGCGGTGGCGATGCGAACACCGGCGTCGCGCGCCAGTTTCAACGCGTGGGCGGCGGCGTCGAGAGGTGTAAGGCGCCTGTAAGTCATCCCGTCCCACCTCGGTAACTATACTTATTTCGACAGCCACCACCATGCACTGGTCGAGACATGTTCAGCCGGGGACGTCAGACCCCCACCCGGTTGGACCGCGTCACCCCCAGACATGGTTTCTGCTGGATGGCATGCGCCGTGATTGGCGGAAGAGGTGACCCACATGCTTAGTATTCAATTCGGGGTTCAGGTTGACATGTCCTCCATGGCGGCGCTCAGCCGCACATTTGAGCAGATCATCGGCGAGGCCGACGACGTCGAGGCACACAAGTCCGACAAGTACGTCTGGGAAACGGAGACCGGCGTGGTTGTGACGCTCCGCGGGGACTTCAATTACTCATATTCAACGACCGTGAACGATGTGGAGAGCGTGGAGATCCATACGGCGGACGGCCTGTTGATTTTGTCTGCGAAGGATTTGAAGGACTTTGACTGGGACGATTTGTATGACGACGGCAATATAGAGAAGGTTCTGGAACAGATTGAACGTGGCGCGTCCATTACCGGCAGCCGCTTCAATGACGTGCTCGTCGGCGGTGATGACGATGACATCCTGATGGGAGCGGCCGGCAATGACATACTCAAGGGTCTGGGCGGCAATGACGATCTCATGGGGGGAAACGGCAACGATACCTACTTCATAGATGGGACTGGTGAGATAAACAAGACCATTTCCGATCCGGGTATTGATACAGTGAAAAGCAGTGTTGGCTATTCGCTTGGCAGCCGGCAGGAAAACCTGATGCTTACTGGCAAGAGCCCTATAAACGGATCCGGCAATTCCCCTGATAACAAGCTGTACGGTAACAGTGGAAGCAACCAGCTCACCGGACTCGGCGGCAACGACCACCTCGAGGGCGGCGCCGGCAAGGACCATCTGCTGGGCGGCATGGGAGATGACCTTCTCATCGGCGGCCCCGGCATCGACCGCCTGAGTGGCGAGGGTGGTAACGACGTTTACGTCATCGCCAATGCCACCGAGATCAACAAAAGCCTGTCCGATCCGGGTGTTGATGCCGTCAGGACGACGGTGACCTACATCCTGGGCTCGCAGCAGGAAGACCTGACGCTGCTGGGCACGTGGAACACCAACGGCACGGGCAACACCAAGGCCAATGTCATCACGGGAAACGGCAGCAACAACGCGCTGGCGGGCTCCGGGGGTAATGACACGCTCAATGGCGGCAGTGGCGCCGACGTGCTGAATGGTCAGACAGGCGCCGATGTGCTGAAAGGACAGACCGGTCCCGATACTCTCGATGGCGGCCTGGGTAACGACGTCCTTGTTGGCGGCAGTGACAACGATATCTTCCTGTTTAACAATGCGCTCGGTGTCACAAATATCGATACCATCACGGACTTTGGCGGCGCCGGATCGGTCGCGCTGGATCTAATCCATCTTGATGATGCGATTTTCACCGCTTTGACGGTCGGGACAATGGCCGATCCCGCGTTCGAGTCCGGCGCCGGGCTGACTGCAGCCGCGACGGCCGAGGGCCGCATCATCTGCGACACTTCCACCGGGGCGCTGTACTACGACGCTGATGGAAGTGGCACGGGCTCCGTTGCGATCCAGTTTGCTGTTATCGGAGCGAATTTGAGTGATTTAAGCGCAGCGGATTTCGTGGTCGTTTGAACCCTGATACCAATCGGCGTTGGCAAAGAAAACTTCCCAAAGAGGCCTAATGATCTCCCGTTTCGGAGTGGGCGAGCTCGAATTGCGCGACCACAGTGATATATCAATGCGTGAAACCCCGTGAACGGCGCGTGGAAATACTCCTGCGGGAGATATTAGCCACCCCCCACCGAGATACGCGAAAGTGCCCTGCATGTCCCCGGAAGGGGGCGTACCAACAAGGTCGGAATTCATGCATGCGACCACGGGGAATCCAAAATTAACAAATCCCAAACCAATCATATCGGTCGCTACCGGCTGGAAGACAAGCTCGGCGAAGGCGCGGCGGGCGTCGTGCATCGCGCCTACGATCCAGTGATGGATCGCAATGTCGCGATAAAATCTGTCAAGACTGAAAAGCTAACTGCCGCGGAGATAAAGTACATGGTCGAAACATTCCACCATGAGGCCAAAATCGCCGGCAAGTTTGCGCATGAGAATATAGTCAGTATTTACGATGTGATCAGTCACGGAGATTCAGATCACATAGTAATGGAGCACGTCCCGGGCCGCTCGGTGCTGGACTATATGATTGCGGTGGGTCCATTTGATCCGATGGAATCCCTGTCCGTGGTACACAAGGTTTGTGTCGGATTGGCGTACATTCACTATCACGGCGTCATTCATCGTGATATCAAACCTGGGAACATCATGTATCACCCGGGGCAAAGTGTTGCCAAGGTGATGGATTTCAGCGTGGCGCACAATATCGAGGATGCGCCGGTTCGGGACATCGGAACGATTGGTTACATGGCGCCCGAGCACTTCGATCCCAATCGAAAAATTACGTTTCTCACAGACATTTTCGCATTGGGTTCAACCTTGTATCGGATGCTCACCAAAAAATACCCATTTACCAAGGAAAATACCGCGTATCAGATACTGCACCAGGATCCCATACCAGTTACTGACCTGCGTCCAGACGTTCCGCAGGAGGTGGCCGACATAGTCAGCAAGGCAATGGCGAAAGCCGATGCTGACCGATTCCAATCGGCTGCGGCATTTGCCAGGGAAATTGAAGTTGTCATGAACCAGCTTTATCCCGATGCGGAAATGATGTCTGCCACAAACAAATATATGTCTGGGTAGAGAAATGTCCGGCCGGAATTAATGACGCGTAATTACGCAAATGGCACACGAACGAAAAGTGGGATCTTGTAAATGATTGATTAAATGGTGGCCAGGGACGGA
>MGYT01000114.1:39923-42420 GCA_001801865.1 Gammaproteobacteria bacterium RIFCSPLOWO2_02_FULL_61_13
TTAAATGGTGGCCAGGGACGGAATCGAACCATCGACACGCGGATTTTCAGTCCGCTGCTCTACCAACTGAGCTACCTGGCCAAGTACCAGCTACAAGCCACAAGCGACAAGCCACAAGTGATTTGTTGGGCGACGTCGCCCGCGCGGGAGGGCGTATTAAATCGGGACAACCTGCGCCCGTCAAGCCAAGGAATCAGGCCCTGGGCGGCACGAATTCCTTGGGGGGCTCGGAGCCGCCGCCAAAAAAATATTTCTCCATCTCTTCCTCCAGGAACTTGCGCGCCTTGGGTTCCATGGGCGTCAGGCGGTTTTCATTGATGAGCATGGTCTGGTGCGCCAGCCACTGGCGCCAGGCCTCCTGGGAGACAGTCTCCCAGATGCGCTTGCCCAAGGGGCCAGGGTAGGGCGGCGCCCGCAGTCCCTCGGCCTCACGGTTAAGTTTCACGCAATGCACCAGACGACTCATGTATTCGCGACTCCCCGGTTTGAAAAGAACTCGTCAATCAATCTGCGTACCGGTGCTGCCAGGCCCAGGCTGGTTGCCGCACCCGGGGTCAGCCACTGCGCCGCACCTTGATCCCGGATCGCCAATCCGTCCCGGCGCAACAACAAATGCACCGGCACTATGTTGAGGTGGAAGTGAGTGAAGGTGTGGCGCAACTCCGGCGCGCGCGACACCAGCTCCACTTCCGATCCGAATTTATCTGAAATCCAGTCTACAACATCCGCTTCCGGCGGACATTCGGGGAAGCTCCACAGTCCGCCCCAGATACCGCTCTCCGGCCGGCGCTGGAGCAGGATCTGGCCGACGTGATTTTGCACCATCGCGAATACGGTGTTCTTCACCGGCAATGATCGTGCGGGCCGTTTCGTTGGCAATGCCTCCTGCAGTCCCAACTCGTGCGCACGGCAGGTTTGCGCCACCGGGCAATCGTCACAGTGCGGACGGGCCCGGGTGCACAGCGTGGCGCCCAGATCCATGATGGCCTGTGTGTATGCGGCCGCCTGCCCGGCAGGCACATGCTCCGCCGATAATTCCCACAGTTGTGCTTCAACGCGTTTTTCTCCCGGCCAGCCTTCCACACCATGATGACGCGCCAATACCCGTTTCACATTGCCGTCCAGGATCGGCACCGGGAGATTATGCGACAGCGTCATGATCGCCCCCGCCGTGGAGCGGCCGATGCCGGGCAATGCCTCCAGCCCGGTCAGGGTCCGGGGCAACGCGCCACCATGCTGCTGCATGATCTGCTGCGCAGCCCGATGCAGGCAGCGCGCACGGGCGTAGTAGCCCAGGCCCGACCACAAGCCAAGTACATCATCCAAAGGGGCGGCGGCGAGCACCGCCACATCCGGGAAGCGCTGCATAAAGCGTGCAAAGTATGGAATGACCGTAGACACCTGCGTCTGCTGCAACATGATTTCGGAGATCCAGACGCGATACGGCGTCGGATCCGCCTGCCAGGGTAGATCATGGCGGCCATGCTGCCTGAACCAGTCGAGTAATCGATTTGAGAAATCAGAATTCATCGTGCGAGTTTTTCAATACGAATGCCGGTTTCCTTGGCCGCCGTCAGCATCTTACGCTTGATGATCCACGGACCGACCACCGGCGGGACCCAGAAGCGCGGCTGCAACTGGGAATGAAACGCCACCCGCGTCTGGTTCTCTCCGACCTGACTGAATTCCCATTCCGAATAACCGGCTTTGAAATCGCTGCCCTCGGGTTCCACGATCGATAACATCCGGCCCGGTTCCGGAAAGTGGACGGCCTCCACCATGATTGCGGTGAAACAATAAATCAGGAAACAGGCGCGGTAGACGACGCGTCGCCGCTCCGGATCAGTGGCAGTTGGCGGCAGGCGCCGGGATTCGACAATGGACGAACTGAGCCGATGCAGGCCGTCATAGTCCGTGACGATGGCCTGCACGTTGGCAACGGGCGCATTCAGCACCATGGTCAGATCCACGGTGTACACGCCGTGCTTGTGCCGGGCCCGCACCTGCTCCACCGAGTCCGCCAGCACCAGCGACACCGGCAACAGCAGCCAGAGCGTCGCGAGCAGCGGGCGCAAACCGATCACTCGTCCTTGCCGAAGATACCCTTGAGTCCTTCCGTCAAATCCTTGATCGGATCCTGTGTCTGCTGTGGCTCCGTGGTCGTGGTGGTCGCCGGCTTCTTCTTTTTCTTTGCAGCAGTCGTGGTCGTGGCCGCGGGTGCCGTTGTAGTCGTGGTCGAAGTCCCTGCCGCCGCCCCTGCTGCCGTCCCTGCTGCCGGCGGCGCGGTCGCGGGTGCGGCGGTGGTGCCGCCAGGGATCAATTTGCCCGGCAGACCCAACACGCCCTGGAGCAATTTCACCCCCATCGCAGCAATCAGCTTCGTCGCATCACAGTCCCGCTTGTAATCATTAAGCGGACCCTTGAGCCTGCAATCCAGCGGCACGCCCTCCAGCTTGCCCTCCTGCAATTCCTTGCCACCCTGGCCCTTGGACGTAGC
>MGYT01000115.1 GCA_001801865.1 Gammaproteobacteria bacterium RIFCSPLOWO2_02_FULL_61_13
GTTTATCAGCGCAGACTCATCTACGACACCGGTCCGCGCGGCCTCACCCGTCGACGCAATAGCCGGCAACAGCAATCCCCATAACGCCAGCGCAAGAAATCTATCTGCCATGTCGATCCGGCTCCCGATGCAGCACACGAACCCAAAAGCGGTGGCGATGGCTAATAGCGCCAAACCAGTTTAGGAGCAGCCACATCCCCCCGATCATACTGATTTTCCCACACCGGCCAGACGCACCTTTTCCGTAACCCACTGCCAGCACTGTTTGATATCAGCCGGCAGCACGTAAGCCGCGGGCACCACGAGCAGTGTCAATAGCGTTGAAGACGACAATCCGCCAATGATGATGAATCCCATGGAATTCCGCCACTCCGCGCCATCGGATGTCGCGAAAGCAACGGGCAGCATGGCAAATACCGCGGCAAATGCGGTCATCAACACAGGCCGAAGCCGTTCAGGGCCGGCAAGGACGATGGCAGCTTTTGGATCCGACCCTTTTGCAACCAATTGATTGGCGCGATCAACCAGCAGAATTCCATTCTTCATGACGATGCCCATTAATGCAATCAGGCCGATCTGGGCAAATAATGACATTTCCTGATTGCCGAAATACAACGCAGCAAACGCTCCGGAAAAACTCAAGGGCGCCGTCAGCATAATGACAAGTGGCTGGGCAAACCTGTCGAACTGGCTGGCCAGCACCATGTAAAGCGAGATTAGCGCCAACACAAATGCAAACGCTATTATTGATGCCGTCTCCGTCAATCGGCGCGCCTGCCCCTCAAAGGATGCTGTCATACCGGCAGGCAGCGGATGATCCGCAATCAGTTTATGCAGCACTTCCATCGACGTGCCGAGAGCCATCCCAACACCGCTGTTGGCCAGAATGGAGATCTTGCGCGCCCGATCCTGCCGATCAATCTGGGCAGCGCCGGTGGCAATTCTCAGGTCGGCCAGGTTTGCAAGATCCACCAATACGCCATTTGCCGATCGAACCTGGACCTGCTCGAGTTGTTTGAGGTTCTGTCGCTGCTGTTCCTCGAGCCGCACGCTGATGTCATAGCGTTTGCCTCCATCCTCGAAAGTGCCGGCGTCCACACCGCCAACCATGATTCTGTTGACAGTCGCCAGAGAACGCGCCGAGACACCAAGATCTCCAGCGCGCAGTCTATCCACGACGATCTGAAGTTCAGGCCGGCCGACTTCGTAACTGGATCTCACATCTACAAAGGCGCCGGACTGCCGCATCGCCGCCATGAGCGGTTCTATGTGGGCGTTGATAGCTTCCAGGTTCGAGCCACGTATCACATATTCGATTTCTGCACTTGTTATTCCTCCGCCGGAAACCCACGGGACTTCCACAAGTGCACGCTTGTTCGCCTCCGGAATTGACCCGGCAAGGGCGGACCTGGCCAAATCGATTATTTCAACCTGGCTTAGCGAACGACGTTGCTTCGGGGTCAACATAACGTAAAGATCCAATTGGTTGGCCTTTGCCTGACTGCCGGATCCAACGGTGACAAAAATATCCGTCACTTCATCAACACGTGACAATGCAGTCTGCACCTTGGCGGCCACCAATTTTGACTCTCCGATTCCATAGCCGACGGGCAGCTCCATCGAGCCCTGAAACTCACTGCGATCTGAATTGGAGGTAAAGCCTGTTGGAACTTGACCCGCAAACCATCCACCGACAATGAGAGTACCGATGGCCACAATCAGGACCAGGTAACGATGCCTGACCGAATGGTTAATCAAGCGGCCGTAGCCCGTCTCCAGGCGGCGATGAAAATTTTCCACTGGTCTCAAGGCAGCCCAGTGCGATGATGCCGGTTGCAGAAATCGGGCGGACAGCATCGGCGTCCATGTCAGGGCCACCAGCAGGGAGACCGATACCGAAAACACTATTGCCAGTCCATACTGAAAAAAGAACCGGCCCACAATTCCTTCCATGAAAGCGATTGGCACAAAGACCGCCAGCGTGGCGAAAGTGCCTGCGAGTACGGCAAGACCTACGCGACGCGTGCCCTGCGACGCTGCCTTGTATCGATCGACGTTTTTATCGACATCGCGTTGAATGCTTTCAATGACCACGATCGCGTCATCGACAAGCAGGCCAATGGCAACTGTCAGCCCGAGTAGCGTCAGCATGTTGATGGTAAAGTCGAAAATATGAAATATGAAAAAAGTCGATATCAAGGAAGTCGGAATTGCTGTTGCAACAATCAGCGTGGCCCGCCAACTCAGCAGAAAAAAGTAGGTGATAAGCACAACCAGCGCGACCGCGATTGACAGGTCCTTGAGAACGTCCCGGATCGAGGATTCGATGAACCGGGAGGTGTCCCGCGCGATTACGATATCCACTCCCGCGGGAGCAAGCGATCTGAGCTTCGCAATCCCAGCTTTCACCGCGCGCGCGACCTCGACAATGTTTCTGCCGGACTGCCGACGGACTTCCAGTGAGACGCCGGGGCGCCCATTGAGCTGCGCGAATGTGCGTTCCTCCTGCAGGCCATCTTCGACTCGCGCAACATCGCGGATGCGGGTTGGCGGCTGGCCGGCGTTGAACTTGATCACCAGGTTTCTGAAGTCTTCTGCGGATAATGCTTCCGCTACCGTTTTGACGCCAAATTCCCGGGTGCGCCCGGCCACTTCCATGCGGCCACCCGGGATTTCCATATGCTCCGCACGGATTGCCGCAACCACCTCTTCGGCAGTGACCGCTTGCGCGCGCAATTTACCGGCATCAAGCCAGATCCGCATCGCACGCTTGCGCCCGCCGACCAGTGTCACCGAGCCGACTCCCCGCACACGCTGGATGGCCTCTTTTGCCACCTCGTCGGCGAACGTCGTCAACTCGCCGATGGCCATATCGCCTGAAATCACTACCGAAATAATCGGCACCGCATCCGGATCGACTTTTTCAACAATGGGCTGATCCACATCATCCGGCAGATCCTGCAGTGCAATGGCAGTCTTGTCGCGCACGTCCTGGGCTTTGATGTCGACATCCTCGTCCAGCTCAAACTCGACATTGACCTGGGAGTAGCCCTCCGAACTGACCGAGCGGAGTTGTTTGATCCCGGAGATGGTATTGACGCTTTCCTCAATGATGTCGGTAACCTCCGTCTCGATGGTGTCGGGAGCGGCACCCTCCAACGTTGTCACAATGGAGACATAGGGAAATTCGACATCCGGAAACAGGTCGATACCGAGACGGCCAAGCGATATGCAGCCGAGTACGACCAATGCGCCGATGACCATGACCGCAAGGACAGGGCGGCGAATCGAGGTGTCAGCGAGACGCATCGATGGTGTCCGGTACCGGATCGCCGTCGGCCAGCCGCGTCAGATCGGGGCCTATCAAGACCGATGCGTTCTCGTCCAGTCCGGACACGATTTCAACTCTGGTGGCGTCGTGCTCGCGCAGCACGATGGATTGCTTTCGTGCAATGCCGTTTTCGAGCAAGTACACGTGCGGGCTGTCTGATCGCTCCAGAACGGCTTCGGGCCCCAGGAGCAGTGCTTTCCTGCCCGCAGGATGAATCTCGGCACGTACAAACAGACCCGGTTTCACTCCATAATCGTCATTCTCCAGCATAATGCGTACTTCGATGGATCGCGACTGTGGGTCCACCTGGTCGTTGATGACCGAAATCTCACGATGCAGCACGTCGTCCGTGGCGTCGACAAAAAGATCAACGGGGGTACCGGGGCTTAACTGGGCCAGGTATATTTCGGGAACCCGGACCACCGCGACGACGACATCAATTTCCTGCAATTGCAGTACGGAACTATCGGCGTTAAACGTTTGCTCGGACTTGTACGTCCCTTCGTCAACATTGCGGGCAGTGACAACGCCATCGTAGGGAGCCCGGACAACGGTATCGTCAAGGCTTTGCCCGGCTTGTGCCAGCCCGGCCTGGGCAACGCCAACCTCGGCGTTCGCTGCGGTCAGCGCATTTTTCGCCGCGTCGAGTTGGGCCTGCGAAATATAGTTCTTGTCACGCAAGTCGGTTGCCCGCTCATGTTCCAGACGCGCCTGCTCCGCGCGTGCTTCGGCAGCCGTGAGTTCTGCACGGGCCAACTGCACGCTTATCTCATAGTCGTTCTTGCGCGTGTGGAATAACGGCTGACCCTTCTTGACCCGGTCGCCCACTCTGACGAATACTCGTTCAACGATGCCAGGCGTGACGACACCGATGTTGCTGGTCTGGGCGGCGCCGATAGTCCCTGTGCCAACGATTAATTCGCGAATCTCCCGTATTTCCGGGCGCAGAGTCTGCAAGCGCAGCGGCGCAATCTGCTTTTTTGCTGGTTGAATATTTCCGGCGCTGCCATTCCGGGAATCATTACAGCCAATGACAATGGGTCCTGCCAACAGTATGAGGGCAGCGATTCTCGCCAAATTTCGACCACCCAGTCCTGGCCTTGCGGGAGCACAATCTGATGAAAAACGGGTCACCTTGTGGCCTTCTTCTGAACCTGATTCCAGCAGTGCTTAACGATACTTAGTATACTGTATTCATGGAAACAAGAAAGCCAAGATCCAAGACCCGGGACTTCGGCCGCAACCTGGGATTCCTGGTGCACGATGTGGCACGCCTCATGCGGCGTGTTTTTGATCGCCGGGTAAAGCACCTTGGCCTTACCCGTTCGCAATGGTTTGTCCTTGCGCACCTTTACCGGACCGATGCGCAAACTCAGCAGCACCTAGCCGACGAGTTGGACATGGAACGGGCGCCGCTGAGCAAGTTACTGGATCGGTTGGAGGCTGGCGGGTGGATCGAACGCCAGGCTGATCCTGGTGACCGGCGCGCAAACCGCGTCTACATAACGGAGAAGATAGACCCGTTAATGAATGAAATGGTCACGCAAGGCGAAATCCTTACGGCAAACATTCTTTCCGGAATCGACACAGGTACCCGGGAACAATTTCTGACGGTTCTGGCTCAGGTCAAATCCAACCTGATCGCCATGGAGCAGGAGAAATTATAGGCTGGTATTCACACCAGGATCGTCGCCAGTCCCAACAGCAGTCCCATACTCACCACATCCGTGGCCGTGGTAAGAAAGATGCTGGAGGCGGTGGCCGGATCGGCGCCGATACGTTTCAACGTCAACGGGATAAGTGCACCACAAATTCCACTGACGACGCACGCGCCCACCAGCGCCAGCCACACCACAAAGGCCAGCCAGAGCGCCTCCGGCAGATTCTGTTTGCTGGCGTAGGCATACATGCCGCCACCGGCAATGAGCCCGGTGAACGCGCCATTCATGGCGCCCAGCAAGGCCTCCTTGAAAACCAGTTCCCGCTCCTGTCCGGGTTTCAGTTCGCCGAGCGTCATGCCGCGCAGGGTGACCGCCAGCGCCTGGCAGCCGGTGTTGCCCGACTGCCCCGCCAGCACGGGAAGGAATGCCGCCAATACGACGAGACGCTCCACTGTCCCTTCAAACATGCCTACGACCGCACCGGCCACGAATGCCGTGAGCAGGTTCAGTTGCAGCCACGGATGCCGGAATTTGAAACTCTGCAACCAGTGCGTGGTCAGGCGCTCCTCCTTTTCCACACCCACCATGGTGCCGGCCTGGGCGGTGATATCGAACGAGTGCTCTTCGAACATCGCCTGCCCACGAACCAGGCCCAACAGAATCCCGGCTCCGTCGCAAACCGGGTAAAACGGATAATGGCGGTCAAGAACCTGCCGCATCGCATCTTCGAGTGGCTGCTCGGGCCGCAGGGAAAACACATCGCGCAACATGATGTCTGCAAGACGGGTCTCGTCAGCAGCGAACAACAGATCGCGCATGGTGATGATGCCCAGCAATTTGCCCTGGGGATCGACTACGTAGCCGTAGGTGATGAACGCCTTTTGCACCAGCGTACGCAATTCGGTGACGGTCTGCGCCACCGTCATTGCCGGCGGGAAGACCGAAAACGCCGGCTCCATCATGCGGCCGATGGTGTCTTCCGGATAGACGGCATTATGGGTCCACTGCCGCGCCCGTTCCGGCTGCACCACTTTCATGATGCCGTCCACCAGCCCGCCAGGCAGCGCTGCGAGGATGTCCTGGCTGAACGCCGGATTGAGGCTCAGCAACACGCTGCCGATGACGTCGGCCGGATACTCCTCCAGCAACGTGGCCGCTTCCGCCGGGGGTCGGGATTTGACCATCGGCACGAGCGTGGCGCGTTGTTCGTCCGGTGTCATCGGCGCAGTCGTTTCAATTTCAGACATTGGGGCTCCCTGGGCTGAAGATTGGTGATCGAAATAATGGAATGGACGTCAGTTTGATCCGGGACATGGCTGCGGTCAACGCTTCAAAGCAACCGGCGCGCCGCCAGGTTGCGCATCAGGTCCGCGATTCCGAACGTCCACGGCGGGATCCGGTCCGTATGATTGATCCGGTTCACCAGGCGTCCCAGCGCCGGCGTGCTGATCTCGACCAGGTCGCCGACCCGGTGGGTGAAACCCAGACCCGGCGCATCCCGGTCGGTGGTGGGCGCGAACATGGTGCCCAGGAACAGCATCAGCCCGTCGGGATAGGAGTGATGCCGGTTGACGACCTGGCGCACCAGTTCCTCCGGGTCGCGGCTGATCTGCGCCATGTGACTGCCGGCACTCATCTGGAAACCGTCCGCACCGTGTACACGCAGCGACACCGTGCAGGCGCGGACCGTATCCAGCGTGAAGGACTCATCAAACAGGCGGATGAACGGGCCGATGGCGCAGGCGCCGTTGTTGTCCTTGGCTTTTCCCAGCAACAGCGCACTGCGACCCTCCACATCGCGCAGGTTCACGTCGTTACCCAGGGTCGCCCCGACGATATGCCCGTGCCGGTTCACGGCCAGCACAATCTCCGGCTCGGGATTATTCCAGCGCGAATCGGGGTGGATGCCGATTTCCATGCCGTGGCCCACGACGGACAAGGGCTGCGCCTTCGTGAATACCTCCGCATCGGGCCCGATGGCGACCTCGAGGTATTGCGACCACATGCCGCGGCGCTGCAACGTCTGTTTGAGTTGTGCCGCCGCGGCGCTGCCGGGGACGATACCGCGCAGGTCCGTGCCAATGCCGTCCAGCAGTTCGGCGCGTATCTGCTCCGCATACTGCGGGTCGCCTCCGGCGCGTTCCTCAATGATCCGTTCCATCAGGCTGGTCATGAATGTCACGCCACAGGCCTTGATGGCCTGCAGATCGCATGGCGCCAGCAACAACGGGGCGTCGCCGCTGCCATCCAGGCAACGGGCGCCTTCCAGCACCTTTTGCAACGCTACCGCCGGGGATCCTGGCAGCGAATCCATCAGGTCCGCCACCGGATCGCTCCCATTCAGCAAATCGCTCATGGTGGGGAACCGCGATGTC
>MGYT01000116.1 GCA_001801865.1 Gammaproteobacteria bacterium RIFCSPLOWO2_02_FULL_61_13
GGAGGCAAACTCCTTTTCGGGCAGGGCGCCCGGCGGTCGCAGGGCGCTGGGCGGAGGCGAGCGGATCTGCCGGCCATGAAGCCCAAGCGCGATACCGGCCACACCGGCGCAACCGGCAAGACGTGCGCACTCGCCCAGGAACCGTCTCCGCCTGATGGTCGTACCGCTGCGCAGCATCGCGTGTCGGCGTATCAGTAGCCGGTGACGCCGGACGGCCGCGGACGCAGCAGCTTGAACTTGTAATACCCCATTTCCAGCAACGGCACGAGGTCAAAATCCACCATGCCGATTTGTTCACGCGGCTTCAGATTGCGCGAGCAGCGCACACTCCCGCCCCGGCATTTGTTTATCCTGGAGATGGATGCGTAACAGGTCCTGGAGGGGCAGGTAAGGGCGCAACCTGCGTTTGCAAATAATATGACCCTGTCCCTGGCCTCAATGCGATCGAGAAATTCGTAATCCGTGCTCAACTCCATCGGCAGCACGATGTCGTCGTAGACTTCCAGCGCTGCGTCAATCTGGGCATGTGTATGAATGTTCTTGATAACGCTCGCATCCAGGCGGTAAAGCGGAAACTCCGAGCGGATCCAGCGCGCCAGTTCATCGTTGGTGACGATGACCGAATTGCCGCCCCGGTGATAACGCGCAAGCAGCCGGCGTTCCCGTTCATACTCTTCCCGGTCTACGTAATGATTGGACAGCGGCAGACGCAACCCGATCCCGGAGCGGTTCAACTGGAAAACATCCCGCTCCGAGAGTTCCGGCCGGACGAACGCGCGTCCGCCGTACAGCGGGGACTGGCTGACGAATCCGAACAGGCTGTCGATCTCTGCGAGTGCAAGGTTGCCGAACTGGTTGCGGAGGAAGCGGAAAACGGGGACATGGGGATCCTTGCCGCGGGCCGAGACGGTATAGGTGCACAGCGGACCATAACTCGGGATCGCCGCAGCGTAAGCCATGTACGAGTGCCCACCAGCGCCGGAATGGAGTGCCGGCGCCAGCCCAGTCTACGCAGGCTCCCTCACGGCCGGATTGATCGCGATCAAGTGCCGTAGCCTGGGTGCCGCGAGATCGATTGCCAGATTGGACAGATTCGCCTTCACTTCTGAACGGAGGGTCAAGGCATGCCGGAAGCCTCAGTTGATGCAGCGCAAGCCACCTCCCGGCGGGAGCATGCTATATATAAACATGGATCAATAACGCGCATTTCCCGCCCCGGTCCGCCGGCGCGAGGATGCGGGGAGAATCAGAGGCCATGAAAGCATCACGCCAGCCCACCCTTGCCTTCCCCGGGGGCCTGAGTCCTACATTGACGCACCAATCCGGCCAAAGTCACACGAGCAACCCCTCTCCGCTGGATCGGTTTGCCCTGGGCATGTATCGCATTGCCATGGGTAAACCACCTGTCGAGTTCTCGCTCTGGGATCGCGGGGACGGCGCGGCGATGGATTCGGCTGTCCCGCGCATCACGTTCCTGACGCACCAAGCCCTGTGGCAGACCTGCCTGCGCCCGGACCTCGGCTTCGGCGATGCCTTTGCCGCCGGCGGGATCCGCGTGGACGGGGATCTGATCCAGGTGCTTACCGCCGCATTCCGCGCCACGGATCAAAGCCCCTGGCAGAAGTTCCGTCGTCACTACCTGCACTGGATACCTTTGTCCCATGGCAATTCCCTCACCGAGTCGCGGCGCAATATCGCCGCACACTACGATCTCGGCAATGACTTCTACCGGCTTTGGCTCGACCCGGAGATGATTTACACCTGCGCCTATTACAGCGCCGCGACCATGGATCTCGCGCAGGCGCAGACAGCGAAGCTCGAACATGTGTGCCGCAAGGCCGGGCTGGAACCCGGCATGCGCGTGGTCGAGGCCGGCTGCGGGTGGGGCGCCCTTGCCCTGCACATGGCGCGCCACCACGGCGTCCAGGTGCGCGCGTTCAACATCTCGCGCGAGCAGATCGAGCACGCCCGCTGGCGCGCGCAGACACTGGGCCTCGCCCACGCGGTGGAGTTCATCGAGGATGACTACCGCAACATCGACGGCCGTTATGACGCCTTTGTTTCCGTCGGCATGCTCGAGCACGTCGGCCCGGACAATTTCCGCACGCTGGGTGGCGTCATCCGCCGCTGCCTGTCCCCGCGCGGGCGGGGTCTCGTCCATAGCGTCGGCCGCAACCTGCCGAGCCCCATGAACGGCTGGATCCACCAGCGCATTTTCCCGGGCAGCTATACGCCGAGCCTGCGCGAGATGATGCAGGTATTCGAGAGTGCGGGCATGTCAGTGCTCGACGTGGAAAACCTGCGTCTGCATTACGCCCGCACCCTCGCCGACTGGCTGCGACAGTTCGAACAACATGTACCGGAGGTGACGCGCATGTACGACGAATATTTTGTCCGCGCATGGCGGCTTTACCTGGGCGGTTGCTCCGCGGCCTTCGCTGCCGGCAATTTGCAGTTGTTCCAGGTGGTGTTCACTCCGACTCAAAATAACCACCTGCCGCGCACCCGTGCCGCACTCTACGGTGAAGCGGCGCCCGAATTCTGGGAGTCGTGAACGGCGTGGAGACTGCTGACGTCATCGTCGTCGGCGGCGGCCCGGCAGGATCAGCCTGCGCCACGGCGCTGATCCGGGGCGGGCGCAAGGTCATCGTGCTCGACAAGGAATCATTTCCGCGTACCAAGTTGTGCGCGGGTTGGGTCTCGCCGGGGGTATTCCAGGCCCTCGGGCTGGATCCGGCGGCGTATCCGGCCGGATTGCATACGTTTGATCACCTCGTGGTCCACGCCTGGGGGATGACCCTGCCACTCCGCACGCGCCAGTATTCCGTGCGTCGCGTGGAATTCGATGACTATCTGTTGCGGCGAAGCAATGCCACCGTCATCCGGCACGACGTGCGCGAGATTGCCCGCGCGGGAGAGGGTTACCTCATCGATGGGGCGTTTCACGCGCCGCATGTCGTCGGCGCCGGCGGCACGCGCTGCCCGGTGCACCGGCACCTGTTCCGCGCGTACAGCCCGCACAACAAGACGCTGCAAATAGCGGCCACGGAACTGGAGTTTCCCTTTGCGTGGCGCGACCCGCGCTGTCACCTGTGGTTCTTCGATCACGGTCTGCCCGGGTATGCGTGGTATGTGCCCAAGGCAGGCGGCTGGCTCAATCTCGGCGTCGGCGCCCTGTCCGAGCCGTTGCGACAGCGGGGGCAGAATCTGCATGAGCACTGGGAAAGACTTGTCACGCGGCTGGGCCGGCTCGGCATGATCGACGACCGGCCACTGACGGCGGCGGGGTACAGTTATTTCCTGCGCGAACGCAGCGGCCCGTGGCAGAACGGCAATGCCTTTCTCGTTGGCGACGCCGCCGGCATGGCCACGCGGGACCTGGGTGAGGGGATCGGCCCGGCGATTCGCAGCGGGATCGCGGTGGCCGAGGGCATCCTTCATGGGCAACCCGCCATGCTTGATGACATCAGCCCGCTTTCTGTGGACGAGCTGCTCAATGGCACCCGGCGCGTGGCATGCCGCGCGTTACTGCGCCTGCTGGGGGTCGCACCAAGGCAGCTGCCACAGGCGGCGTGACTTGTAGGGCGGGATTTATCCCGCCGCGATGCCCATGGCCGGCTAAAGCCGCCCCTACAAGGGACAGAACCAAATCACTGTCCCGTCACAATCGAACAGGGGTCAGAGCTTCAGCTCTGACCCCTGGCAATTTAGGCTGATAAGATCACCCCATGGAAAAAATATTCATCAGCGCGGGTCAGCTGCTGGCGGATTCCTTCCTGCTGGCCGAGCGGGTGTATGAATCGGGCTATCGCCCGGATCTGATCGTGGGCATCTGGCGCGGCGGTGCGCCGGTGGCCATCGCCGTGCAGGAATATTTCGACGTGCGCGGGTGCAGTTCAAACCATGTGCCGGTGAAGACGTGGGCATATCGCGGCATCGACGTGCGCAGGCGGGAAGTGGAAGTCAGCGGGCTGGCGCTGGTGGTCGAAGCTGTGCACGCCACGTCCCGGCTTCTGATTGTGGATGACGTGTTCGATACTGGCGCCAGCATCGATGCGCTGCTGGGCAAGCTGCGGTTTCAACTGGACGAGCGCTGCCCGAAACAGATCCGGATCGCGTGCCCGTGGTTTAAGCCGACGCGCAACCAGTCCTCGTTGTACCCGGATTATTTTCTGCACGAGACCGAGGCCTGGCTCGTCTTCCCCCATGAACTTGCCGGCCTGACACACGCGGAAATTACCGTCGGGAAGTCTGACTTGAAGGGCATTCTCGATAAGCTGCAACTGGGATGATGTCCCGGGTAAACCCGGCCGGCTGAAGCCGGCCCTACAACCCACCAGCCCGTGATCCTGTAGGGCCGGATTCAGCTGGCCATCCTTTTCAACATGATCCTCAATGCGAAGGCTGTACGTAAATCATCTTCCCGTCGAGAAATGTCATCACCACCCGCGCATCACCGATCTGTTCCGCAGGAATCTTGAACAGGTTGCGGTCCAGCACCGCGAGGTCCGCGCGCTTGCCCACGGTCAGCGTGCCCACTTGCTTCTCATGGTGCATCAACCAGGCGTTTTCACGCGTAAAGGCCAGCAACATGGTTTCCAGGTCCACACGCTCGTCTGGGTTCAGCACACCACCATCCTTGCGCAGGATGTCCGAACGCCGCATGGCCGTTTCAATCGCCTCCAGCGGGTTGGCGGAAGACACGTCCCAGTCGCTGCCGGCCACAATGCGGCCCCCGGCCTCCTTCACGCTGGCGATGGGATACATCCGGTTCACACGCTCCTGCCCCACTACCGGCAGGTTGATGTCCATGATCCACGTATCCGGATAGGCCCAAAGCGCCTGGAAATTGGCGCTGACGTTCAGCTCTGCAAATCGCGGCACGTCCAGCGGATGAATCAGTTGCAGATGCGATATGTGATGCCGGTTGTCAGTCACGCCATTGGCCTGTCGCGCCGCCGCGAACGCATCCAGCCCCGCCCGCACCGCACCATCCCCAATGGCGTGCATGTGCACCTGCAGGCCCATCGCGTCAAAGCGCGTCACCGCCGCGTTGAGATCCGCGGGCGTCAGGTTCAGCTCGCCACGATGCTTGCCCATGCCGGTGTAGGGATCCACCAGTGAGGCCGTCTCCCCTTCCAGCACGCCATCGATGAATATCTTCACCGCATCCGTGTTGATCCGCGTCGACGCGTACTGACTGCGCCGTTCAAGCACGGCATCGAACTCGGGACCCTCGTGGCGCGAGAAAACGCCGTAGGTCAGCGACGTCACCACCCGCGCCGTGAGTTCGCCTGCCTGATCCAGCTTGTGAAAGGTCTGCAGGTCGCGTTCGCCCGCCGAGGCCTCTATGAATGACGTGATGCCCAGCGCGTTGAGATGACGCAATGCTGCGCGCAGCGCCTCGACATCCTGCTCAGGCGTGGGTTGGGGCAACAATTTTCTGAACGGCGCCTGGGCGGTTTCGCGCACCGTGCCGCTGGGCTCGCCGGTAACCGGATCACGCTCAATAACGCCCTTGGGCGGATTAGGTGTCTCGCGGGTTACCCCTGCCAATTCCAGGGCGCGGGTGTTGACCCACGCGTTGTGCCCATCGGAGCCGGTCAGGAACACCGGCCGGTGGGGAACGATCTTATCAAGCAGGGATTTATTCGGATTGCCGTTGGGAAACAGGCTCAAGTCGAAACCCGAACCCTCGACCCAGACTCCCGGCGCACGTTCCGCGCACTTCCTGATGGCCTCGAGCAACGCCTCGAGCGGGCGAATCTCCAGCAGGCTGCACCCGGACAAGGTGTGGCCGGAGGAGATCGCGTGCAGATGCACGTCATGAAAACCGGGTACTACCAGCCGACCGGCCAGCTCAATCACGCGCGTGCCTGCGCCCGCCAGAGCCTCGACGCCGCTATTGTTACCGACGTAGGTCAATACCCCGCCTTCAATGGCTATCGCCTCAGCCCAGGGCTGGGCGGCATCGGCGGTGAAGACCACGCCGTTGCGCAAAATCAGCGTGGGCTCCGCGGCGAGGGTAGGTCCCGCGACGGTGAGCAGGGTGACCAGTGCGGTCAGAATGCGGCGATGAATTGTCATTTTTGGGCCTCGGGTCTGGGGTTCTATTGAAATGGAATACTTGTTTCTTACTATAAAACAGTCACTTGGATATTAAATAACTGGCAGCTATGGAAAAATTGAATTTGATATAAAAGATTCATATTAAAAATGTTGCGCCGCACCATTCATGTGGATATGATGCACCGCAACAAAATTCAAAGCCCCCAAGCGGAGGGAAAATACCATGAACGTACAAGTTGAGAAGTATATGGCCCCGGTCCAGGAACTGAATGCCCTGGCCGTGGCGAACGTCGAGAAGGTCGTGAACCTGCAGATCAAGCGCATCGAAGAGACGGCGAAGCTCGGCATTGAACAGATTAAAGCCGCAGCGTCCATCAAGGATGCGGAAGGCTTCCAGGGCTATTTCGCCAGCTACGCCGAGACCCTGCGTCAGATGGGCGAGCGCGCTGCAGAAGATGCCCGCACGGTGTATGAACTGGGCAACAGCTACAGCGCCCAGGCTCAGCGCATCTTCAAGGACGCCCTGAAAACCAATTGACCTCCCCTCCGCATGCCTCGCCCCCCCGGCGAGCGCTTCGCGGATTTTCAACTTAAGCCGCCCCTCAAAAGGCGGCTTTTTCTTTTTCTGGGCGTCTCCACAGGGTGACAGCCGCACCACGGGCGGCTTATAGTATTGCGATCAAACTGTGATGTAAGTCATTGAAAAATCTTTTTCATTTCCAATAACTGAAGCAACATCACGGACTTAAGGTGCGCACGGGGCAGGAGTAGAAATTCTGGCAGATAATTTGCTTAGATCCTGTATTTCAATCCCGACTTGAATCCGAAGCCCATGTAGAACAATGAGTGACGCGACCCCCTTAAAGCGAATCCTGATCCTGGATGATGACGGCGATTTTCGCCGGCTCATCAAGGTCTACCTGGGCAAACTGCTGCCGGACGTGGAGGTGGCGGAATACGACCCGGTGGCACAAGGCGCCCCGAGTGACGATTTTGACTGGTCACGATACGACGCGCTGATCCTGGATTATTACCTGTGCATCCATAACGTCACCGGCCTCGACATCCTGCAAGCCAATCGCAAGAATAAATACTTCCCGGCCACGATCATGATGACCGGCGCCGGTAACGAGGAGATTGCGGTGCGGGCATTGCGCGCCGGGGTCTATGACTATCTGCGCAAGGAGAAATTCGACAAGGAACAGTTGAAACAGGCGCTGCTGACCGCCGTGGAGAAACACCAGGTGGTTCGGGCGCGCGCATTGGAGCAGACCAGCCATAACCACGCCTTCAACAAGGCGCTCTTTTACCAGGAACTGGAACAGGGGGATGACAGCGAGGGCGGGAAAGACCGCGTCCTGTTGCTGGTGGAACTGGACGATCACGAGATGCTGGAAAAGCGCTTCGGCGTCATCATCCGCGACAACATCGTGCGCCACGTTGCCAAGCAATGTTACGAGTATTTCAAGGGCACCAGCGCCAATCCGCACATCACGCGCCTGAATGACCAGTCAGTCGCCCTGCTGATCACCGACCCCGATCCGCTGGAACCGCTTTCCCTGACCATGACCGGGATATGCGCCTACCTGCAAAAAAATCCGTATCGATTCGAAGAAAAGAAATTGCGCTACACCGTCAGCATCGGTGTGGTGCCGGTTTCATTCGGCGCCTGGCAGAAAGTCGGCCACTCAGCCGACATGCTGCTGGAGATGGTCCGCGACTGCGCGAACATTGCCGCCAAGCAAGCAGGCAATTCGTTTTACATCTATGAGCCACCGCCACCTGTACAGGAAGAGGAATCCATTCCGGAACCCATTCCGGAGCCAATTCCTGAGCCGGTGGCGGAGGAGATTCCGGAGTCGGCCCCTGAGCCGACGCTGGCGGAGACGCCTGAACCGATACCCGAAGCGATCCCGGAACCGGCGCCTGAGGAAATTCCTGAGGCGATCCCGGAAGAAATCCCTGAGGAGATCCCGGAAGAAATCCCTGAGGCGATCCCTGTGGAGATCCCCGAGGAGATCGCCGAAGGGATACCTGAAGCGATTATCGGTGAGCCTGCGTCTGAACCGGTCCCTGAACCCGAGGTTGTAGCCGCTCCGGCGCCGGTACCCGAGTCGCCGGCGGAAGTCATCCCCGCGCCACCGCCAAAACCTGCAATTGCACCGGCCCGTACTTCCATTATTGCCGAAGCAGCCGCACCGACATTCCCCTTTCCTGCAGCCCCCGAGGGTAAAGCACAGCCCGCGCCCGTAGTGAAACCTGCAATGCCGCGCCCGGTGCCCTTTGCACCTGCCGCAAAGGCCCGGTCTGTGGCACCGGCCTCAAAGGCGCCGGCATCGGCGCCAACCGTGACGCCTGCGCCGGCCGCACGGCCGGCGGCCAAACCAGTATCGGTACCTGCGCCAGCAGCCAAACCTGCATCAGCGCCTGTACCAGCATCGCGACCGGCGGCCAGGCCCGCACCCGCGCCGCCAGCACGGCCGGCAGCCAAGCCTGCATCAGCGCCGCCACGGGTGATGAAACCGGCAGCCGCACAGGTACCACGAGCGGAAACGGCCGCCGCGCCCGCCGCCAAAATCGCCACTACTCCGCAGGCGACGCCAGCCCCGGCAGCGAAACCAGCGGCTCGCGATGAACAGGAACTCGATGAAACCAGACTGACTCCGCAGGGACTCAAGATAAAGACTGCATTTAATGAGGATCGTGTCACGCAATTATTTCGGCCGCTCATAGCACTTACCAATGAAGGACAGGTTAGTGAGCGCGAGATATTCCGCATCAATCTGCAACTGGTGGACAAGGACGGAACACTTGCGGAAGAAGCGGACATATACCAGGCCGCGGCGGACCCGGCCTTTCGCAAATTTATCGACCGCTGGCTGCTGCGCGAGACCATCGGCCGCGTCGTAAATCACAAACCGGACAAATACCTTTTCCTGCTGCGCCTCAGCGAGGCCTCGCTGGCGGACCCCGGGTTGTTCAACTGGCTGCGCAAGCTGCTCGCCGGTCTGGACAAGCGCCAGCCGGGGAAATCCATTGCGCTGGAACTGGCGGCGGCGGACTTCGTGGAATTGGAAAAGCCCGCCACTGCATTGATGACTTATTTGCACAAATCGCACGGATTCAGATTTGTGCTGGGACAGGTCAGCAGTACAGTCGATGTGCAGGCGGCGGCCGGTCAACAGGGTTCGCAGTTCGACATGGTATTAATGCACGGTAGTTTGCTGAAAGAGCTGAAGAGTGGCGCACAACAGCCGGCGCAAGGGGCGTTGCTGGACACGCTGCGCGCGCAAGGTCAGCGCATTGTCGTCGATGACATCCAGGATGCCACGTCGCTCACGGATGCCATTGCCCTAGGCGCTGATCTTGCCATGGGCCATTTTGTGGGCGAACCGATCCACCAACTGGAGGATACCGGCAGTGTCGAATCCCTGGAAATTGTCTAAACAAATGGCGGATTTCTGGCATAGTTGCAGGCATGCCGCCGGTGGCAGGAGTAATGCTTATGACTGAACCCACTGATAAAGACACAAAGCGACTCGGCGACTATCTCGCCTGCTCACGGCCGCTGTTGCAGAATGCCGTAAAAAAGCAGGGACAGGAATTGAAGCGCGCCAGCAAACCTCGCCCGCTTGGCGAGATCCTGCTCCAGGACGGAGACATCTCCCCAGTTGAACTGGAGACTGCGGTCCGGCGTCAGCGCATGGATCGCCTGCGCCGCTGCCCGGTATTTTCCACCCTGTCGGACATGGAATTGTCCGCCATCAGCGCCCGCTTCACCGAAGTCTCCGTGCCGCCGGGGCAGCAGTTCATCATCCAGGACGAGCCGGACCCGACGCTTTATGTAATTGCCGCCGGCAAGGTCGAGGTCTACCGCACCACGCTGGATGGCAAACATATTCACATCGCTGATGTCGGCCCACCGGAACCCATCGGCGAGATGGGCTATTTCCAGGGCGGCATCCGCACGGCCTCGGTGCGCGCCATTGACGCCACGGAATTGCTGCGCGCTGATTACAATGCTCTATCGCATTATTTCGAGCACGTTCCGCGCGTCGCCCATGAATTCATGCGCATTGTGGATCGGCGCCGGCGGGCCACCGAACAGGTGATGGCGCAGCCATCCGCGTAATAATCCCCACTGGCTGTCAATTCACCGCATACAAATATTGAGACGGTGATTTACCCCGGTTTCGTCATTCCCGCGAAAGCGCGAATCCAGTTAAATCCATGGTGTTGTTGGCTGCCCGCCCCGTGTCCGCGCACGGGGCAGACCTGCGCGGGCACGACGATTACCAGGTCCGCATCAAGGCACGCTGCGGAAACGTAACCCGCGCGGAATAGCCCGCCTTTCCAACACGTCAAACAGACCTTGCACCGCCAGCGCCAGCAGCGCGGCGGGCACGGCTCCCTCCAGGATCAAACCAAAATCATCGCGGCGGATGCCGCTGAGAATCGGTTGACCATATCCGCCGGCGCCGATGAGCGCGCCCAATGTCGCCGTGCCCACGTTAATCACCGCTGCGGTCTTGATGCCCGCGAGGATGGTGCGCAAGGCCAGCGGCAGTTCAACGCGACGCAATCGCGCCATGGACGGTAGACCCAGCACCACTGCGGATTCGCGGATCGGCGCGGCAATGTCATGCAGGCCGGCATAGGTGTTGCGCACAATCGGCAGCAGGCTGTAGAGGAACAACGCCGCCACCGCCGGCGCAAATCCGATCCCGAGCAGCGGGATCAGGAATACCAGCAACGCCAGTGCCGGTATCGTCTGGATGGCGCTGGCAACGCCGATGATTACGCGCGCCCATTCGGCCCGGCGCACGGCCACAACACCCAGCGGGATTGCCACGGCAATGGCCGCGCCCAGGGACAACGCCACCAGCAACAGGTGATCGGCCGTCGTGCGCCAAAGGCGTTCGCCGCGGCTGACGGCGATGACGCTCCCCTGCAAACCGAACTCCTGGCGCAGGAACGCCGCCGCAACCTCGGTCTCCGGCATCCGGTCTATACGTGCCGCCGCATTCATGCCGATCATGCGCCGCATGGAGATGCGGCCCTGCAATTGCTCCAGAACCGCCACGGCCTCCGGGACCCGTCGCGGCAGATCCTGCCGGTACAACAGCACGGCGTCATAGCGCGGAAAGAAATTCTGATCATCCACCAATGTAAAAAGGTCGAACTGCCGGATCTCCGCGTCAGTGGAATAGAGATCGATGACATCCAGTTTGCCGTCGGCAATGGCGCGGTAGGAAATGTCGTGATCCAGACCACGCACCCCGGCGTGTGGCAGTGAATAGAACGCGCGCAGACTCGGCCAGCCATCCGCCCGTTCCAGGAACTCATTACTGAGACCAAGGCGCAGATCGGGGAAACGGCGCAGGTCCGAAATTCGCCTGATGCCCAGTTCCTGCGCCTGCGTACTGCGCATTCCCAGCACATAACTGTCGTCAAATCCCAGCGATGCGGTCATGCCGACGCCCACTGATGCCAGCCGCGCCGCCAGGTCATGCGGCGATTGCAGCGCGGCATCCGCCAGGATCTCCTGCGTCAGCGTGCCGGTGTATTCGGGGTAGACATCTATCTCTCCGCTCAGCAGGGCGCTCCACAGCACCCGGCTGCCGCCGAGTTCGCGCCGATGTTCGGCGCCCACGCCGCGCGCCTCGAGCAACTGCGTGGTGATCTCTCCCAGGATCACGCCCTCGGTGAATTTCTTGGAGCCGATCTGCACCGGGCCGGCCAATGCACCGGCCGACAACAACGACAGCAGCCAGGCCAGTGCCTTCAAGTGATCGCCTCCGCCAGCAATCGCAGGGGCTCCCGCTGCGCTTTGACAAACTGTTCCACGAACGGCTCGGCCGGCTGCTCCAGCAACTCGCGCACGGCGCCCTGCTGCACGACACGGCCCGCGCGCAGCAGGACAATCTGCCCGGCGAAATAGGCGGCCTCCGCCAGATCATGCGTCACCAGCAGTACAGTCTTGCCCAACGTGGTGAAAATCCGTCTCAGGACTTCCTGGAGATCCACCCGAATGAGCGGATCCAGCGCAGCCAGGGGCTCATCCAGCAGCAACAGGTCCGGATCCAGCATCAGGGCGCGCATCAGACACACGCGCTGCCGCTGCCCGCCGGAAAGCTCCAGGGGATATCTGTTCAGCTGATCGGAATGCAATTGTACGAGGTCCGCCAGCAGTGCCTGTCTGGCTGTAATCCGCCCGGCGCCCCAGCCCAGGTAACGGGCCATGAGTGTGACGTTCTCAGCGCCGGTCAGGTGGGGAAACAGGCCGCCGTCCTGGATCACGTAGCCCATGCGTTGACGCAGGCGCGGCAGCGTCTCAGCGCCCAATGGCTCGTCGTGGAAACAGACCACGCCGCGATCGGGTTTTTCCAGCCCGGTGGCAAGGCGCAGCAACGTGGACTTGCCGCAGCCGCTTGGCCCGATCAGGACTGTTGTTGTGCCGGAAGGTACCACCAGGGTTACGCCATCCACCGCGTTTACCGCACCGAAGCGGCGGCCGACGTCGGTGAAGGAAAGCACGCCGCTACCCGTCAGCGGGAGTGGAACGTGTGCACGTGCAGTTCCTGCAATCGTGTCTGGATCGTGCCGGGCCGCGCAGCGCGAACCCGGCTGATGGCCTCCTCCGGCGTCAATCCCGACTCCACCAGCATGCGCGCCGCAATGGTCCCGGTGCGGCCCAATCCGGCATAGCAATGCAATACGATCTTTCCGCCGCGCTGCAATTCCTGGTGCAACGCGGGCCCCGCGTTGCGCCAGGCCAGCTCAAAATCCTGTTCCGGCACGTGCATGTCCGGTATCGGCAGGTGCAGATGCTGAATACCGAGCTTGCGCGCCCGCTCCGGGATCGCGTGCACGCCATACTCGCGCATCTCTTCGCCTTCCATCAGCGACACCAGGATGTTGGCGCCCCAGGCCCGAATCGCGGTGATATCCGCTTCCAGGTCGCGCTCCCGGCTCACGTCAAAGCCATTCCAGGGCGGCTGGCCGGGACAAATGGTCATGCCCAGCAATCCTCCCGCGTGCCACACCGGAATGGCATCGATGTGCAACGGCAGCGGGGTGAAATCGCCGTTGTGCAATGAGCGCGGGGGCGCGTCGCGCACCGTGATCAGTGCTTGAGTACGGCCAGCGCCTTCTGCCATGGGGCGGAGGCCGCCATTTCGGCACACCAGCGCTGGATCTCCGGAAACTTGGCCACTGGTAGTCCGCAGCCGCCGGCATGTACAAAGGACGCGAATACATGGTGATCAGCGATGGTGGAACTGTTGCCGACGAGGTGCTTGCGCCCTTTGAGGTGATCATTCAGGACTGCGCCGAAACGCGCAAATTCCTCCTCGCCCTTCGCCAGTTGCTTCGGATCGGGCTCGCCAATCTTCAACAAACCCTTAACCATGTTCTCGAACAGGAAGATCCCGCACGCAGGACCCAGGTGCGCCGTGTTCCAGCTGATCCACTGGTGCATCTGCGCCCGCGGCTTTGGGTCCGTGGGGATCAGTTTGCCACCGGCCTTGTAAGCCAGGTACAGCATGATGGCGGTGGATTCCCACAGCACGAAGTCACCGTCCACCAGCGTCGGGATCTTGTGGTTGGGATTCAGCTTGAGGAATTCGGGCTTCATGTGCTCGCCCTTGGAGAGATCCACCGGAACCATTTCCAGGTTCTGACCGGTTTCGTGGGCCACGGCAAATACACGCAGGGAATTGGGGGATGGGGGGAATGTGTAAAGTTTCACGTTTACCTCCGGATTATTGCGGGTTGAGTTACAACGGGCTTTTTCGAACGCCAATCTTATCAGAATGACGCAATACTGATGTGCGCGCCGGCACCACCTCAGCGCAGACCGGTGACCGCATCACCCACAAACGGGTTGCTGCGGCGCTCGGCGCCGAATGTGGAGGTCGGCCCATGCCCAGGGACGAACCGGACGTCATCACCCAGCGGCCACAAGCGCCCGCAGATTGAGTTGATCAGGGTGTCGTAGTCACCGCGCGGGAAATCCGTCCGGCCGATGGAGCCGTGAAACAGGACATCGCCAACGAGCGCGATTTGCGCCTGGCGGTGGTGAAACACCACGTGCCCCGGCGTATGTCCCGGGCAGTGCAACACATCCATCTCGACATTGCCGAAGCGGACCACGTCACCCTGCCCCAGCCAGCGCGCCGGTGTAAACGGCTCGGATGGCGGGAAACCGAACATGCGCCCCTGGTCGGCCAGCGCGTCAATCCAGAACTTGTCCTCCGGATGCGGCCCTTCGATCGGCACCTGCATGGTGCGCGCCAGCTCCGCGACGCCGCCGGCATGATCTATATGCGCGTGGGTGACGAGGATCTTCTCCAGTTCCACGTTCTCCTCCCGCAATACCTCGCGGATCTGATCCAGATCGCCGCCGGGATCCACGACAGCGCCGCGCCCGGTCTGCTCGCACTGGAGCACGGAACAGTTCTGCTGGAATTTTGTAACAGGGATGATGGAGACTTTCATGCACGTGCCCCGGGTGACCGCGGCGCGCATTGGCCCGCCGGCGGGGCACGCATTATACGAATTATGAGCGCACGCAGAGTACCGGTACCGGCGCCACTCGCAACACGCTCTCGGCAATGCTTCCCATCAGCAAATGCTTGAGTCCGCTGCGGCCATGGGTGCCGAGGACGATCAGGTCGGCGCCGATATCCGCGGCAGCCTCGCTGATCTCCGTGGCGGCCACGCCGGATCGGACCTTGGTCACCGACACCGAACCCGGAGCACAGTGCTCCTGAATGAACGAGGCCAGGCTCTTTTCCGCCTCTTCCAGTTGCCACGATTGAACCTCGTCCATGTAGATGGCGCTCCCCTCCAACGGCAACGGCACCGGTTGGGGCTGCACCACGTGCACAACCTTTAATTGCGCACCGAGTCGCCTGGACAGGTCGACGGCGACACGCAGTGCACCAGCCGAGACATCAGAAAAATCCACGGCCGCCAGAATCGTCTTGTAGTCAGCCATAGCCTGATCCTCCATCAACGTCTATTAACAGATTAGTGAAGTGTAGCCGCATCCCGGTTGATCAGTATCAATGTTCGCGTAAAGCGCCCGCAATCTGACGGATATGGGCCGGTGTGGTCCGGCAACAGCCGCCGACGAGACTCGCGCCGGCCGCGCGCCAGTGCCGTGCCTGCCCGGCAATATCGTCCATACCGCCGGCCCCGGTCCAGGAATTGTCCGCGGCATGCCATTTTTCGCCGCTGTTCGGATACGCAAGCAATGGCTTGGCGGCCACCGGGGCAGCACTGGCCAGGAGTGATGCCACAAACTCCGGCGCCGTGCAATTCAGACCGGTCGCCAGGACCTGTGAGCTGCCTCCAGCCATGGCGACACAATCACGAAAAGTTTCCCCATGGCTGACTTCCGTACTATTGCGGCAACTGAAGCTGATCCATGCGCGTTGTTCCGGGAACTCCTCCAGCAGTTGCATGATCGCCTCGGCCTCATGCCGGCTCGGCACGGTTTCGAACGCAATCAGGTTCGCCTTGCTCCGAGCCAGCACCTCAAGTTGCCGGCGATGAAAGTCCGCCAGCGTGGACTTGTCCGCCGCGTAGTTGCCGGCGTACTCCGAGCCATCATGAAGATGGGCGCCATAGGGGCCGATGGCCGCCGCCACCAGCGGATAACGCCTGTTGGTGCGATGGCCGGGGTTGGCCCAGAATCGATCCCGCGCGTCACAGGCCAGCTGGACGCTGAGCTGCAATAACTCCCGGCTTCTATCTGCATCCAGTCCGCAACGGGCAAAGCCCGCAAACGTGGCCTGGTAACTGGCCGTGGTGGCGATATCCGCGCCGGCGGCAAAGTAGTCGTAATGCACCGATTCAATCAGTGCCGGTTGTTCCGCCAGCACCCGCGCCGACCAAAGCGTATGGTTCAGATCGGCGCCGCGGCGCTCCAACTCCGTGGCCATGGCGCCATCGATGATGTACAACCCTTCGAGCGTGTCCGGACGCCCGGTCTTGCTACTGGTTGGCGTCAATGTCTTTGCGCTGTTGCTCTGCCGCATCGAGAATAACCTTCTCCGCCTCCTTTGCCTTGGCCAGGGCATCCACGTCAGCCTTGAATACGTTGTCCTCGCTTACGGTCCCTTTTTCCCGCAGCGCAGTCACCGGCGCGTCACTGCCGGAACAGGCGCCCAAAATCACCGCCCATATCACCATTGCCAATACTTTCATGCCGGCTGCTCCTGAATGCAGATTGCACGCATAGATTGCTGGAATTCAGGTTGCGGGGCAATGGAGCGGCCCTGTTAAACTTCTCCATCAATATGCGTTACGAGACACCACTCATCGAAGGCCGTCTGATTCGGCGCTACAAACGCTTCCTCGCCGATGTGGAACTGGCGGATGGCAGCACCCTCACCGCCCATACACCGAACACCGGCTCCCTGGCCGGATGCCGCATACCGGGCTCCCGGGTATGGCTGCGCGATTCCGGTAATCCGGAGCGGAAATATCGCTTCGGTTGGGAACTGGTGGAACCGCGCGCCGGTGTGCTCGTGGGGATCAACACCGGGCTGCCGTCCGTGTTGGTGCAGGAAGCGCTGGCGGAGCATCGCATCAAGGAACTGGAGGGCTATGACCACGTGCGCCCCGAAGTAAAGTATGGCAAGGAGAACAGCCGCATCGATCTGTTACTGACCAGCCCGGGCCGGCCCGATTGCTACGTGGAGAACAAGAATGTGACGCTGGCAGAGGATGGCATCGCATACTTTCCGGACGCCGTCAGCACCCGCGCTGCGAAGCACCTGCGCGAACTGGAACACGTGGTTGCCGGTGGCGGCCGGGGTGTGATCTTCTTCTGCGTGCAGAGAAGTGACGCCACTGAGGTGCGCCCGGCGGATCACATTGACCCGGACTATGGCAGGGCGTTACGCCATGCGCTGGAGAACGGCGTGGAAGCCGTGGCCCTCGCCGCCGACGTTTCAGTGCATGGCGTAGTCCTGAAAACGCGCCTCAACGTGGTTTGCCTGGAGTAGATCAGCGGTCCTGGGTGTACTGGTATTCGGGTGGGACGCCGCGCCAGTTCGGAAAAACTGCCTCCATCATCGGCAAGATTGTCGCCGCGCCTTTCGTTGTAGTCCTCTTCATCATGATTGCCTGGCTGGTCCTTTGTCTTGTCGTTGCCGTCATATGCCTTTCCTTCCCCGCACTGGGCATCGGTATTCTCCTGTACACGCAACTCGACCCACATTATCCGGCGGGGGTGCTCACAACCGTATTCGCGGCGCCAGGCATGGGCATCTGGGTACTGCTGAACCTCGCGGCCCGGCTCATGCAAACGGTGCGGACCGCCGTCGACGCGGCCTCCGGGCGGCAAAAAAGGGAATCTTTCCGCGCCACTGCCCCGGAGCAATACATACTCCTGTATAACCGGTGCGCGGTCCTGGAGTTCCTGATCTGGATCTCAATATGGATGGGACACCTTGGCCTGATTCTTTTCCTGGCGCTTGCATCAGCCTTTCCTGAAAATGATAAACATGAATGCGATGCCCTTCGACCCCAAACGCATGGTGTACGGGGGTTTCAGGACCCTGGTGGATTTATGAACGCAATTGAGCGGGTTGAATGAACGCGCTGTGCAAACTGCTGGGAATTGAGCTGCCCATCGTGCAGGCGCCCATGGCGGGGGCGCAGGGCAGCAGACTGGCGCTGGCCGTGTCCAATGCCGGCGGGCTGGGCTCACTTCCCTGCGCGCTGTTGAGCCTGGATGCAATGCGCGCTGAACTGCAGCGGCTCAGGGTGGGGACCAGGCATCCGTTCAATGTGAATTTCTTTTGTCATTCGCCACCCGCATTTGATGTGAAGCGCGAAGACGCGTGGCGCGCCATCCTGGCGCCGTATTACCGCGAACTGGGACTGGAGATGGACACCCTGTCACCGGGGGCAGGCCGGGCGTCCTTCACTGCCGAGGTGGCTGACATGCTCGGCGAGTTCAAACCGCCGGTGGTGAGTTTCCATTTCGGACTGCCAGCGCCGGAATTGCTGGCACGGGCGCGAACCTGGGGCGCGAAGATTCTCTCCACGGCAACAACCGTGGAGGAGGCTCGATGGCTGGAGGACCACGGCGCCGATGCCATCATCGCCCAGGGCTTCGAAGCGGGCGGCCATCGCGGTCATTTTCTGAACCATGACCTGGCGCAACAGTCCG
>MGYT01000117.1:0-244 GCA_001801865.1 Gammaproteobacteria bacterium RIFCSPLOWO2_02_FULL_61_13
CCTCCAGGATCGCGCGCAGCGGTTCTGCGAGCGGCGGCGGGGCTGACGGGCCGACCGCAGCCCTCGCGCCGCCTTCCGGGGCCGTTTTATCTCTGCTGCCGCTTGCGGTCCTGCGTGGCATGATGTCCTTTCAGGAATGTTGCGGTTAATCAATTGGGGATCAAAACTCTGTTGCTAATATAGCAGCCGGGAATGAGGCAGGATCAGGACCATGACACCGCAAACCCAGGTCAAGGCGCTTACC
>MGYT01000117.1:250-1589 GCA_001801865.1 Gammaproteobacteria bacterium RIFCSPLOWO2_02_FULL_61_13
ACCCGGGGCACGGTGGCGCTCGTCCTTGCAGGCGGGCGCGGCGACAGGCTCATGGACCTGACCCGGTGGCGCACCAAGCCGGCGGTGCCGTTTGCCGGTAAGTTCCGCATCATCGATTTTCCCCTCTCGAATTGCATCAACTCGGGCATCCGCCGTATCGGCGTATTGACCCAATACAAGGCCTATTCCCTGATCCGCCACCTGCAGCAGGGCTGGAACTTTCTGCACCCGCAGTTTGGCGAATTCCTGGAGATACTCCCGGCGTCCCAGCGCGTGGACAGCGGGTGGTACAGCGGCACCGCCGACGCGGTGTACCAGAACCTGGACATCCTGCGCACGCACCAACCGCGACATGTGCTGATCCTGGCCGGCGACCATGTCTACAAGATGGACTACGCCACAATGTTGGCCGCCCACGTGGAACGCAACGCCGATATGACCGTCGGCTGCATCGAGGCGCCGGTTGAAGAGGCCTCAGCCTTTGGCGTCATGGCCGTCAATGCGGATTTTCGCATCACCCAATTTCACGAAAAGCCGGCTCAACCGCCGCCGCTGCCCGGCAATCCCGGCAAGGCGCTGGCCTCCATGGGCATTTATGTCTTCAACACGGAATTCCTGTATGAGCAGTTGATTCGCGACGCCGACACGCCGGGATCGAGTCACGATTTCGGCAAGGACATCATTCCCTGGGTGGCGGAGCACAATACCGCCTACGCATTTTCCTTCCTTGATCCGGTTACCCACCAGCACGCCTATTGGCGCGATGTGGGCACCGTGGATGCGTACTGGCGTTCCAACATGGAGATGATTGGAGTCACGCCCGAACTGAATCTCTATGATCGCGACTGGCCCATCTGGACCTACCAGGAGCAACTGGCCCCGGCGAAGTTCGTGTTCGACGAGGACGGCCGGCGCGGGATGGCGGTGAATTCCATGGTCTCCGGCGGCTGCATCCTGTCCGGCGCGGAGGTGCGGCGCTCGTTGCTGTTCTCCAACGTGCGGGTCGAATCCTACAGTGTGATAACGGATTCCGTGGTGCTGCCGGAAGTGAGCATCGGCCACAACTGCCGGTTGCAGCGCGCGATCATCGACAAGGGCTGTGTCATCCCCCCCCACACTGCCATCGGCGTGGACCTGGAATCGGATCGGAAACAGTTTTATGTCTCTGAAGGCGGCATTGTGCTGGTGTCGCCGCAGATGCTGGGTCAGGATCTGCGGCGCCTGCGTTGAACGACGATGCGGCGCTGGACTAAATGGAATTGCCGGCATGCATCAGATCCTGTTCGCGACCAGTGAATTGCAGCCCCTGGCGGGAACCGGGGGCCTCGGGGAAGTATGC
>MGYT01000117.1:1705-6147 GCA_001801865.1 Gammaproteobacteria bacterium RIFCSPLOWO2_02_FULL_61_13
CGCCGCGCGCGCCTGGACCGTGCGGTGTGAATTCGGCGTCCAGGGAGTGCGACGCCGCGCGCGCATCCTGGAAGGGCGGTTGGAAGATTCCGCGGTGGTGGTCTACGTCGTCGATATTCCGGAACTGTTTGACCGCGGCGGTGGCTTGTACCAGGCGGACGACGGACTGGAGTGGCCGGACAATATCAATCGGTTTGCGGCCTTTTCCCGGGCGGTGGTGCGCCTGGCCCTCGGCCAGCAGGGACTCGGCTGGCAGCCCCGGGTTCTGCATTGCCACGACTGGCAGACCGGCCTGGCCTGCATGCTGCTCCGGGGCGAACCACGCCGCCCGGCAACCGTGTTCACCGTCCACAACATGGCCTACGCCGGAACCGGTGACCGCGCCCGCTTCGATGCCATCGGGCTCCCGCCGCAACTTTTCACCCCGGACGCCCTGGAGTTCTACGGGAATTTCTCGCTGCTCAAGGGCGGCCTGGCGAGCGCCGACCTGATTACCACCGTGAGTCCGAGTTACGCGCGTGAAATTCAGACGCCCGAACTGGGTTTCGGCCTGGATGGATTGCTGCGCCATCGGCACGCCGCGTTGGTGGGTGTCATGAACGGCGTCGATTATGAACTCTGGGATCCGCATTCGGATCGCCACATAACCAGGCATTACAACCTCCGCACACTGGCGCGGAAACGGGACAACAAATCTGCGCTCCAGCACGCGCTGGGATTGCGGGTGATACCTGACGCGCTCCTGTTCGGGGTCGTATCCCGGCTCGCCCATCAGAAGGGAATCGATCTGTTGCTGGCGGCGATCCCGGGAATGCTGGAGGAACCGGTGCAGTTCGCGCTGCTTGCGGACGGTGATCCCGCGCTGCACCGGGCGCTGGTGCTGGCGGCCCAGGCGAATCCAGGGCAGGTCGCCTTCGTTTCAGGTTTCAATGAAGCATTGGCGCACCAGATCGTCGCCTCCGCCGATGCGCTGGTGATGCCATCCCGTTACGAGCCTTGCGGCCTGGCACAACTCTATGCCCTGCGCTATGGCACCGTCCCCGTGGTGCGGAACACCGGGGGCCTGGGCGACTCCGTCCGTGATGCCACGCCGGAGACGCTGGCGGCCGGCACGGCGACGGGCATCGTGTTCCATGATGCGACGGTGGCAGCGCTGACCGGCGGGCTGCGCCGCGCGCTGGCATTGTTCGGGGACAAGGGTGCCTGGGTGCGTCTGCAACGGTCGGGAATGAAGGCGGACTTCAGCTGGAAATCGAGTGCACAGACCTACCTGGAGCTCTACCGGCGCGCAAGCCCATGAACGCGCGGTAGTTGGCCTGCGGGCACCTTCAATTGAGGTATTGCGCTCGTTCTGCTTGCAGCGCAGGTATTTGGCCGATGGACGCCGGAATGTGACAGGGCTATATTTGAAATATGAAATACAAAATTGCACTGGCAAAAACTGACGAAGGATACAGCGTGAGTGTCCCGGGTTTGCCTGGCTGCTGGTCACAAGGCGCAACGGAAGCGGAAGCACTGGAAAATGCAAAGGATGCCATCATGTCGTATCTCGCGGTAGCACATGAAATCCTGCAAGGTACAGAGATCCGCGAAATAGATATCGCGGGTTGACTGTGCCGAAGGTCCCCGGCGTTTCAAATCTCCGACGGTACGACTACCAGGTTACGTGTCATTTAAAGCTGGTACCGCGTAATCTCGAGTGAGCCGTGAAAGACGCCAAGGATATCTATGTTCCCGTCGTCCTTCACCAGATACGCGATTCGGTAGTGCCCATAGAGCAGGGTCCGGACATTGCGGGACGATGCAAGATACCGTTGTCCGATCTCTGGAAAGGTCGCAAGCACTTGCGCACGTTCGTGGATACCCTGAACCGTTTGGCCTGCAGCGTTGGGATTATCGGCTGCGATGTACTCGAAGATGTCCGCCAGCCAGCGCTGGGCTTCTTCGGTCCACGTTATTTCTGCCATGAGCGGATGCGCCGCGCCATTTCCTCGTTCGAGATTGTGCGTTTGGCATCCGAGTCGGCGAGTCCGCGCTCAACCATGACATGAAAGGCAAGTTCGCGCACGATTTCCTCGCGCGAGCTGTCCTCTGGCTGCCCCTGGATGAGGCGGGTAAGTTCCTCCTTTACCGTAGACATGGATCAATCCTCCGCGTTGACTCTAATCCTGCCATAACCATGCGCGATCCGCGAACGGTACACAACAGCCAAGTTTGGTCACTGCAGATGTCGGCTGGAACTCCTGGTTCCGCCGGTGGAGAGGTGCGTTTGCAATAGCGAGGATCATGTTGATGGTTGTTCACATGTGAAGAGCAAGTTATCAGAGACGAATACGATACCAACAGTATTTCTCTCCCTGTTCTCGATATCAATGAGTTCGACGTTCAGTTCAGCGATTGCATGACGCAAATTCCTGCACTCTTTTATGTCGCTGTCAGCGCCGACGAGTTCGTCGTAGCGCGCAAATAGACTCCGCACATCATCAAATTCAGGGGCAGGTTTCAGTTGACCTGAAAGAGTTGAGGAGATGTCTTTGAGTTTCTGCTCCCACTGAAGAAGCACAGTGCCCCACAACCGCAACCTATGGTCGCGAACCTCATAAACTCGACCTGTCTGGAGCATATGGCTGGTCCTTAAAAATACTCGCAACTATATTAGCCCTCCCGTGAATAGGGGGCATCTGTCAAATTCCAGCGTTCCTGGCTGCGGTGATGCAAGGTCCCGGGCTCCCAACAGTCTGATCCGGCAGCATTTTTGCGCCCGCTTTTTTGCACGAAGTCATAGCCGCCGGAGCCGGTTGCCAAGGCTTGTTCTAATACTGTATAAATATACATGTATATGAATACAGTATCAGCCCATGCAGCCACTGACTCCAGAGCTTCCTTGGCGCGGGAAACGCGGTCAGGGCCGGGTTTCCGGTAGCCCCATCTTTTTTCCACTCCCCATGGAAATTGGCGCCCCGGCCCTGACCCCGTTCCCCATGATCATCGATGATCTGCTGCGTTCCGTCCCGCGTCTCTGGCGCGGCAACCGCCTGCCGGTGGTTGCCGGGCCCACCTGTCCCACCGGGTTCCCGGAACTGGATCGAGAGTTGCCCGGCGGCGGCTGGCCCACGGGCGCCGTGGTGGAATTCCTCAGCGACACCGGCGGCATCGGCGAATTGCGCCTGTTGCTGCCGGCATTGCAGCGGCTGACCCAGGCCGGCAATCACGTGTTGTTGATCCGGCCACCCCATGTTCCCAACGCGGTGGTGTTGCAACGCGCAGGTATCCAGCTGAATCGCGTGCTGGTGGCGCAGCCGGAACATGAGCAGGACGCGTTGTGGATGGCGGAGCAGGCGCTGCGCAATCCCGGTTGTGGCGCAGTACTGGCCTGGCCGGGTTCACGCAGAGGCGGATTCAATGATGAGCGGGTGCGGCGCCTGCAAGTGGCGGCCGAGGACGGGCAGTCCACGTTGTTCCTGTATCGCACGGGCCGCCGCCAGGTGAGTCAGTGGGCGGCGCTGCGGCTGGAATTGTTGCCGGTTTCCCACGCAGCGATGCGCCCTGCAGACGCTTTTCTGCAAGTGAGCGTATTGAAAGCTGTTGGCACCCATCGCCGCCCGCAAGTGCAGATATTTTTCTGAGCGCGAGATTGCAATCATGACAACACAGCAGGGCAAAGCTATTTTGAAATTGCCGTCATTCTGGGCGAGGGTCCACGGCGGCCAGTATTCAAGCCATCCGTCATGCCGGCGAAAGCCGGCATCCAGTAATTTAATACTGGACCCCGGTATTCACCGGGGTGACGGGGTGTCATTCCGGGCAAGGGTCCGCAGGGCCCGCGCCCCGGAATCCAGCCGATGCCGGATCCAGTCTGGATTCCGGATAACTGCCGCGCAGTTTCCGGAATGACAATCGTGGAGAAAGTTCTTTCGCGCACTGCCGGGCTGGAACTGCAACCCGCGCAACTGACATTGATCCCCGCCTCCACCGCGGAGGCACAGGCCGTTGCCACTGACGTCCCGGCGGCGGTTCAATCCCGCCGTCTGTGGTTGTGCGTGCACCTGCCGCGCCTCCCGGTGGATGTCCTGAAACACAACGCGGCCATTCCCTGCGCCGCCATCGAGACCGTGCGCAATCGCCCGCATGTGATCGCCTGCAACGGCGCCGCGGAAAAACGCGGCGTGCAGCCGGGCATGGCGCTGGCTGCCGCGCTGTCCCTGTGTGCGGAACTGGATGCGCGGGAACGGGATCGGGGCGCCGAATGTGCGCGGCTCAATGACCTGGCCGCGGTTGCCTGGCAGTTGTCCGCCTCGGTCTGTCTGTACGATGCCGGCAGCGTGGTGCTGGAGATTGGCGGCAGCCTCAAGTTGTTCAACGGGCTGGGCGGCGTGTTGCAGCGGGCGCGGGAGGAATTCAGCCGCCTGGGTTCGGATTTTGTGTTTGCTGCGGCCGGCACA
>MGYT01000118.1:0-5151 GCA_001801865.1 Gammaproteobacteria bacterium RIFCSPLOWO2_02_FULL_61_13
CGCTGCCGGCGCGGAGGTTACCGTGAAGACGGTGGCCATGAATGGACTGGGATTGAAGCTTTCGGACGGCGACGCTGCCGCCATCGCCGCAAACATTACCTCCGGCGCGATGACCTGGGCCGATGGTTTCCTAGTCTGCATCAATCTCACCGACAGCTACGGCGCCACCCTCGACAACCGCGCCGAAGTCGCCCATCGCTTCCTCGCCAGCCTGTCGAGCGAGTCGACGTCCGCCTACTACCAGGGCGCGGCGGCATACCTCGCGGCCACGAACCTGCTCTCCGGCATAGGCGCAAGCACCGCCAGCCTCGCCAGCGGCGAGCTGGGCCTCGACGCGCTCGCGGCCCGTCTTGGGTCGGATGGCATTCGAAGCACGGTGGTCGACGGGACCATCAACGGCGCCACGGTGTTCGCCGACGCCGACGGTGACGGTGTGCTCGGCAGCGGCGAGTTCAGCACCACCACCGACACCGAGGGCAACTTTGTCCTGCCCGCCGACGCCGGCGGCAACAAGATCATCGCCTACGGCGGCACCGACCTGATGACCGGTCTGCCCGTCGCGGGCATGCTCGCCGCGCCGGTCGGTTCGACCGTCGTGAATCCCATCACCTCGGTGCTGCAAGCCATCGTCGCCGGCGGCCAGTCGATCGCCTCGGCTGCGGCCGCGTTGCAGACCGCGCTCGGTCTGCCGGCCGGCATCAACCCGCTCTCGTACGATCCGGTCGCCGTGCTGGCCGACGGTAGCGCCAGCGCAGCGACGCCGACAAGAGCACCGCGCTCGCGGTGCAGACCACCGCGACACAGATCGCGAACGTCATCACCCAGGCCGCTGCCGCCATCGACGCGGCCGGCAGTGCGACGCGGCTCGCCGCCGGCAATGCCGTGATCGCCGAACTGGCGAAGGCCGTCTCGAGCGGCAACCCGGTCGATCTCGACAATCTCACCACGCTCTCGGGCATCATCCAGACAGCCGCCACCGCGGCGGGCGCCGGCAACCTTACGGTGACCCAGGTGAACGAAATCGCCCAGGTCACCGCGGCGAGCAACGCCGCAGCGGGCGCTGCCACCTCTGTCACCGATCTTGCCAAGGCGGCCGTCGTCGCCCAGGGCAGCGCGACCAATGCCATCGCTGACGGCGTGAGCGGCAGCGTCTCGCTTCCCGGCGTTGTGACCGACTTTACCGGAGGCAGCCTGACCACCGCGGTGAGCGCCGCTCACCCGGGCGTCGTGCCGGGAGTACCGGATCTATTCGCGCCGATCATGATTTCCGCCGCGGTATCCACCGACGGGCAAAGCATTGTGGTGTCCTATTCCGAACCGGTGGGGGGAACGCCCGAGGCGGGCGACTACGCCGTGACCTTGAGTCCGGGCAGCATCTCGGTTGCCGGGGCGGCGATCGGCACCGGCGCGGACAACAACAAGGTGACGCTCGCACTGTCGAACACGATTCCCGCGGGGCAAACGGTGACCAATGTGGCCTATACGGCGACCAACGGAACGGACAATTCGACCACCGATACCGCCACTGAGCCGAACTTTGCCCTCACTCAGACCCTGGGGACTGTGACCAACAACTCAACGGCGGCAGCGACGTTTTCGGTGACCGAGACCACCTATGAGGGTACAAGCGACAGGTTCGTCACATTCGGTGGTACGGCCACAGGCGACATATCCATTGCCTGGTCGGGCACCCCGGGAGCGTCGGTCGCAACATTCACCCGCAGTGGCATCACGGCGACAACAACGTTGAGTTACACGAGTTCCAACATCAAGATCGTGCTTTTCCCCGACCAGACCCTGGCGGATACGGCAGCGGATCTTCAGGGCATCTTCATTGAAGGCGGCGGCAACGTCGCGGCAACAGCCCTCGATGCCACGCCGACAGCGAACCTGGGCCTGATCACGGCCACGGGAACCCGTACCGCCGCGGTTGAGAACGATGTCACGTTCACCGGCAATCTCGGCACGTTCACCGCGACCGTCGCGGCGAACAAGACACTCACGGCCACGCAAACCGTGTTGAGCGGCAAGGCGATCGCCGGCACGGGAAACGTCACCATCACGGCGGTCACCGACGCGACGAACTTCGCCAACATCGCCAATACGATCGCGACCCTGACGCTGAACGGCACCGCCGGGGTGGATACCATCGATGTATCGACACTCGCGAAACAGGGCGTGGCGATCGAAGGCGGGGCCGGTGCCGACGTGCTGACCGGCGGCGCCGGCGCCGATCGCTTCGTCTACGGCACCGCCGCCGATCTGGCCGCCGGCGAATCCGTGGCAGGCGGGGCCGTCGGGCGCGACGCGCTGGTGCTGAAAGGGGCGGCCCAGAGCTATGACCTGGCCGCGAATCTTTCCTTCTCCGGGATCGAGGAGATCGATACCTCGGCCGCGACCGGCGCCACCGGGGTCACGCTCAGCGACGCACAGTTGGGAACGGCCACCCCGCTTCTGACTTTCTTTACCGGCAGCGCTTCGGCATCGGAGACCATCACGGTGAACGTGGCTGCGGCGGCTTCCGGAGCCGCCGGAGTGAAGTCGGTCATCCTGGACTCGACGCAGCGCACGCTGACGGGCCTGACGGCCGGCAGCGACAAGCTCGTCGTCAACGTCGCGGCGACGAACGCGTTCACGACGTCGTACTCGGTCAAACTTTCGGACTTGGGTGATCAGGTAACGCTGACCGACGGAAACAATGTCGCCACCGGCGGCAGCGGCAACGACGTAATCACCGGCGGATCCGGAAGCGATACGCTCGATGGCGGCGCGGGCGCCGACAGCCTCGCCGGCGGCGCGGGGGCCGACAGCCTGACCGGCGGTTCGGGCAACGACAGGTTCGCGTGGGCCGCGAGCGCCGACAGCCGTGCCGCCGGCTTCGCCACCGGCGACACGACGACGGCCTACATCGACGGAATTACCGATTTCACCGGCAACGGGGCGGCAGCGGGCGATACCATCCAGCTTGGACTGGTCGCGAACGCATTTGGCGCCGCGCTCCAGTTTTCGGTGGGTACCACCGCGACGGTCACGGCCATCACGGTCGCAACGGCCGCCGATTTCACCGCGCTGACCGCCGGCGCGGAAGCGGTTACCGCCGGCACGGCTTCCACCGGCGCGGTGGCGCAGATCTACGACATCACGGTGTCAGCCGGAAACCTGGCGGGCCGCTACCTGATCGTCAACGACGATACCGCGGCGATCGCGGCAACGGACAGCATCCTTTCGATCACCGGTGTGACCGGGGCGCTCGACAGCGGCGATTTCGTGTTCGCCTGATCTCGGCACAGGAAATGCCGTTTCGCGAGCGGTGGAAACGGTTCACGGGTGGCCTTGGTCGACGCCCGGATGGGTAAAGTGTTCCGTGACTAAATCCCCCACAGGCCCAAGCGCCGAAGAAGTTGCCACGCTGCTGGACCTGTTCAGCCGCGGGCGCGACGAGGAAGCTGCGGCCCTGGCGCAGAGCATGACGGCGCGTTTTCGCCGGCACGCGCTCGGCTGGAAAGCGCTCGGCGCGCTGCTGAAGCGCATGGGCAGGAGCGACGACGCGCTGGTTCCCATGCGCAAGGCGGCAACCTTGTCACCCGGTGATCCCGAGGCGCACATCAACCTGGGCATTACGCTCAAGGAACTGGGCCGGCTGAAAGAAGCGGAAGCGAGTTACCAAAGGGCGTTGCAGGCGAAACCCGACTACGCGGAAGCGCATAACGACCTCGGCAATGTCCGGCGAGCGCTCGGCCGTCCCGACGAGGCCGTGACCGGCTACCGAACGGCGATACGGATCAAGCCGGACTACGCCGAGGCCTGCAACAACCTCGGCGTCGCGCTCAACGAACTCGGCCGCCTGGACGAAGCCTCGGCGAGCCTGCTGCGGGCGCTGGAACTTGCGCCGGGCTACGCCGAGGCGCACTGCAACCTGGGCAACGTGCTTCGGGAACAGGGCAGGCTGGACGAGGCCCAAAGGCGCTACCGCGCGGCAACGGAGCTCAGACCCGAGTACGCCGAGGCTCATGGCAATCTGGCGGTTGCCCTCATGGAACTCGGCCGGCTGGACGAGGCCGCGGATAGTTTTCACCGGGCGCTGCGGCTGAAGCCCGATTACGCCGAGGCGCACAGCAACCGGGGCGTGGTGCTGCACGAACTGGGGCAGATGGACGACTCGGTGGCCAGCTTCCGCCGGGCGCTCGAACTCAGGCCGGACTACGCCGAGGCGCACGGCAACCTCGGCAACGCGCTGCGGGAACTGGGGCGGCTCGACGACGCCGAAGCGAGCCACAGGCGGGCGATACGGATAAGGCCGAACTACGCCGAGGCGCATTGCAGCCTGGGGCACACGTTGTTGTCGTCGGGACGGCTGCGCGAGGGGTGGAAGGAATACGAACACCGCTGGGAAGGTGGGATGCCGAAGCCGGCTCGCCCCGCGACGTCCTTGCCTCAATGGACCGGACAGAACCCGCAGGCAGGCGACAGCATATTGATTTTTTGCGAGCAGGGCTTAGGCGACAGGCTCATGTTCGCCCGATACTTGCCGCTCGTCGCGAATCGTTTCCGCGGTCGGGTCGCCGTGGTCGTCAATCGAACGTTGCTCGCGCTGTTCCGCCGCTCGTTTCCGGGAGTCGAGGTATTGGACGCCGCACCGGCCGATCAGAATGCCTGGCAGTGGCAGTGTCCGTTGCTTTCGCTGCCCTTGGCGTTTGACACGACGCTGGAAACCATCCCCGAGCGTACACCCTATCTCGTTCCCGACCCGGCTCGCGTCGCGCGCTGGCGATCACGCATCGACGCGCTCGATCTGCCGGCTCGCGTGCAAAAGATCGGAATCGTGTGGAAGACCGGGAGTCTCAAAACCAACTCCCGGCTGAGGTCGCTCGCGCTGCGGCAACTGGCGCCCGTGCTGAACCACCCGGGGAGCGCCTGCTTCGGCCTGCAGAAGGAACCGGATCCGGACAAGGTGCCATGGATTGCCTCCGGCACGCTCATCGACTGGTCGGACGAATTGCGCGATTTCGACGACACGGCCGCGCTGGCGACGAATCTCGATCTGATCGTCTCGGTCGACACGGCTGCAGCGCACCTGGCGGGCGCATTGGGCAAGCCGACCTGGCTGCTCAACCGTTTCGCGGGCGAGTGGCGCTGGATGCGGGATCGCGA
>MGYT01000118.1:5165-7281 GCA_001801865.1 Gammaproteobacteria bacterium RIFCSPLOWO2_02_FULL_61_13
CCTGGTATCCGACGATGAGGCTGTTCACGCAGAGGGCCGCGGGAGACTGGAGCGAGGTCGTGACGCGCGCGGCCGCAGCGCTTGCAACGGCGTCACCGGTCCGGCCGGGTTGAGCGCGAAATTCGCACGAACGCCGTGTAGGCCCTCCCGAATCGTTTTACGCGTGGTGGATACGACGTGACGTTAGCTCGTGGCTGCCGATTCGGGCTTAGGCAGCCCAGGTCATTGGACGCTGGGCGTCTCCCCCCCGAGGGCATCGAGGTGCGGCTTGAGCGCATTGATGTAGCCATTCCTTGCGGTTTGAAACACCGCGATCATCGCGTTCAGGCGCTGTAATTCTGCATCCACGAACTGCAGGCTGACGACTTGTCCCCTCGCTTCGTCGGACAGCTTATCCGTATCGTAAGTAACGCCATTCACTACGAGTTTCGCCACTTCGCATTTCTCCCATAGATGTCGGTAATCAAGAACCGCCTCAGCGCGAGGCGGAAGCGATGTCGGAACAATCGCACAGTCGAAGCGACCTTCCGGGAACCCAGAGTTTTCGTGATTTTCGGAGAGTATCAGGAACGCGCGGGCCGGTCAGCGGCCTGATGCGCTCCTCAGGCGTGCGCGGCGAAAGAGCAGTGGCCTGCCGACGCGCACAGGGAGACGCGCCTTGACGGCGGGCGGCGACCTGACGGCCTGCGTCAGCCAAAAAAAACGCGATGTTATCTTTCGCGTACCCATTTGTAACATGGGAGCAACGATATGGAATCAGAAACCGCTACTTTAACTGATCGTTCAACGCCGGTTGGACGCGCGCCGCGAGTCTGGCCAAGCTTTCGAGCGGGCTATGGACAAAGTATTGCCGCGGAAGACAGCGAGGCGAAAGATTACTTGACATGAATTTTGGACTATGCTGTAAAATGATCCGAGAAAATTAGCCCCCCGCCGGACTCTGGTCGAAAGGCCCCCGGTGGGGTTTTCATTTCTGGGTACTCAACTTGAATATCAACGCCCAGTCTTCCACCGCAAAACTGTACTCAATGGCATTTTTTGATGTGCAGAACCTGTTTCGCCATGCGAAAGATGCGTTTCAAGATACTCCAGACGCCGGATACTATCACCCAAATTTCGACCCGCTGAAACTTCATCGCAAAGTAGCAGAAGATATTGGGTGCCACCCAACGCTCACACGCTTCTATACCGGAATTCCTCCACTAAGCGAATCGGAGATGTGGAGCGGTTATTGGAGTAATCGAGTCTTGGCGTTGAAACGAGCAAATGTTGTTGTAGAAACTAATATCGCCAAAAGACCCCGTCCCCTCGTGAGGGACGGGGCTTCCAACTCCTTGCTACACCCCCGGTGAAGTGGGGGTTCTCCGGTAAGGGAGATTAAACGAAGTCGGTAAGCGCAGCCGGACCCGTGGAGGTCCCGATCAACGCCACAACGGTGTCAGCCGCAGCATCGTACGTGGTGTCGTTGACCTGGTTCTGCACCACGTAGGTCACGTTCGTACCCGCCACGGATGCGCCGGTGAGCTTCACGATGATCGTGTCACCCGCCCAATCCCAGAAGCCGGCGCCTGCAACGATCTGTGCCGCAACGGCTGTCGCGATATCGGTCGCAAGGGTCCCGGAGGTCGTACCGGTAGCGGCGACATCAGCCGCGACAGAAGCGCCTGCCGCGCCGGCGGCCGCTGTTCCGAAAGTTCCCGCCGGCGTCACAGCCAGGCCGAGCTTATCCGTGCCAGCCGTGTAGTCGCTGATCGTATCCAACGCGGTATTCAGCGAATCGGTTGCGCCGATCGTGAAGGTATCCGCACCGTCGCCACCGCTCAGCGTGTCGGCCGCCGTTCCACCGACGAGCGTGTCGTTACCGGCATTGCCGTTGATGGTAGTGGGGCCGTCTGCGTCGCCGGTAAGGCTTTCGTTGCCGTCCGCGCCGTTCATCACCAGCGTCACGTTGGTTGCGGCAGCACCGGCAATGCTGAGCGTCGCGCCGCTCGCGACATTGATGACCGCCGTTTCTGTCGCCCCCGCCGCGACACCGTTCACGGTTGTGAAGGCGCCCGCGGTGATCTGCGCGTCGGTAAACGTGGCGGTCACGCCGCTGCTGAGATTGACGACAGGA
>MGYT01000118.1:7345-7882 GCA_001801865.1 Gammaproteobacteria bacterium RIFCSPLOWO2_02_FULL_61_13
GGTGATGGTTTCACCCGGAGCCACATCGCTGTTGCCGTTATAGACAAAGGTGTCAACGGCGGCACCGCCCGTCAGCGTATCGGCCCCGGGGCCGCCGGTGATGGTGTTGGTACCGGCGGTACCGTTGATTATGTCAGCGAACCTGGAACCGACCAGCGTGTCGTTGCCGGCGCCACCGGTGAGCGTATAGCCCAGATTGCCGCCCGCCAGCGACATATCGATGGTCGCTCCCGCAGCGGCCGCTGCCAGGACCACCGAGGCGCTGGTATTCACCACCGCATTGCCGCCCGTTGTATTGCTGGTCGACGCGGAAGCCGTAAAGCCAGTCGTGGTCGCCGCGAGGCCGCTCGCCGCCCCGGTCGTCGAATTGAGGACGTCCGTTACGTTGAACTGGTCGCCTGTCGTCAAGTCGGTAACCGTGGTTCCCAACGAGCCGGCGGTCACCGTGATGACGTCATTTTCACCGTTGCCCGTGATAGCGACGGCTGTAAAGCCGCCGGTGCTGAATTGGTCCACCAGGGTCGTCCCGATGAGCGC
>MGYT01000118.1:7945-8100 GCA_001801865.1 Gammaproteobacteria bacterium RIFCSPLOWO2_02_FULL_61_13
GGGACCGTAGGCCTTGGGAACCGTGAAGTTCGCCAGCGTGAACAACCCCCAATTTAGATTCGCCATTTTGCACGTCCCCCATGGAAATCAGTAACCAAGACACCTTAGCGGAACCCGGGCGCGACGTCGCGGAACTATCGCACAGGCAAAGCGAA
>MGYT01000118.1:8139-8250 GCA_001801865.1 Gammaproteobacteria bacterium RIFCSPLOWO2_02_FULL_61_13
GCGCGCAGGCGGGTCACCGGCCTGACGCGGCTCCTCAGGCGATCGCGACAAGCGCAGTGGCCGGCGGACACGCAGACGTGCAGACGTGCGGCGGGCGGCGGGCGGCGACCT
>MGYT01000119.1:0-3008 GCA_001801865.1 Gammaproteobacteria bacterium RIFCSPLOWO2_02_FULL_61_13
CATCGTAGATAAGCATGTGGGCGGGGTGCTGTTAAATGCAGCTACAAGCAACAAGCCACAAGCCACAAGGGAAGAAAACCCGTAATCCTCTTTTGGGGACTGTGACTGCTTTTCACTTGTCGCTTGTAGCTTATTGCTTGTTGCTGTCTTTCGGCCTCACATACAACACCAAACTGTGATCCTCCAGCTCGTAGCCATGTTCCGCGGCGATACGACGCTGGAGGGCCTCGATTTCGTCATTTTCGAATTCGATGACGCGGCCGGTCTTCAGGCAAACCATGTGGTCATGGTGTGAACCGCGGTTCAGTTCGAATACGGAATGGCCGGAATCAAAATTGTGCCGCACCACCAGCCCCGCGGCCTCGAACTGCGTAAGCACCCGGTACACGGTGGCCAGCCCGGCATCCTCCCCGACGTCCAGCAGCGCCTTGTACATGTCCTCGGCGCTCATATGTTTCAAATGGGAATGTTCGAGGATCTCGAGGATGCGCAGTCGCGGTCCAGTGGCCTTGAGTCCCGCCTTTTTCAAATCCTGCGCTTCGCTCATACTGCCGTCCCCGCAGCCGGGTTGGCCGCTTTGAAAGTACAGTATACTTTACGCTCATAAAGTCGAGTCGTTCATGGACATGATGCTTCCCCTCCGAACGTGCAACTACACCCTGTTTGCCCCGGCCCTGTGCCTGGCGATCCTCGCGTTTTCCGGCTGCAGCTCCGAGGGCGACCGCAAGCTCCCCGGGGTCTATCGGGTGGATGTGCAACAGGGCAATGTTATTGAACAGGAAATGATCGACAAGTTGCGTCCCGGCATGGACCGCAACCAGGTCCGCTTCATCATGGGTACGCCGGCCGTAGCGGATCCGTTCCATGCCGACCGCTGGGATTACCTGTTCACGAATTCCAAGGGTGGCAGGACCCGACAACAACGGCACGTGGTTTTGTATTTCAAGGACGACAAATTGACCCACATGGAAGGGGACGTGGTCCCGGGCGAACGCAAACCTGTGGACGTAATGGAGACGCGCTCCGAATCCGTGGACGTACCGCTGGAAAGGAACAAACCCGGCGTGTTCAGCCGCATATTCAACGCCCTGCCATTCGTCGGCGATGACAATGCCCGGAAAAAGCCGCAGGACACAGACACAAAAGAGCCCGACGCAGGCCCGGACAACGAAGAATCCCCGGCCGGGGCGGAGACTGCGTCACCCGAACCTCAAGCGCAGCCGCAAACTGACCCGGAACTCCCCTCTCCCTGACAGGGTGATGCAAAACTACTGCGCGGTACGCGGCCCACGGCGGGCGATGACACTGGCATTGCTGATCCTGTCCAGCGGATTGCCAGCGAGCGTACACAGCCAGGACATCTTTGCCATTGACGATACCGGCAGCCGGATTTCCCTGACCAAACCGGCAACGCGGGTCATCAGCCTGGCCCCACACCTAACCGAGTTGATGTTCTCGATCGGGGCCGGCGCCCTGATCGTCGGCACGGTGCAGAGTGCTGATTTCCCTGCGGCCGAAATGGACATCCCCCGCGTCGGTGACAACGCCAGCATCGACATGGAACAGGTAGTCGCATTGCAACCGGGTCTGGTATTGGTCTGGCAGAGCAGTATTGGCAGCAACCACGCCAGCGGCGACTGGACCAGCAGCGTCGCGATGGCCACGCGGCGTGTTCCCGCCGGCTGCTTGGCGCACGAACTCAGCCCCGGTCCGGCCGCGCCGCACGTCGGCGCCGCGCGGTTTTCGGATCCGCGATCAACGGCCGGTAGATCTCGATGCGGTCACCCTCTTGCACCTGTGTTCCGGGCGCGCGCAGCTTGTTGAAGATTCCAACTTTGTTCACTTCAAGGTTTATCTCCGGACAGCGGTCCAGGATGTGCGATTGCCGGATTGCCTCGGCGATGCTCGTGCCAGGCGCGACACGCAGATCAATGACGTGGGCGGTAGCCGGAAGACAATAGGCCACAGTCACGTTGATCATTGGCGATTACACCCGTCCATAGACCTGCTCGGCACGCCGCGCAAACGCGCCCACCAGGGAATTGACGATCTGGTTGAACACTTTGCCCAGACTGAGTTCCAGCAGGCGGTTCTTGAACTCGAATTGCATCTCCAGCCGGATTTCACAGGCATGATCACCGGCCGGTGTCAGATTCCAGCTGCCTTCCAGACGCCGGAACGGGCCGCTCAGCAGGCGCACCGCAATCTGCCGGCCCGGCTGCATGGTGTTTGCCGTGGTAAATGTGTGGCGGATGCGGCCCAGCGCCATCGACACCGACGCCGTCAGCGTATCGTCCTGGCGCGACAGCACCCGGGCATCGCTGCACCAGGGCAGGAATTCCGGATAGGCATCGATGTCGTTTACCAGTGCATACATCTGATCGGCGCTGAACTGGACAATGGCCGTCCTGCGTACCTGGTTCATGGATTCATTCTCAGGTAATTCATAGCGCCTCTCAATGGCGGCAGGGGGCGCGCCGGCCTGTTGCTATAATCAACCCCTTTCAAGCCCGCCGACGCCGCGCCGTGACCAGGAAAAAAAGCCAGGATTCTTCCAGCACCATCATCCTCAATCGCAAGGCGCGCCATGACTTTGCGCTGGAGGATCGATTTGAGGCTGGGATTGCCCTGGAGGGATGGGAGGTCAAGAGCCTGCGCGCCGGGCGCATCCAGATCCGGGACAGTTATGTGCTGCTCAAGGGCGACGAGGCGTACCTGTTCGGGGCGCTCATCACGCCATTGCCCACCGCCTCCACCCACATTCATCCCGACCCGCAGCGCACGCGCAAACTGCTGCTGCACCGGAGCGAATTGAGCCGCCTCATCGGCGCCGTAGAACGCAAGGGCTATACGCTCATCCCGACTGCGATGTACTGGAAGGCCGGCCGCGCCAAACTCGAAATCGCACTGGCCAAGGGCAAGCAGAGCCACGACAAACGCGAAGACGAAAAGCAGCGCGACTGGGAACGGCAGCGGCAGCGCCTACTCAAGAGATAGCTATAAGTCAT
>MGYT01000119.1:3025-4427 GCA_001801865.1 Gammaproteobacteria bacterium RIFCSPLOWO2_02_FULL_61_13
GAAAACATGAACAAAATGGCTGCGGATGGGTCTGACCATATATACTGTAGTTGGTCGCTATCGCGTTAAGCTTTGCAATTGTTTTGCTTATGGCTTATCGCTTATAGCTGCTTTTCCCGGGGGCGCATTGGATTCGACGTGGACAGCGAAACCCAAGGGGCATGCCGAGGCGCAGACAACCTCGTAAATCCAGCTGCAAAAACTTAGTTGCCAACGACGACAACTACGCACTCGCTGCTTAATACCCAGTAGGGTGCCGTCTGACCGGGTCCGTGCTTGTGCGCTCGAATCAGGCGTCGACTCTCACAAGCTCGCGAAGAAGCCCGCCCGGGGCCGATTCGTTAAAAGTACCGCCGGGCTCGCCGACCGTCTTCCCTGCCATTCGGGTAGCGGCTGGTTAAACTAATAGAATTGGCTACGCATGTAGAACCGAGGGCGGAGGGTTCGCGGACGTGGGTTCGACTCCCACCGCCTCCACCAATAAACAGAAAGGCCTCCTGTACGGAGGCCTTTCTGTTTATCGGGGTGGGGTTTGATTCCACGTCCGGCACGGACGTGGGGCGAGCCGGAACAAGGCAAAGGTCCAGTGGACCTTTGTCCCGGCGAGCGACCGTACAAGGGCGAGCCGGACAAAGACAAAGGTCCGGCGGACCTTTGTCCCGGCGAGCGGGCATACACGGATGTATTCCCTGGACTTTTCACGTAGCAGGGACTGCGCAGTGAAAAGTACGGGCCGGGGTGAAACGAAGCCTCGGTGCCGCGCCATGGACGGCAACGCGAGTCTTACGGACCATCACAACCGCCTCCACCAACTGACAATGTCAGCCACCTCCGTGGCTGTTCTCTCGTAACCCCAGCCAGATTGCCAATCTTGGCGCTGTGATATATAGTTAACCTTATGGTTAACTATAATCAACACCAACTGGACCTTGTCTTCGGCGCCCTTGCCCATCCCATCCGTCGCGGCATCCTCGCGCGCCTGTCGACAGGTGAAGCGACCATTGCGGAACTCGCCCGGCCATTCAAGGTTTCGGCGCCCGCGATCACCAGGCACATGCGCATACTCGAGGAAGCGGGCCTGCTGTCGAGAACCAGGCAGGGGCGTGAACATCACTGCCGCATGGAGCAACAGCGCCTGCAAGAGGCCGGGGCGTGGATGGAACGGAACCGGAAATTCTGGAACGAGCGCCTGGATGCACTGGAGCGCTATCTGAAGGAGAACCCCTGACATGAATACCAACACCACGTCCGATGCCATTCGCGAGATCGTGCTCACGCGCCTCATTGACGCGCCCATTGAACGCGTCTGGCGGGCTTGGGCGGATCCAAAGGAAATCATCCAATGGTGGGGGCCCCATGGCTTCAGTACCGACACCGACCGTCGCGAGTTCAAGGCGGGCGG
>MGYT01000119.1:4486-5386 GCA_001801865.1 Gammaproteobacteria bacterium RIFCSPLOWO2_02_FULL_61_13
CGAGATAGTCGAAGGAGAACGCATCGTCTACACAATTGGCGGCGGACGCGAGGGAGACGACAAGGGCGTGCACTTTCGAGCGATCGTCACTTTTGTCGCGCAGGGGAACAAGACCGAATTGACACTGCGCAGCGTTTTCGAAACTCAGGCTGACCGTGACATGGTGGTGCGCGAGTATGGCGCCGTGGAGGGCGGCAAGCAGACGCTTGCGCGCCTGGCCGCGCATATCGCTGGGGATTTCCTGATCTCGCGCCTGGTGGCTGCGCCGCGCGAAAAAGTGTGGCGATGCTGGACCGAGCCGGAGCGCCTCGCAGCCTGGTTCGGCCCGAGGGGCTTCGAGACGGTCACCGCGAAACTCGACTTTCGCCCCGGCGGTATCTACCACTACTGCATGCGTGGCAACGGCGTGGACATTTGGGGCAAATGGACTTTCAGGGAAATCGATCCACCGGGGCGGCTGGTTTTCATCGACGCGTTTTCCGACCAGGACGGGGGACTCGGCAGGCACCCGCTGGCGCCGACGTGGCCGGCGCAGATGACCACGACCGTGCTGCTTGCCGACTTTGGTCCCAGCACATTGATCACCATCCAGTGGTCACCGTTCGAGGCCAACGAAGCCGAGCGCAGAACCTTCGCCGAAGGCATGAACAGCATGAAGCAAGGGTGGAGCGGAACATTCGAGCGCCTCAACGCCTATCTCAATGAGAGCTGCTGAACGCGGGTAAGGACGGGTGCGGAGCCCAAGACAGGGAATTCAAAACACCATATGCTCGCGCAGCGTAAATCCGCGCGCTGCCAGTTCCGCTTGCGCGGCGGTTGACACCGCTCCCGCGGCCATCAAATCAAGATTGCGAAAGCCGCTGTCGCGGGCCCGTTTTACCACTGCATCCAGGTTGCGCT
>MGYT01000120.1:0-1422 GCA_001801865.1 Gammaproteobacteria bacterium RIFCSPLOWO2_02_FULL_61_13
CGTCGCTGCCAAAAATCCGGCACATTTCGTAGGCGAGGCGCTTGGCCATCGAGGTCTTTCCGGTTCCGGGGCCGCCATGAAACAGGAATCCCTTCAGCGCGCTGCGCTCGATGTGCTCGCGCCACTGGTGTGCCACCAGGCGCGCGCTGTCTTTGAGAATGCGGGCATATTGTTCGCCCAACAGCTCCGATTCGACGCGGCCGGGCAGGGTGTCGGTTTTGAGGGCGTCGGTTTTTAAAAACGCCCCGAACTGCGCCTGGAGCCGGGAACGGTCGTAGAGGTTGACGTCGATGTCGCGCAGCATGGTTCAGGGCGCGGCAAGCGGCGCCGCTTCCAGTTGTTCGAAAACCGACCCGCGGTCGAGGCCCAGAAAATCCGCGAGATTCAGGTCGGCGCAAATCAGCAGCGCGGGTTCGCGCCGGTCAAGGTTGAAATGCTGCAGGGTCACGCCATTGGAGCGGATCGGTACATTGATGACGTCCTCGGCCTCCCAGTCGTGGCGCTCGCCATCGACGATGCTGTGGCCTTCGCCCTCCAGCACATAGATCACCAGGCCGCCCTGATGCCGGTGCTTGCCGGAATGCTTGCCCACTTCCTGGACGAAAACGATCCAGCCATCGAGCGCCGTGTCCACCGGCTCGCCGGTATAGCGCGAAGGCGTGAGGTAATGGCGCACCAGGCCCTGGCGGTCCAGGATCCATGGGTTGCCCTTGCCGCGCACCACCACCCGGCCGGTCCGGGAGCGCAGGCGCTCGGCTTGCTGGCCTGAGACGATCTGGTCGTAGACATCGCGGTCACGGCTGCGTTCGCGCATGCTGCTCCGGTATTCACATGATTAAACGATGCGGCGTCTCAGTGTAGCAAAACATCGCGGCAAGCCCCTTTCGTGGCGCTTTACCTGCGCTCGTACACGCAGTAGATTGTCTCCATTCGACGAAGCGACCTGGAGACCATTTTGAGTTACGCAATGTTTGCATCACCCGCGGATTGGCGCGCTTCGGAAATCGAAGCACGCAGCGACTGGATTCATCAGCTTGACGCGCCGGAGGTGGCCGAAATCGAAGCGGCCCTTGCAGGCGTCAATCAAAAGGGCATCGGCATCGCGGAAGTGAACCGGGAAAATTTCCCGCTGAGCCGGTTTCCGCGCCTGGTCGAGCGAGCGCATGATGTGCTGGAGAACGACTGCGGCATGTTTCTCATCCGCGGATTACCGGTGGCAAGGCATGCGGTCGAGGACATGCGCCTGGTCTACTGGGCGCTGGGGCAGTATCTGGGCAAGGCGGTGACACAAAGCAGCAAGGGCGATGTCCTGGGCGATGTCCGCGACATGAGCCGGTTCAACGATGGACGCGGCCGCGGCTATCAGTCGCGGCGCAACCTGGAATTCCACACCGACAGCTGCGACGTCGTCGGGCTGCTGGT
>MGYT01000120.1:1431-5010 GCA_001801865.1 Gammaproteobacteria bacterium RIFCSPLOWO2_02_FULL_61_13
AACGAATTCGTTCGCTCGCGTCCGGATCTGCTCGACGCTCTTTACGGGATGTTTTCCGGCTACTCACCCGGCGAGCGTGCCGGCGGTTTCTGGACACAGCCGGTCTTTTCCAGCCAAGAAGGGCATTTCGCCTGCAAGACGGGCTACGTTTACTTCAGGCTTGCCGCGGAAAAGTTTCCGCAAGCAGTTCGGCCATTGACTGCGGCGCAGATCGAAGCCCTGGAATTGTTTCAAGACATCGCCAATCGTCCGGACATGCATTTTTCCATGATGTTTCAGCCCGGCGACCTGCAATTGCTGAACAACCACGTGATGCTGCATGCGCGCACCGACTTCGAGGATTACGACGAGGAGGATCGCAAGCGTCATTTGCTGCGCTTGTGGCTGTCGGTGCCCAATAGCAGGCCCTTGTCGCCACTGATGAAAGACGTTTACCGCGATGTCCGGCCCGGAACCTGGCGGGGCGGCTATCCTTCCGCCTCAGGCAAGATCGTGTTTCACAGCAATGTGACTCAGGACTAGCGGCTATGCCAGTTTCAGAACCATGCGCGCGCCGCTGTTGCCGGCCTCCACTGCTTCGTGGGCTTGCGCCACCTCGCTGAGCGCGAATTCGCGCACCGGCAGATGCTTGAGTTTGCCCGCAGTCTGCATGGCGGTGAAATCGGCTACCGCGCGCGGATACGCCTGCGCCGGCAATTCGTACATGTACATGAAGCGGATGGTGGGCTGATTCTGTATGCCCCAGCTCGCCGAGATCGATCCGTCAGCGCCGCCCGCGCCATATACGATCACGGTGCCGTGCTTGGCAAGCATTTGCGGATAAAGCGCGGCATTCTTCGCAAAAAACGGTTCCAGAATCCGATCGGCGCCGCGTCCGCCGGTGAGCGCGCCGATGCGCGCGCCGACATCTTCGGCTCGGAAATCAATAACATCGTCGGCGCCCGCCGCCTTGGCAAGTACGCCTTTGGCGGCGCTGCCGACGCTGGCGATGACATGCGCCCCTTGCGCCTTGGCGATCTGCACGCAGTAATAGCCCACCGCACCGGTGCCACCGGCGACCAATACCGTCTTGCCCGCGACCTGACCATCCCTGGTCACGGCGTAATGCGCGGTCAGCCAGGGCACGCCCAGCGACGCGCCTTCGTTAAAACTGCAATTGTCGGGCAGGCGCGGCGCGCACTCCGAGGGCAGGGCGCAGTATTGCGCGGCGGTACCGAAGGCGCGCTGCCATTGCGCCATGTAGATCCACACGCGTTCGCCGACTCGCGAAGCGGGAACGCCGCTACCGACTGCGTCGATGACGCCCGCGCCATCCTGGTGGGGAATGATTTTAGGGTAGGGCAGACCACGGCGGCGCACGCCGCTGCGCGTGTAGGTGTCGGTGGGATTGACTCCGGAGGCGTGCATCCGTACGCGAACCTCGCCCGCGCCCGGCGTGGGGTCTTCCATCTCGCCAACTTGAAATACGTCCTTGGGAGCACCTTGGGTGGAATACCAGGCTGCTTTCATTTTGTTATCCTTGATTTTGTCGGGCAGATGGTATCAACACCGGTGCAGCGAAGATAGTGCGCGATGCGGTACGCTTGAAGATTCTCCACGCAATGAATCCGGACAGGAGCGAACATGAATTATCCGAAAAATCTGCTGGTCGGCGCGCTGGCGGCGCTGGGCGCGCTAACTGCCGGCCATTCGCCGGCGCAAAATTATCCGCTCAAGGCGGTGCACATCATCATCCCTGTGCCTCCCGGCGGCCTGCAGGATTCGCTGGCGCGCGCCATGGCGCCGGAATTGACCAAACGCTGGGGGCAGCCGGTATTGGTGGAAAACCGTGCCGGTGCAAACGGCATCATCGCCGCGGACGCGGTCGCTAAGGCGGCGCCGGACGGCCATATGCTGTGGATGGGCACCATGGTGCAATTGAGCAATGACTTGCTCAATCGCAAAATGCCGTTCGATCCGATCAAGGATCTGGTGCCGGTGATCGCACTGGTGGAGGCCGGCAGCATGTTCGTGAGCAGCGTGCAGTTTCCGGCCAAGAACCTTCAGGAATTGATCGCCGCTGCACGCGCGAAACCTGGCGATATCAATTACGGCAGTTTCGGCGTGGGCAGCCTGCCGCACATCGACACCGAGGCCCTGGCCGCGCAGGCCGGCATCAAGGTGACGCACGTGCCTTACAAGGGGGGCGCGGAGATTCTGCAGGGCATCCTTGGGGGGCAGGTCAGCTTCGCCATCATGGGTATCACCGCGACCATTCCGCTGATTCGCCAGGGACGCATCCGCGCCATCGCCTATGGCGGACGCAAGCGCTCCAGCGGTTTTCCGGAAGTCCCCACGATTTCGGAGGCGGGGCTCAAGGGCTTCACTTCCGGTGGTTGGTTCGGCTGGTTCGCCCCGGCAGGCACGCCAGCCGCTGCCGTCAACAAGATCGCCCGCGATGCGGGGCAGGTCATTTCTGTGCCGGAGTTTCGCGACAAATTCGTGCATGCGGCCGGCCTTGAAGTTCTGAATCTCGCGCCCGGCCCGTTCGCAGAGCAATTGCGCGCCGACCGGGAAAGCTATTCCGCCCGCCTCAAGGCGCTTAACGTCAAGCTGGAGTGAGACAGGACGTTGCTTTGCGCCCTCCTAGCTCCAGCGGGCAAAACCCAGGCCGGTACCGGTGCCCGCCAGGGTCCGATACGCGGGCGTATAAGCTTCCCAACTGACATCGAGGTCGGTGGCGGCGCTGGCCACGACGATCCAGTTGCGGATTTCTGAACTGCCGGCCTTCAGCTTGCGGGCATCCAGATTGCCCAGGAAATCGATGTCCTTCCTGCGCAGGGCGGCCATGATGTCGCGATCCATTTGCTCTTCCACCACGAAATGGGAAAGGCCTCCCGAGGCCATCAGGCCCACGCGCAGGTCCTCCGGATAGGAGGCAATCAGCTCGCGCAATGCCTTGCCGAACTTCACGCAGCGTTTTGGCGTGGGCGGGTTGGGCCAGTTATAGGTATTGAGGAAGATCGGAACGACCGGTATGACCGCGCCCTTGAGATACCAGCGATGCACGAAAGAATAGGCGTGTCCCTCGGTCTGCCCCGGCGGCGTGGCGCTGACTGAAGACACGTCGAACTCGCGCTCGATAAGATTTTCGATGAAATGCAGCGCCAGGGCCCGATGGCAGGGATAGTGTGCTTCAGTTTCGTCTTCCAGGCGGCGCATCTGCGCGCGCTTGTACCATTCTTCCGCGGGAAATCGCGGTCTTACCGCATTGCGGATGGATTCCCCGTAATACACACCGAGCGAGGGCATGTGCTCGTCCTTGAACATCTCGTACTGATCGTCGCCGACGATCACCAGCGCGTCCAGCTTCGCGGTTTGCACATGCTCTTTCATGCGCAGCATGGCTGCCTGCACTTCATTGAAGCGGCGCGTAATCGCCTCTTCCGTGATCAATTCAGGCATATTGCCCGGCGCGCGCGCGAGCACGTCGTCAAAGCTGATTTTCCGGCCCTGGTCGTCGAAGTAGGGCATGCGCAGGTCACTGACGCGGAACTTGGTCAGCCAGTCCTCAAGTTGCGCCGCAAGCATGACACTGTG
>MGYT01000120.1:5025-5796 GCA_001801865.1 Gammaproteobacteria bacterium RIFCSPLOWO2_02_FULL_61_13
GGCGGCGAGGCGAGCCATAAGCGGGTACTCCTGGGATGAAAAATGGGGCGAACAAAGCACGCCAAATCAAGCCGCGCATTGTATAAGATTCTGCACTCCAGACCTGCTTATTCGTCACCCCGCCCCGCCTGATACCGGCGTCAGAATAGCTTTGGAAACAGAGGACTAAGGCATCGCGTATGATTCGATATCAGGCCGCCTTGGGCGCGGCAGCAGAAGTGGGTGCAGGTTCATGGCGGATGCCGGGTTTGAACTCGATCTGACACTGCAGATCGGCAAGTACGAAGTGCAGAAGGCGCTCGGCAAAGGCGCCACTGGCACGGTGTATCTTGCCGTGGATACCTTTACCGGCAGGGAAGTCGCACTCAAGACCATCGAGCCGGAGGTGTTTCGCGATCCCGAATTCGGCGCGGTTCTGAAGACCCAGTTTCAGAACGAGGCGTCGCTCGCCGGCAAGCTCAAACACCCGCATATCGTCACCATTTACGATGCGGTTGTCCAGGAGGATTCCGGGCATATCGCCATGGAGCTGGTTACCGGCGGCGACCTGTCCCAACATGCGAGCCCGGACAACTTACTGCCCATCGCCGATGTGTTGCAGATTGGCTTCAAGTGCTGCGGCGCTCTCGATTACGCGTTCCGCGAGGGCATTGTCCATCGCGACATCAAACCGGCCAACATCATGGTGGCGGAAGGCACCAATGTGAAGATAGCGGATTTTGGCGCCGCCTTCCTGCGCAAGAGCCAGGCGGTGCAGAGCGTCGCCATGGG
>MGYT01000120.1:5804-6357 GCA_001801865.1 Gammaproteobacteria bacterium RIFCSPLOWO2_02_FULL_61_13
TCTACATGTCCCCGGAGCAGATCGACGGCAAGGAACTCACCCTGCACAGCGACATGTACGGCCTGGGGGTGGTGCTGTATGAACTCCTGACCGGTTTTCGTCCGCTGTTGGCAAACGACATCGCCAGCCTGGTACACAAAATTCGCAACACCGATCCGCCGCCGCCGAGCAGCTTGCGCAAGGACCTGCCCAAGGCGTTCGATCAGGTCATCCTGCGTGCGCTGGGCAAGAAACCCGAGCACCGCTACCCGACCTGGGCGGATTTTGCGCTGGCGCTTTCGGATCTGGGGCCGCTGGTCATGCCGCCGGAGGCCATCGCCGACAGCGAGAAGTTCGTCACCCTGAAGAAGGTCGAAATGCTGGCCAATCTTTCGGACGCGGAACTGTGGGAGCTGGCGAATGCGGGTCAGTGGACGCGCGTGCCCCGCGGCCAGACGCTGATACGCGAAAACGAAGCTGGCACGAGCTTTTTCTTTCTCGCAAAAGGGCAGGTCAAGGTGGTGCGCAATGGCCGCTTGCTCAATATGGTGGGCGAGGCCGAGTGTTTCGGCGA
>MGYT01000120.1:6490-6933 GCA_001801865.1 Gammaproteobacteria bacterium RIFCSPLOWO2_02_FULL_61_13
GCCCTGGTGCGCAATCTGGCCGACCGGCTGCAACTGGCCAATTCACGCCTGACCGGCTGAATCTGCGGCACACGCCGTATTGCAGTACCCTTGCGCGCTAATAAAACGGTCGCCGCAAGCCCAGGGGCTGTCCCAACGACCTTTGAACGGTGGGAATCAAAAAGGAGCGCGTGATGAACAAAATGGCGGATCCGCAATTGCAGATCGGTGACAATTTCTGGAACGAATACGGTGCCGACGAATGGTCCGATGCCATCGTGGCCGCGATGAAACTCGGTGGTGTCGACCACCTGTATTTTGTTTCCGGCAGCGAAATGGCCTTTTACCAGGAGGCCATTGCCAAAGCCGAAGCCAAGGGATGGCCGGCACCCCGGCTGGTCACCATGATGCACGAGTCGGTGGCGCTGCATGCGGCACTCGGCAACGCCATGGTCACCGGGCAG
>MGYT01000120.1:7108-8218 GCA_001801865.1 Gammaproteobacteria bacterium RIFCSPLOWO2_02_FULL_61_13
GCGACCAGGGAGAGATCGTGCGCCAATACACCAAGGCCGATCACCGGTTGGAACATCAGGACAATCCCGGCCTGATGGTGAGCCGCCTGCTGCAGATGGCGGCGAGCGAGCCGAAGGGGCCGGTGTTTCTCACCATTCCCCGAGAAACCGCGATGCTGCCTTATCCGGGCACGGCGCGTTTTCCGACGCGCGATCAACTCGGGGTTGCCCAAGGCACTTATCCCGATCCGGAGCACGCCAGGACCATTGCCCGCTGGCTGGTCAAGGCGCGCAATCCGCTGGTGCTGACCGAGCGCATCGGCAAGGACCCGGTTGCGGTTCGGGAACTGGTGCGGCTTGCCGAACTGCTGGCATTGCCGGTGGCGGAACCCGGCAGTCCGCAGGTGCTTAATTTTCCCAAGACGCATCCGCTGTTCAACAGCGGTCCGAGCAGCGCGGACGCCGACGTGTGTCTGGTGCTGGAGAGCATCAGCCCGTGGCTGCCCGGGCAGGATACGCCGCCGGCTGACGCAAAGATCGCCTGGGTAAGCATCGATCCGGTGCAGTCGCGCTTCAAGACCATGGAGTTCCGCGCGGATCTGTGGATCCCGGCGACCGCGGCAAACGTGATACGTGCCGTGCATGAGGCCGCAACCGGCATGCTCGACAAGAGCGACCTGTCGCGCATCGAGGAGCGTCGCCAACGCCTTGCGACACGCAAAAAAGAGATCGAAGTCAGGATTCAGGCCGAAGCCGCGGAAGCTGCAAAAAAAACCACCTCCAGCGGTTGCCTGGTGGCCTATGAACTGGGCAAGGTGCTCGAGCCCGATGCCATCCTGCTGAACGATGGCCTGTCGAACGGGCAGTTTGTCGACAACTACGCAGGCCGCGCGCTGCCAGGGAGTTTATTCAAGAGCGGATCCAGCGCCGGTGGCTGGGGCGTGGGCGCCGCCTTCGGTGCGAAAATGGCGGCACCGCAACAGGATGTGGTGCTGGCCAGCGGCGACGGCTTCTTCGAATTCGGCACGCCGTCAGCGGCGATTTGGGCCGGCGCGCATCACCGCGCGCCGTTCCTGTCGGTAGTGTTTGTCAACGGCAGCTACAGCACCGGCACCAACGGCCTGCGCAAAT
>MGYT01000121.1:0-4326 GCA_001801865.1 Gammaproteobacteria bacterium RIFCSPLOWO2_02_FULL_61_13
AATCTGTGAGTTTACACCGACCACTTCACCGTCCAGGTTGAACAGGGGGCCGCCGGAATTACCGGGGTTGATGGCCACATCGGTTTGAATGAACGGTATGTAGTTCTCATTCGGCAGGCTGCGGCCGATCGCGCTGACGATTCCGGCGGTAACCGAACGCTCGAAACCGAATGGGGAACCGATGGCCAGCACCCATTCACCTACGCGCAAGTTTGACGAATCGCCAAGTTTGACCGCCGGCAGGTCCCGTGCCTCCACTTTCAGCACGGCAATGTCGCTGCGTTCATCGGATCCCACAAGTTTGGCCTGCATTTCGCGCCGATCAAACAGGCGCACGATAATCTCCGCGGCATCCTGGACGACATGGAAATTGGTGATGATGTACCCGTCACGAGCGATAACAAACCCGGAACCGGATGATGCCCTTTCCTGCCTTGGACGACGATCCTCGGGCAGTTGTTCGAGAAACTTGCGGAAGAACTCGTACATCGGGCTGTCTTCCGGGATGTCCGGCAGGCCGAACATCTGCGGCATATCCCCGCCCTCCTTGAGGGTGACACTGATGTTCACCACCGATGGTGAATTGTCATCGGCAAGCCGGGTGAAATCCGGTAACTCTCGCGCCGCCAACGCCGGAGCGGTAAACAAGAGCCAGGCGATGGCGGTTGCGACTACAACGGCGGCAGTCGCGGCTCGGAATGGGACCGCGTTACTGGGACCGGGATATCTGGCACTGGTGACTTGCATGTAAGTTGTCCTTGCTCAATCGGAAACGACGGAATTTGCCATGCGTTGCACGGTCGCCGGCGGCACTTCTCCCACGGCGGTGATCTGATGACCCTGCTCCAGCTTGCCGAAGGCACTGATTCCCCCGATTCTACGCGGGCCCACCTGTGGCGCGGCATCGTGCATGCGCTCGACAAATACGGAGACGCTGGCCACGCCGTCCGTGTAGACCAGGTGATCCACGGGATCCCCGCTCGCCACCAGGGACTGGCGTTCATGATGACTGATGCGAAACCCCTCCGGCATCCATGTCACCCGCCATTTGCCCCCGATGGCAGGACCGCGCTCCTCCGCGGCAGCGGCGTGAAACCAGGTAAACCCCTGTCCGGCGATACCAGGCTGTAACTGTTCCTCCGGGATCTCGGGCAACACCTTGATCTGGGTAAACATGACCTCTTCGATGGCGGTCCCGGACCGGCTGCGTAATTCGGTTTTCAACGGCAGGAACGATTCCTTGTCGATCCACATCTGGTAACCGTAGCGGTATACATCCAGGGGACGGATGCTGACGACCCAGGTGTCCCTTCCGGCTACGCGATCCTCGCCGGCCAGTGTAAAGAGGTAATTTTTCGCATAGCTTTCAGTGGACTCCGGAAGTTGCACCACGTAACTGCGGGGCTTTGTCTTTGCCACCATGACCGCCTGGTCCTCCGGGTAGATGCAGGTCACGGTATCGCCATTTCGAATCACTTCGCGCGGTATGCCGGTGAGGGAAATGAGGCGCTCCTGTTCCGCGCCGGAAGTGCCGCGGTGGATAAGCCGCATGCTGTCGGTCTGACTTTCATGCCGATAGATGAAGACACCGTCATAATTCGTGGTTCTGACGGCCTGGGACATGCGGTTGACGAGTTCCGGCGCCTGCAGGGGCGCGGGCTCGGCGCCGAGCGCCGGCATAGACAGGAAACCAAGCAGGATCAGTCCTGCGCCGCGCCTGGACATGCGTGGGTTATTGCTGTTGTTCCTGACCTTCCACAATAACGCGCACAAATGGCGGCATGCCCTGTACGGCGTCATTGCTACGCTGTTCGTTGTGGTTGATCAGGTAGCGGTTCAAACGGGCATCGGCGCGGCGCGCCGCATCCGCCGGCCGGATCGGCCGCGTCTCGCCATTCCCCGCCGCCAGGTTGAGTTGCCCACCGGTTCCGCCGGAGCTTGCGGGCAATTGGCCGGCCACGGACGAGTCCTGTCCCGCGCCCGGGGTTTCAGTCCTGCTTATCTGGATGCCAACGACGGCGAGGGTCGCGACCGAGGCCGCGATCGCCATGCCGGCCAGCGGCTTCAACCACGGGCGCGGCGTCACCGCATCGGGCGCCAATATGGCAGGCTCAGTTCTGAGAGCCATGGCAATGCGCCCTGCCAGTGCCGGATCCATGTGCCGCGGCAAGGTGCCGCGGATGCAGTCGGAAATGAGGTGGTAGCGACCCCAGGTCGCCCGCAGGCCTTCATCGCGAGTCCAACCGTGCAGGGAACCAGAGTCGGAATCAAAACACTCTCCGTCCATCAGCGCTGATAAAGCTTCCAGTTTTTTCTCGTTCATGGCGACGTCTCAGTTGTCCAACAAGGGTTTCAATTTCAGGTCGATGGCCTCGCGCGCGCGAAATATGCGCGAACGCACAGTGCCCACCGGGCACTCCATGGCAACAGCTATTTCCTCATAGCTCAGGCCGTCCAGTTCACGCAATGTGATTGCCGTGCGCAGGTCCTCGGGCAGAGCGTCGATGGCTGCAATGACCGTGTTCTGAATTTCTTCCGTCAATAGCAGATGCTCCGGAGTATCCATTTCCACTGCCGCGTTTTCCAGCTCAAACTGTTCAAGATCCGGATCCGGAGAATCCATCTCCTGCGGCCGGCGGACCTGGGCCGCCAGGTAATTCTTGGCGGTATTGACCGCAATCCGGTACATCCAGGTGTAGAACGCGCTCTCCCCCCGAAAACTGGGCAGGGCACGGTACGCCTTCAGGAACGCTTCCTGTGTGACATCCAAAGCATCGGTTGGGTTCCGTACAAAGCGCGAAACCAGGCTCACAATCCGGGATTGGTAACGCAGCACCAGGGCGTCAAAGGCGACCTTTTCGCCTCGCTTGACGCGCTGCACCAGAATCTGATCTGTAACCTCATTACCCATGGGGTTTCCGTGTGCCTGGAGAGAGTGACGGTGGCGAATCTCGCGCGCCATATACCATGGCGGCGCGGAGTGTCAGGGCTAAGTTTCGCTCTTAATCAATGGCTTAGGTAATTTTTTATCTATATTATCTCAATACTGATGGGTAACCAATACGAGTTCGATGTCCTGGTAATCGGGAGCGGGGCCGCCGGTCTCAGCGTCGCCTTGCGGCTGGCGGATTTCGCCCGGGTGGCGGTCCTGTCAAAGGCCATCCTGGCAGAGGGGGCCACGCTTTACGCGCAAGGAGGGGTGTCCGCGGTACGGGATGCCTGCGATTCCCTTATTTCCCATGTGCAGGACACCCTGGAGGCGGGAGCCGGGCTGTGCCGGGAGGATGTGGTCCGGTATGTGGTCCAGCACGGTCCCGAAAGCATCCAGTGGCTGGACCGCATCGGCGTGAACTTCACCCGTGAACCCGGGGGAACGGAATACCACCTTCATCAGGAGGGGGGGCACAGCCACCGGCGCATATTCCATGCGGCGGACTCCACCGGAAAGGCCATTGAGACGTCGCTCGAGGGGCAGGCCAGAAGCCACGCCAACATCAGTCTGTTCGAGTTTCATACCGCCGTGGATCTGATTACCGGGAGGCATCTGGGTACGCCGAACGGACGTTGTCTTGGGGCCTACGTTTTTGATGGAAAAACCGGCGCGGTAAGCGTGTTTCGCGCCCGCTTTACCGTGCTCGCCACCGGCGGCGCTGGCAAGGTGTACCTGTATACCAGCAACCCCGACATTTGCACCGGCGACGGCATCGCCATGGCCTGGCGCGCCGGTTGCCGCATCGCCAACATGGAATTTATCCAGTTCCACCCCACCTGTTTGTTTCATGCCGCCGCCAAATCCTTTCTGATTTCGGAGGCGCTGCGCGGCGAAGGGGCGCATTTACTGCTGCCGGATGGGAGCCGCTTTATGCCGCGCTTCGATCCAAGGGCGGAACTGGCGCCGCGGGATATCGTGGCCCGTGCCATCGATCATGAAATAAAGCGCCTGGGCAGCGAATGTGTTTACCTGGATATCAGTCATCGTCCGGCTGATTTCATCATCGAGCATTTCCCGACCATCTATGCGCGCTGCCTGCAATATGGATTCGACCTGACCAAGGGACCCATCCCCGTGGTGCCGGCGGCCCATTACACCTGCGGCGGCGTGCTGATCGATTTACGCGGGCGGGCCGACCTGGAGGGCCTGTACGCCATCGGCGAAGTTTCCTGCTCCGGACTTCACGGCGCCAACCGCATGGCCAGCAATTCGCTGCTGGAATGCGTCGTATTTGCCGCGGCCGCCGCCACCGATATCCGCGCGCGCATGCAGGATGTGAAGATACCGCCGGCCGCGCCGGAGTGGGATGAGAGCCAGGTCTCCGATTCGGATGA
>MGYT01000121.1:4341-5157 GCA_001801865.1 Gammaproteobacteria bacterium RIFCSPLOWO2_02_FULL_61_13
CCGAGATTCAGGATTATTACGGCAATTTCCGGCTCACCAGCGACCTCATCGAATTGCGCAACCTGGCCGACGTAGCGGCCTTGATCATCGAGTCGGCCATCCTGCGCAAGGAAAGCCGCGGCCTGCACTACTCACTCGACTTTCCGGAAGCGGGCCGGGACACGCCGGCCCATGACACCATCCTCGGTCCGCGCGTGCGCGCCTCATCCTAACGCAGCAGGTCCAGCAGCCCCTGTTCCTCCAGGATCTCAATACCCAGCTTGCGAGCCTGTTCCAGCTTGCTGCCGGGGTCATCGCCGGCCACCACGTAGTCTGTCCGCTTCGACACGCTGCCGGAGACCTTCGCCCCACGCATCTGCAACCGTTCCTTTGCCTCATCGCGGGTCAGCGTGGACAGCGTCCCGGTGAGCACAAACGTCTTGCCCTGCAAGTTTCCCGGCCCTTTTGTCACCGGGATCGTTTCCCAGGTCACGCCTGCTTTCAGAAGTCGCTTGATAATCTCGTGATTGCGATCGTCCGCCATGAAGGCGCGAATCCGCCCGGCCACTACCGGCCCAACATCCGGCACCGATAGCAGGTCCTCCTCGCCCGCATCCATGATCGGAGTCAGGTCTCCGAAATGCGTGGCCAGGGTTCGGGCGGTTGCTTCGCCAACATCGCGGATCCCCAGGGCAAACAGAAACCGATCCAGACGTGTGAACCGACTCTTGCCGATTGCGTCCACAAGATTTTGCGCAGACTTCGCGCCCATCCGATCCAGTTCCTTCAGGGCATCCACATCCAGCGAGTACAGGTCGGCCACGTCGCGCACCAGTT
>MGYT01000122.1:0-1991 GCA_001801865.1 Gammaproteobacteria bacterium RIFCSPLOWO2_02_FULL_61_13
AGCCGCGTGGCCTCCTTGCAGGTGAGCATGATCATATACCGGGCATGATCGACCTTGCCTCCAGGCATGCGCTCAGACGCAACCGCGCCCGCGATAACATGACCCAGAGGTTATTGGCGCTGGAGATGCCCAGCACCTGCAACAGTTCATCGGTCTCCATGCCATCCAGCTCCCGTAACATGAACAGCCGGCCCAACCGCTCAGGCAACGCCGCGAGACAATCCCGCAGCGCCTCCCAGAATTCCTCGCGCTCCAGCGCCCGCTCCGGTTGCGCCCATGCGCGCACGTCCACCTGCCAATGTCCAGGTTCGTCAAACAGCGTCGTCTCAATATCGCCGGAGACATCCGTTTCATCCGCCAGCGGCACTTCGCGTCCCTGGCGCCGCAGGCAATCAATGACCTTGTGTTTCAAGATCCCGATCAGCCAGGTGCGTTCCGCGGACTCGCCCTTGAAGGCGTCCCGGCCGGCAAATGCGGCCACCAGCGTGTCCTGGACCAGATCTTCCGCCATCGCTGCATTGCGCGTCCGCGCCAGTGCATATGCATACAAGGCGTCGCCGTGCAGTTCCAGCCACCGGGCCGGGTCACGCGACGACACATTAGGCGCGGGGTTGCTCACACAATCCATGCTACGTGGGCGTGCCACAGACGACAATGCGGACCGGGCTTCATCCCATTAGTCGTGGCAAACACGGGAACCTTACAGGCGGGCGATTAACAAAAAGAGCTCAGCGCGGGCTGAGTACGCTCTCCGGTGGAGTCTCAGCCGGACAAATGCAGGGGTGCGGGGACGCCCGAGTTTTGCGCCCGATGCCGCAGGGCATGGTCCATCAGCACCAATGCCAGCATGGCCTCGGCGATGGGCGTGGCGCGGATGCCCACGCACGGGTCATGCCGGCCGGTGGTGGAAATCTCGGCGGCCGCGCCGTTCACGTCAATGGTGCGCGCCGGGATACGAATACTGGAGGTGGGCTTGAGTGCAATGCTCACCAGCACCTCCTGTCCGGTGGATATCCCGCCCAGCACGCCACCGGCGTGGTTGCTGAGGAATCCCTTGGGCGTGATCTCGTCGCGGTGCTCGGTGCCTTTCTGCACCACGCTGCCAAATCCGGCACCGATTTCCACCCCTTTCACGGCATTGATCCCCATCATGGCGGCGGCGATATCCGCGTCCAGACGATCAAAAATGGGTTCACCCAACCCCACCGGCACCTGCGTCGCAACCACGTTCACACGCGCACCCACGGAATTGCCTTCCTTGCGCAGCGCATCCAGGAATTTCTCCAACTCCGGCACGACCTCCGGATCGGGACAGAAAAACGGATTTTCCTCCACCGCCGTCCAGCTCTTGTGATGGAGTGCGATGGGGCCGAGTTGCGCCAGGTAACCGCGAATCTCCGTGCCCCAGGTTTCACGCAGATATTTCTTGGCAATGGCTCCCGCCGCGACACGCATGCAGGTCTCGCGCGCGGAGGCACGCCCGCCGCCGCGGTAATCACGCAGCCCATACTTCTGTTGATAGGTGAAGTCCGCGTGGCCGGGACGGAACAGGTCCTTGATGCCGGAGTAATCCTTGGAACGATGATCTTCGTTATCGATGATGAGTCCGATGGGCGTCCCCGTGGTGCGGCCTTCGAATACCCCCGAGACAATGCGGACGTGATCCGATTCCTGGCGCTGGGTGACGTGTCGAGACTTGCCGGGCTTGCGCCGATCCAGATCCTGCTGCAGATCGGATTCCGCCAGCGCCATGCCGGGCGGACAGCCGTCCACGATGCCGAGATAGCCCGCGCCATGGCTTTCGCCGCAGGCGGTTAGCGTGAAAAGTTTTCCGAAGGTGTTACCAGACATGGCAGTATTCTAGCAGGCAGGAACTCGTTCGAGGGGAGGAGTCGACCGACCGTGTTCCGATCGTGTTTTGTCGGACACGCCGTGAATACGTCCATGTAGGCTCGGGTGCCGCTATCCCTGCGGCACACGGTCCGCCAAAA
>MGYT01000122.1:2049-60074 GCA_001801865.1 Gammaproteobacteria bacterium RIFCSPLOWO2_02_FULL_61_13
ATTGGGCATGACCACCTTCGGCAACGACTTCGCATCCATGATCGCATCGGACCCGACGATACCGTTCATGTTCAGCAGGTAGGCCACCAGCGCATACACCTCGTCGCTCGATAAGGAACCGGGTGCCTGCATGGGCTTGGAACGGCGGATGAAGTCAAACAGCGTGGTGGCGTAGGGCCAGAAATTACCAATGGTCTTTTCCGGCCATTCATCCGTGAGGCCCATCTTCGCGCCGGCCAGTTGGTCGCCGCTATCCCCGAGCCCGCCCTCCCCGTGGCATGACAAACAATGGGTGCGGTACAGCGCTTCGCCTGCCTGCGCGGAACCCCGGCCGGGAGGCAGTCCGGTGCCATCGGGCATGACATCGGTGTCCCAGGCGGCGATCAGATCCGCGGACGCAGGCCGCCCGAGTCCGGGACCGGAGGGCAAATCACCGGCTGGGGCGTCAATCCCAGTCAGCGTCAATATCAGGAGTACCGCTCTGCTGCGCCGCCAGTTCATCATAGACATGACCCAGGTTGCCTTGCTCGTCCACGGACCAGTTCACAATGCCGTTGTAATGATAGAACCCGTGCCGGCCGCGCTGGTCGATCAACGCCTGGCGCTCCGGCTGCACATATCCTGTCTCATCGATAGCGCGGCTCTTCAGCAGCGCCGGCGCACCGCTCCAGCGCCACGGGATCCGGAATCGGGTAAACGCGCGCGGCAGGATCGGCTCCTGCAGTTCCGCTTCGGCCCAGGACTTGCCCGCATCGGCGGAGACCTCCACTTTCTTTACCCGGCCGCGACCGCTCCACGCGAGTCCGGTGATCTGGTACAGACCGGGGCCGCCTTTCAGCACCATGCCCGATGAGGGGGAGGTAATCAGAGATTTTGCTTCCATGACAAAACTGAACATGCGCGCGGTGCCGTCCCCCAGCAGATCCGTGTAACGCGCGGTCTCATTTCGCGCCATGACCGGCTGATCGGACAGTTCGAGTCGGCGCAGCCATTTCACATTCACCACGCCTTCCCAGCCCGGCAACACCAGTCGCAGCGGATAGCCGTTCTCCGGCCGCAACCGCTCGCCGTTCTGGTATAGGGCCAGCATGCCGTCATCCAGGATCTTTTCCAGCGGGATGCTTACATGCATGGCAAATGCATCCGCGCCCTCGGCGATCACCCACTTCGCCCCGCGCTTCACGCCGGCCTCCTGAAACAGCACGCCCAGCGGGATGCCGGTCCATTCGCTGTTGGAGACCAGTCCGTGGAAATAACCCGCCTGTGACTGGGACGGGATTTTGTTCCAGCCCGCATTGCTGTTGCCGCCGCATTCGATAAAACAGGTCGTAGAACGCTGCGGGTAACGCAGCAGATCCTGGACGTTGAATGTGAGTGCCCGATCCACGCGGCCATGGATCAACAGCGAGTGCGCGCCGGGATCAATATCCGGTACGCCGTTATGGTGCCGTTCGAAGTGCAGACCGCTGGGCGTAATCGTGCCCTCGAGCAGGTGCAACGGCGTCCACGACGTGCCGCTGTTGCGCATGACACGGTTCGGCGCGGTGAAACGCGCCACGTCCTTTTCGAAACGCGCGGGGGCGCCGTAGGTGGAGAATTCACGTCCCGGCTCGCGCATCCACTGCGGCCGCGCCAGGTCGGGATTCCGTATGTTATCGACAGACGTCGCCGCAGAGGCGACGGGCAGCCAGGCGGTGGCCCCGAACACCAGGCCGCGCTTGAGCAGCACGCGCCGATCCATCAGGCCGTTGCCGGCGGCGTCCGGGAGTCCGGCCTGAAAATGCGAAGGAAGTTGTTCATTCATGGGGAACCGGAACCGTCGGTGAGATGCGACGGAATCGTACGCTCACGGATTCAGAGCTGCCAGATCCGGCCGCGTCAGCAGGAATATGCCATCGCCGCCGCGTTCGAATTCGAGCCAGACAAACGGCAATCCGGGAAACGCGCGCATCAGCGCGCGCTGGCCTGCGCCAACCTCCACCACCAGGATGCCGCGCGGGGTCAAATGCCCGGCCGCCTGTGCCAGCAACCGCCGCACCACATCAAAACCATCGCGGCCGCACTCCAGCGCCAGGCGCGGTTCATGGGCATACTCGGGAGGAAGTTTTCGCCAGGTCCGTGCCGGCACGTAGGGCGGGTTACTGACGATGATGTCGTACGTCCGGTTGCCCAGGGCCGAAAAAATATCCGAGCGCAGGCAGCGCACCCGCGTCTGCAGCCGATGCATCCTGACATTCTTCCGCGCCACTGCCAGCGCGTCCGCGCTGACGTCCACTGCATCCACACTCGCCTTCGGGAAGGCATGCGCGCAGGCAATGGCGATGCAACCGCTGCCGGTGCCGATATCCAGGATGCGGCGCGCCCGGCCCGCGGGCAGCCATGGCGCGAAACGATCGAGGATCAGTTCCGCGATGGGTGAACGGGGGATCAGCACGCGTTCATCCACATGGAACGGCAGACCGGCGAACCAGGCCTCCTGCAGCAGGTAGGCAACCGGCCGCCGCTCCCGGATGCGACGGCGCGTCAGTTCGGCGAGGCGTTCACCGCGCGCCTTCGACACCGGTTTGTCCAGCACCTCAGGCGCGCACTCAAACGGCAGACCGAGGGCCCGAAACACCAGGAACACCGCCTCATCACGGGGATTGTCAGTGCCGTGGCCGTAGCACAGCCGTGCGGCGCGAAATTTCTTCTCGACCCACGATACCCACTGCCGTGGTGTGCGCGGATCGCCGGCCCGCTGGGCGCTGCTTACGGACCGCGCGGCGCGAGCCACCGGTCAATTGAGCGGCTGGTAGCCGGGAATGGCATTCAGATCAATTTCATCGATCTGCTTTGGAGCCAGGTACTGGCGCGCGTATTTCAGATACACCTGGTCGTGCATGAAAACATCGAACAGATCCGGATCAATATGTTTCTCCAGCTTCATCCGGCCGAGGATCTTCAGCGACTGGGACAGGGGCATGGCCTTCTTGTAGGGACGATCATTCGCGGTCAGCGCCTCGAACACGTCGGCAATCGCCACCATGCGCGCCGGAATGGACATCTGGGCGCGGGACAGCCCATGGGGATATCCGGTTCCGTCCATCTTTTCGTGATGGCCTCCGGCATATTCAGGCACGCGCCGCAGGTGTTTTGGATAGGGCAGCGATTCCAGCATCTTGATGGTGACCGCCACATGGTTGTTGATGATCTGCCGCTCGCGGATACTGAGGGTGCCGCGGCCAATCTGAAGATTCTCCAGCTCCTCGCGCGACAACAGCGGTTCGCCGACACCCTCGGGTCCCACCCATTGGGTGCGGGAAATCTGATCCAGGCGTTTCAGTTGTTCATCCGCCATCTGTTCGCCGCCGATATTGCTGCGCCGGATAAAGTCCCGATCCGAGATCAAGCGCGTCAGGGCCTGTTGCAATTCCGCATCGTCACGCAACAGGACCTCGGGATTGCCGCCGAGTTCCTGCAACCGGCGCTGCAGGGTTGTAATCTGGGCATCCCGTTTCAGCACCTCGAAGCGCGCATCAACCAGATGAATGCGGTCATAGATGGTCTCCAGTTTGGTGCCCTTGTCTACCACGAACTCCGGCGTCGTGATCTTGCCGCAGTCATGCAGCCAGGCGGCGACCTCCAGTTCATACATCTCGATCTCGTTCATGGTGAAATCGCGCAGCGGACCAGTGGTCATGCGACACGCCGCCGCCGCCAGCATGTTGGTCAACACCGGCACGCGCCGGCAGTGGCCCGCGGTGTACGGTGATTTTTCGTCAATGGCGTTGGCGATTAACTGGATCAACGAGTCGAACAGTTTCTTTTGCGCGTCAATCAGGCTGCGGTTGGTAATGGTGACCGCGGCCTGTGAGGCCAGGGATTCCACGAAGCGTTGATCCAGCCCGGAAAACGGCATGACCTCGCCGGAACCGGGCTGCTTGGCATTTATCAACTGCAATACGCCGATGATCTCGTTTTCGTGATTGCGCAATGGCACGGTGAGAAAGGACTTGGAGCGATATCCCGTCTTCTGGTCGAAACTGCGCGTGCCGGAAAAATCAAACTCATGGCTGGCGTAGGCATCTTCGATATTTACCGTCTCGCCGCTGATGGCCGCCCAGGCCGCCACCATGGTGCGGTTGGGGCGACCCTCGGCATCGTAAAGGGCAAGCGGGTAAAACGTGATCTCCTCGCCACTGGTGCCGCCACGATGAATGCCCAGTGAACGATTGACCATTATCTCGAAGGTGAGACGGTTGTCCTCGGTGCGGGTGTAGAGCGTGCCGCCGTCGGCCTTGGTGATCTCCATTGCTTTCAGCAGGATCATCTCCAGCAGGCGGGAGTGATCCTTTTCCGCCGACAGCGCGATGCCAATGTCGGTCAGCTCCTTGAGCAGGCCGGTGAAATCGGAGGAATTGATGGTCATGGTTCCGGTTGCGGACTTCCACGCGTCAATGTGCGCGCCATTCTAGCAGGGTGATACAAATCCCGGTCTTACCGCACCCGGTGACGCCCCGGAGCCGGGACGCAGTCCCCGCGGCCCCGGGGATCAGCGTGGGGCAGCCAGCAGCAGGGCGTTCAGCCGCTGCACGAAACCGGCCGGGTCGGGAAGCTGACCGCCCTCGCTCAACAGCGCCTGGTCAAACAGCAGTTGTGCCCACTTCCGGAAGCGTTCCGGATCGGGCTCCTGCTCTACGCGGCCGAGCAGCGCGTGCGACAGGTTCACCTCCAGCACCGGCTTTTGCTGGGGAACCTTCTGACCCGTGGATTCCAGAATGCGCTGGAGGTGGCGGCTCAATTCCTGTTCCTCCATCACCAGGCAGCAGGCGGACGTTGTCAGCCGGCGGCTGCTGCGCACATCCTTGACCTGGTCGCCCAGGGCATCGCGCAGCCGCTGGATCAATGCGTTCTGTTCACCGGACGGCGGTGCGGCCCCGGTCTCCGCTTCCGTGCCCAGTTCCAGATCCCCTTTGGCCACGGAACGCAGCGGCAGCCCTTCGAACTCGGCCAGATGCATTACCACCCACTCGTCCACAGGGTCCGTGAGCAGCAGCACTTCAATATTTCGCGCGCGCAATGCCTCCAGGTGCGGGCTGCTGCGCGCCGCGGCCAGATTGTCCGCGGTCAGGTAGTAGATGAACTTCTGATCCGTCGCCAGGCGCCCGGCATACTCCTGCAGCGAAAGGGTTTGCGCGTCCCCCTCCGTGCCCGTGGACGAGAACCGGAACAGCCGCGCGATTTCCGCGCGCTTGTCGGGTGCATCAATCACGCCCTCCTTCATCACCCGCCCGAACTCCTTCCAGAAGCGGGCGTACTTCTCCGGCTCCTTTTCCGCCATATCCACCAGCATTTCCACCACCTTGCGCGCACACCCGGAACGGATGGTGTCAATGGTCCGATCCTGCTGCAGGATCTCGCGCGAAATATTCAGGGGCAGGTCGGCCGAGTCCACAATGCCGCGCACAAAACGCAGGTACGGAGGCAACAACTGTTCGGCATCGTCCATGATGAAGATGCGGCGCACGTACAACTTGACGCCCCGGCGCCGCTCCCGGTCCCAGAGGTCGAAGGGTGCGCGCGCCGGAATGAACAACAGGCTGGTGTACTCCACCTTCCCTTCCACCCGGTTATGGGAATACGCCAGCGCGTCCTCGGCTTCGTGCGCCACGTGTTTGTAAAATTCCTGGTACTCGGCCTCGGAAATTTCCTTGCGCGGCCGCGTCCAGAGGGCGGTGGCGCGATTGACCGTCTCCTCGCCTTTTTTCTCCTTTTCCTCGCTGTCCATGACGATGGGCAGTGAGATATGGTCTGAATACTTGTGCAGGATGGAGCGCAGACGCCAGCCGTCCAGGAAATCATCCTCGCCTTCGCGCAGGTGTAACGTGACCCGCGTGCCCCGCCGCGGGCGGTCGATGGTCGCAACGCTGTAGTCGCTTTCGCCGCTGGAAATCCAGCGCACGCCCTGCTCGCGCTTCGCACCGGCGCGGCGCGTGGTTACTTCAACCTTGCTGGCCACGATAAATGCAGAATAGAAACCGACCCCGAACTGGCCGATGAGGCTGGAATCACGCGCTTGGTCACCGGTGAGGGACGCAAGGAACTGGCTGGTGCCGGATTTGGCAATGGTTCCCAGATGATCAATCACCTCCTCGCGGGACATGCCGATGCCATTGTCGATGACACTGATGGTGCGCTGCTCGCGGTCGAATTCGACGCGAATGCGCAGGTCCGGCTCGTCTTCGTACAGGCTTGCATCCTGCAGCGCCAGAAAACGCAACTTGTCCGCCGCATCGGAGGCGTTGGAGATCATCTCGCGCAGGAAGATTTCCTTGTTGCTGTAAAGCGAGTGGATCATCAGATCCAGCAACTGCCTGACTTCCGTCTGAAACCCGAGGGTTTCCTGATTACTTTCAATGCTCATCAATACCGCTCCCTGCAGTTGATACCGATCGGAAGGAAAAGATCGGGGCGCCCGGTGGCAATTTCAAGATTGCCACGTAACGGTTGCGTTTGCCACGACGCGGCGACGGCGCGATAATTCCACGTCACCCATGTCTACACACCCGACCAATTCACGCTGATGCAGGCCAATGGTGCCGGACCCCGTGCGCTGGCCCGTGCGTTCACCCCGGCGGAGGTTCGGCGGACGCTTTTTTGTGTGATTTGCAGCGCTATCATCACCCTTTCCGGGTGCGAAACCCCTTCCTTGACGCGTCCAGACGCGGTCGTGCCGCTGGAGGACATCGCCAGCCTGACGCTGCAGGCGGATCAGGCCTACCAGGGCGCGGACTGGCCCGCGGCCGAGAGCGGTTACCGTCGCCTGACACAACTGGCGCCTGAAAACGCGGAGCACTGGTTTCGCCTGGGCAACGTCTACGCCCATTTGAATATATTCGGGGAGGCTGTGCGCATGTACGGCGAGGCCTTGCGACGGAACGACGCCCACGTCGACGCGTGGCACAACCTGGGGATGGCGCAAATGCAACTTGCTGCACGTTCATTCGTCCAACTGCAGGCCAGGACGCCGGCCGATGATCCGGCCCGGGATCGTGCCCGGCGCCTGGTCGAAGGCGTCACCGAGGTGCTCGAATCCGAGCAGTCAGACGGGCAGGACACTGAACCATGAGCGAACCCGTCGCCAATACCCCCTCCGCAGTTGCCGGCATGGAACACACACCGGTCATGCGCCAGTATCTGGGCTTCAAGGCGCAGCATGTGGACAAGCTTCTGTTTTTCCGCATGGGCGACTTTTATGAACTGTTCTTCGATGATGCGCGCCGCGCCGCCCGCCTGCTGGACATCACCCTGACGCGGCGCGGACAGTCCGCGGGTGAACCCATTCCCATGGCGGGTGTGCCGGTGCACGCCGTTGACACCTATCTGGCGCGTTTAATCCGGCTGGGTGAATCAGTCGCCATTTGTGAGCAGATTGGTGACCCGGCGTTGGCGCGCGGCCCAGTGGAACGGCGCGTGGTGCGCGTGGTGACGCCCGGCACGGTCACGGATGAGGCCCTGCTGGAGGACCGGGCCGAGGCGACACTGGTGGGTGTCTGTTCACTTTCAGGTCGGCTTGGTTATGCCAGCCTGGACCTGGCCAGCGGGCGAATTGCGGCCGGCGAATGTGATGGCCTGGAGGCGCTGGAGGTGGAGGTCCGCCGCATGAATCCGGCGGAGATCCTGGTGGCGGACGAGGCCACTGATCTGGCGCTACGCTTGAAGGTGCATTGCCGTCGGCTTACCTCCCTGGCGGCCTGGCAATTTGATGTGGTGGAAGCCAGACGCTCCCTGCAAGACCAGTTCCGGGTGCAGGATCTGTCCGGGCTCGGCATGGACTCGATGCCCGCGGCCGTGGCTGCGACCGGCGCCGTGCTTCAATATGCCCGCGCCACCCAGCAGCACGACCTGCCGCATTTGCAGCCGCCCAGGCTGGAGCAAGTGCAGGACTTTGTGGTGCTGGACGCCGCCACGCGCCGCAATCTGGAGCTGGAACAAGGCCTGGGTGGCAAGGTCGAGCACAGTCTGCTGGGCGTTATGGACTCCACGGTGAACCCCATGGGTGGCCGGATGCTGCGGCGCTGGCTGCAGCGCCCGCTGCAGGATCGGCAGGCATTGGGGCAACGACTGGATGCCGTGGAGGCGTTGCTGGCATCGGGGCTACAAGCCGGCCTGCGCGATGTGTTGGAACGCCTCGGGGATCTGGAACGCATCGTGGCGCGGATCGCCCTGGGCAGCGCGCGCCCCAGGGATCTTTGCCAGCTGCGTGCAACACTCTCGCAATTGCCCGCCTTGCGCGATCAGGCCGGCAAAGTTGCGGCGCCGCGGATACGGGAACTGTGCGGAAAGATTGACCTGCTGCCGGAGTTGCAGCGGTACCTGGAACAGTCCATTGCTGCCGAGCCTGCCGCGCATGTTCGCGACGGCGACGTCATTGCAGAGGGATTTGACGACGTGCTGGACGAACTTCGGGCCCTGAGCCGGGATGCCGGCCGATTGCTGGCCGAATTCGAACTGCGCGAGCGTCAACGCACCGGAATTAACGCATTGAAGGTCGGCTACAACCGGGTGCATGGCTATTACATTGAACTGAGCCGCGCCCAGGCCGCCAACGCCCCGGCGGAGTACCAGCGTCGCCAGACGCTGAAGGCCGTGGAACGCTATGTCACCGATGAACTCCGCCATTTCGAAGGTCAGGTGCTGAGCGCAAGAGACCGGGCTCTGGCCCGTGAACGGGAACTGTACGACGGCATCCTGGCGCGCATCAACAGCGACACCGCGACATTGCAGGCAATCGCGTCCGCAGGCGCGGAACTCGATGTTCTCGCAGCGTTCGCCGAGCGCGCCCAGGTGCTCAATTACTCGCGTCCTGCCTTTACCGATCAAGCCGGGCTGGAAATTCGCGCTGGTCGGCACCCGGTGGTGGAACAGTTGCGCCCGGAACCGTTCATCGCCAACGACACGTTGCTCGATGCCGAACAGCGCATGCTGGTGATCACCGGACCCAATATGGGTGGCAAATCGACTTACATGCGCCAGGTTGCCCTGATCGTTGTCCTGGCGCACATAGGCAGCTTCGTTCCGGCCCGCAGTGCCAGACTCGGGCCGGTGGACCGGATATTTACCCGCATTGGCGCCGCCGACGATGTCGCCGGCGGCCGCTCAACCTTCATGGTCGAGATGTCGGAGACCGCGCAGATCCTGCACGCCGCCACCAACCGCAGCCTGGTGTTGATGGATGAGATTGGCCGCGGCACGAGTACCTACGATGGCGTCGCACTTGCCTGTGCATGCGCCGTGCATCTGGCCCGGTCGGTTCAATCATTCACTTTGTTTGCCACGCATTTTGTCGAACTGACCGAACTTGCGCAGGCACTTGACGGCGCCCGCAATGTACACCTGGCGGCCGTGGAACATGGAGACCGAATCGTCTTTCTGCACGCGCTGCGGGACGGGCCGGCCGACCGCAGCTACGGACTGCAGGTCGCGCAACTTGCCGGCGTGCCGCGCGCGGTCATTGATGATGCCGCGCAACGCCTGCGTTGCCTGGAGTCGTCGCCGCGCGCCATGCAAACATTGCCGGATCAGCAGGCCGACTTGTTTGCCGCCACCAATCCGGTCATCGATGAGTTGCGTGGAGTCGAACCGGATGAACTCACGCCGCGGGCGGCGTTGGAATTGCTGTATCGCTGGCGCGCGCTGTTGAAGTAGACCGGCGCTGGTTTGAGTACACTGTTGCAATCCGCCGCGCGGGAGTATGATCCCGCCGAAATCACGTCTTAGCAGCCCAAACGACCATGCCCTTCGTTGTAACTGATGCCTGCATCAAATGCCGATTCACCGACTGCGTGGAGGTTTGCCCGGTTGACTGCTTCCATGAAGGACCGAATTTTCTGGTCATTGACCCGGACGAATGCATCGATTGCACGCTGTGCGAGCCCGAGTGCCCGGTTGAGGCAATCATGTCTGAAGACGATGTGCCCGAAGGCATGAAGGAATTCATTGAACTGAACGCCACGCTGTCCAGGCAATGGCCGGTTATCAGTGAAATGAAGGAACATTTCCCCGACGCGGACGAATGGCGGGAAGTGAAGGACAAGCTCAAATACCTGGAGCGCTGAAGCGCTGCCATTCTTCCTGGCTGGAATTTCCTGCGGCGCATCCGTGCAGCGAATTCCCCTGGTGAACCCCGGATCCTGTTGGAAGTACTTGCTTCTGCTGGCCAGCCTGGCCGCCGTTGCCCTGCCCGCGCTTGCAGATGAAATCTATCGCTGGGTGGATGCGGAGGGCCGCGTGCATTTCGGTGACAAGCCGCCGGAAAACGCCGAACGCGTGGAACTGACCCCGATCCCGGCCGGCGATCCGCAGCTGCAGCAACGGCAGGAACGCGGAGAGCGCCTGACGGAAATCATGGCCGAGGATCGCCTGCGGCGGGACCAGGAGAGACGCGCCGGAGAGCAGGCCGATGCCGATCGGCGCAGCAAGTGTGAAACAGCCCGCAAGCGCAATTCCCAGGCTGCTGATGCCAATTATATTGTCCGACCCACCAGCGATCCCGATAACCCACACTATCTGACGGACGCGGAACGGCAGGAATTCGAACAGCAGTTGCAAGCCGAGATTCGCCGCTACTGCGGCAAGGCAGTGGCGCCGGAATAAATTGCGCCAATGGAATTGCCATTCGCGTGTGCCGCCGGCGTTGGGCGAGTGGACCTCTCTTTTATAATCAGCGTATTATCGCGGCGTCATTGGTTGCAGCAGGGGCCTGAGCCGGTTTCTGGATAACACGGCGCTGGCAAAAAAACGGATGGCAGGGATCTGGATACCGCGCGGACCATGAACCTCAGAGACAACATCGAGATAGTCAATCAGTCCGATGTCGGCCGCCGCCGTCCCCATAACGAGGACAGCACGCTAAGCGACCCTGCCAGCGGGCTGGTGATACTGGCCGACGGCATGGGGGGCTACAAGGCGGGGGAAGTCGCCAGCGCCATCGCCGCTACCACTGTCCATCAGGAAATCCTTTCCGGTCTGAAGCGCGTCCGGCCCGGTCAAATAAACAAATCCGACGGGCTCCACGCCGAGTCCGCCGTGGTCAGGGATGCCATCGTTAGCGCCAATAGCCGCATCTATTCCACTGCCCAAAAGGAGCCCGACTGCCAGGGCATGGGCACCACCATTGTCGTCTGCCTGTTCCACAACGACTGCGTGACCATCGCCCATGTAGGAGATTCCCGCATCTATCGAGTACGGGCTGGGCAGTTTACCCAAGTGACCAGAGATCATTCGTTAATTCAAGAGCTTATCGACCGGGGTCTTTATAGCCCGGAGGACGCTGCCAAGAATGCCCCCAAGAATCTGGTGACACGGGCATTGGGAATTGACGCGGAAGTGCGGGTCGATGTGGCCGAGGAAAAGGTCGAGGCGGGGGACCTTTACTTACTGTGTTCTGATGGGTTAAATGATATGGTAGATGATGAGGAAATTCACTTAACCCTAAGTAAATATGGTGGTAATCTTGTCCGGGCGGCGGAGGAACTGATTCGCAAAGCGAATGCAAATGGTGGTAGAGACAACACCTCGATAATCCTGGCCCGGGTCAAGGAAAGCTATGCCGCTCCGGAAAAACCGCTGGCACGAATAATTAAAAAACTCTTTTAATGTCATGGGAATAGGACTGAACGATGGCTAAGCTGGTTCTCAACATGAACGGAGTGGTGCAAGGCGAGTATGAGCTGAACAAGGAGCGGCTCACTGTCGGGCGCAAACCCGATAATGACATCCAGATCGACAATCTGGCGGTCAGCGGCAAGCATGCCATGATTATTACCATTCTCGACGATTCCTTCCTCGAAGACCTCGGCAGTACCAACGGTACCTATGTCAACGGCAAGCTGATCAAGAAGCATGCCCTCAAGGATGGCGATGTCATCGCCATCGGCAAGCACGAACTCAAGTATGTAAACGAACACGCCACCGCGGATGATGATGAATTCGAAAAAACCATGATCATCAAACCGGGGTCGGCCAGCGCGGCGGTTGCGGCCGCGAAAGCCGCCGAGATGGCGGTCGCTGCTGCAGCCTCGGCCGCCGCTCCACCCGCGGTCGGCGCAAAACCCGGCGCACCGGCTGCTGCGCCGGCCGCAGGCGGCGGCATGCCTTTGGGTCGCCTCACGGTATTGAACGGACCCATTGCCGGGAAGGAACTGGAACTTACCAAGGCGCTCATCACACTGGGCAAACCGGGCACGCAGGTGGCGGTCATTTCGCGCCGTCCGCAAGGCTATTTCCTGACCCATATCGAGAGTGACGGCGACGGCAAACGCTATCCCCTGGTCAATGGGGAACCCATTGGCGGGAAGGCCTACCAGTTGAAGGACAGCGACATGATCGAACTGGCAGGAATCAAGATGGAGTTTTCGCTGGCCTCACATTAGTACCCAACGCCGGCTCCGGCTCGCCAAGCTTGCGGGTCACAAGTGCGGGCCGGCATTCCAGCCGACGTTGATTCAACCATCCGCACTCATCCGTTCCTCAACGGAAGCGTGTATCGGAAACACCTTGTCCAGGCGCGCCAGTTGCAACACGCCCATGGCCGCACTGCTCACTCCCACGAGCCCGAACCGCAGGTTCTTTTTCTTCGCTGTCTGGTAGCCTTCGACCAGGCTCGCAACCCCGGAACTGTCAATGTACGACACCGCTGAGAGATCGATCAGAAGGTGCCGGCCTGCCTCAAGGCATTGAAGTATCTGTTTGCGGGCATCGGGCGAGCATGACAGGTCGACATCCCCCTTCAGGTCGAGGACTGCGTAAGTTCCTGCATTACGAGAGTTGTATTGCATAAGTGGTATTCATCCTGGTGATGATGCTGCTGAGGACCCGGTGACGTGCGGCGGCAGGAAAATCAATCAATGGCCTTGCGCATTTCGAGGTAATTACCCCGTCTCTTTTCGAGATGTCCCATCTCGCAATGGTCCATGATCTCCCTGATGAAGTGGACTCCCAGCCCGCCGGGGCGCAGTTCATCCAGATCGCGGGGCTGCACGCATTTCAGGTCGATTGGGTCGGCCTGATCCTCGAGCCGGAAGATCACCTGCGTCCCGTTGGTGCGAACCTCCAGTGACACCTCGCCGGAACCGTCTCCATGATAAGCATGCTGAATCACGTTCATACACGCTTCATTCACTGCAATTACGAGCTTGTCAGCAAGGGTCTCATTGCAGCCGAAACTCTGGGCAGCACGCTTGACCAATGCGCGCACGGGGCCCAGCCGTTCCGGCTCGGCACGGAAATGCAATGCGAATATTTGTTGAGTTTTCATTGCATCCGGCCTTCGATCACCATCAGTTTCGATCACCATTAATGTTATGTCATCCCGCTGCGAAACCGCAGGCTTGCGCAACTCCGCAACTATACCTTGCAGCCGGCGGGCAGCGGGACCATATTCGGCCGCGCGCACCAGTTCGATGAATCCATCGACAGCCAGCGGACGGTTGTTCTCATCCAGGCTTTCCGTCACCCCATCGGTAAAAAGATACAGGCTGGAATCATTCAGCTTCAGGGTCGTGACCGGAAACTGGCAGCCAGCCAGGACACCCAGCGGCGGCGCCGTCGCAACTATCTCCTCAAAACTGCCATCGCCGTGGTGCAGGAGAGGCGGTTGGTGGCCGGCATTTGCAAGATCAATCCTTCCGCTCGCCGGGTCGAGAAAACCGGCAACGATGGTGACAAACATGCCATGGGAAATACTTTCGCACAATTCGACGTTCACGCGCGTCAGCAATTCTCCGGGATCGCTAATCTCCCTGGCCAGGTGATGGAGCAGGCTGCTGACCTTGGCCATCAGCAGCGCCGCATTCATCCCCTTGCCGGAGACATCGGCCAGGCTGAAGTAGATGAGTCCATCGTCACGCCGCAGAAAATCATAGAAATCCCCGGAGACCTCGCGTGCCGGCACATTCATCCCCACGACCGGGAACCCGTCCCTCCCCGGGGCAGGCAGCAGGTCCATCTGGATCTCCCGGGCCAGCTCCAGTTCCTTCCGCATGCGCTCCTGTTCCACCAGCCGATCCGCCATCCGCGCGTTGTGGATCGCCAGCGCCGCCGATGATGCCAGTGCACCGAGCAGGTGCCGATCCTGATCATCAAACAGACCGTCCCCACCGCGTTTGTTGATCAACTCAAGCGCGCCGATGCATTTCTGTCGCACGATAAGCGGCGTGCAAAGTATGGAACGTGTCACAAATCCCGTGTCGGCATCCACCTGCTTGGCAAAATCCGGATCCTTGCTGACATCGCGGACAATCTGGCAACAGCGCGACGTGATTGTCTTGCCGATGATGCCCGTATCTCCCGGCAGGCGCAGGCCGCTGATATCCACCGGCCCGGCGCAGGCGCGGCAGACTAAATCGGGATTGTCGGCGACGGTGTCGGTATCGAGCAGGAAAATTGATGCAGCCTCTGCATCCAGGTACTGCATGAATTTCTCGATGGCATTGCGCAGCGTGGCTTCAATTTCCAGGGATTCCGCGAAAGACTGGGTGACATCCGCGAGCAGTTCGAGCTGATCTTCCAGGGAATACGCTTCGCCCTTGGCGAGTAACGCGTAGACGTTGGCGGTCGAACTCATGCATGTATCCCGTGTTGCAGCATTGTGCCGGTTATCCTATCCGACCGGCCGCTGATACTTCTCTTGCCATTCGCATTGCCTGTGTATTTGGCACGCCGCGCAACGCGGACGGCGCGCGGTGCAGACATAGCGCCCATGCAGGATAAGCCAGTGGTGCGCATGGCGCCGGAATTCTTCCGGCACGATGCGCACAAGCTCATCCTCGACTTCGCGCACGGTGCGGCCCGGTGCCAGGCCGGTTCGATTGGCCACGCGAAAGATGTGCGTATCCACGGCTATGGTTGGCTCACCGAAGGCCACGTTCAGCACCACATTGGCAGTCTTCCTGCCGACGCCGGGCAGGCGTTCCAAGGCATCCCGGTCCGCCGGCACCTGCCCATTATGCTCGCGCAACAAGATGCGGCACATTTTCAGAATATTGCCCGCCTTGGTATTGAACAGTCCGATGTGGCGGATATGGCGCTTCAGGCCGGAGGAACCAAGTTTAATCATGGCGGCCGGCGTGTTGGCCTTGGGAAACAGCGTGGCCGTGGCCTTGTTCACACTGATGTCGGTGGCCTGTGCCGACAGCATGACCGCCACCAGCAACTCAAATGAACTGGCATGCTGCAATTCGGTGGCGGGAGCGGGATTTCCGCTGCGGAGAATCTCAAACAGCCGCCTTACATTTGCTGGCCGCACGCGGAGACGGGCGGTCAGTGGTGAGACGGAGCACGGCCGGCGGCCACCCAGGCCCCCGCCAGTGCCAGCACCAGAAAGGCGCCGGGTGCAGACTGCAATACCGGAACCGGGAATGTCATGATGACCAATGGGTCGGGCAATCCCGGCAACAACTGCGTATCGGAAAATAGCATGCCTGTGCCCAGGACCTCCCGGACCAGCCCCAGCGGTATGATCCACAATGCGGCATATACGCCGGGCATAATCCCTGCGCGTGCAGCGAATTTCGGGTCTCCGCAGCGAAGCGATCGCTCACCCACAATCAGCAAAAGGGAATTCGCCGCGAACAAAGGCACATAAATACCGAGGGAAACTGAAAGCGGGTACGCGAACGCCTGCAGCATCAGGTCCAGAATCGTCACCCAGATGCCGGATACCAACAGTAACGTCAAAATACGCCATTCCGGCGCCACGCTGCGCCCCAGCACTGCCATGGAGGTCGCTACCAATATCAGTGACGCCAGAAACAGTAACGCCACGCAGGTCGCCGACAGCAGGGTGCCACCAACTGCGAGCAACGGACACAATGCCAGCAACCCTGCCGGTTGCAGCGACCAACCTTGAGTGCCGGGTTGAGTCATGCGGCGGTCCTGGTGGCAACCAGCAGCGTACGCAGCTGCGCCAGCCGCTCCTGCCCCGAATCCATCTGCAGCAGGGCCTGCCTGAGGCCCAGATCCGGCAGCAGTTCAGCGAGCCGAAAGCTGAGCCAGTTGGGGTCCCGGAGTTCTGACTCCCGGGTCTCGTAAGGCAGTTCCAAAGTCCCGGACGCCCTCTCCAAAAATTCCCGCAGCGGCGCCAGCTCCTGATCCGCCAGAGACGTTGCGTTGGGCGGCTCTTCACACCATTCCACCTCGCCCCAGATCTGCCGGTTCGAATCAGCGCTGCCCGCCAGCACACGGAAACGCCGTTCACCCTGGACGGTTATGCCGAGCAGGCCATCCGCGCGTTGGTCCCAATCCACGATTCGGGCGCTGGTGCCCATGGGGAAAAACTCCGCCGTCATGCCGGCCTCGGTGCCGCGCCGGATCAGGCAGACCCCGAAGGGTGCCGTTTCGCGCAGGCAACGGCTGACCAAATCGATATAACGCGTTTCAAATATCTTCAGCGGCAACCGGCCGCCGGGAAACAATACCGTCTGCAACGGAAACAAAGGTAATTGCTCTGTCATTGCAACGCATCCAGCAGCCGCTGGTGGATGCCGCCAAACCCACCGTTGCTCATGATGATCACGTGATCCCCCGAGCGGGCGAAACCCGCGACGCGGGTGATGATGTCGTCGACGCGGTCCAGAACCTCACAGCGCGTGTCGGCACCTGCCAGCGCCTGCTCGAGATCCCAGGCCAGATTCGGTGGGCGCAGGATTATTGCCAGGTCCGCGGACCTCAGTGACGGGGCGAGTTCCGATGCATGGACGCCCAGTTTCATCGTATTTGAACGCGGTTCCATGATGGCGACGATTCTCGCGCTGCCCACATGACGCCGCAATGCTTCAAGGGTGACTTGGATAGCCGTGGGATGGTGGGCAAAATCGTCATACACGGTGATTCCCTGACGGCTCCCAATCCGCTGCATGCGCCGTTGAACGCCATGAAATTGCGACAGGGCCGCGCCGGCGACTTCGGGCTCCACTCCCAGGGCATGGGCGCCGGCCACCGCTGCGGCGGCATTCAGTGCATTGTGATGGCCCAACAGATCCCACGTGACCCCAATCTTTCCGCCGCCCGCTGGTTGCAGGGTGAATCCCGAATAATCCAGGCTGGACGGCGCTATTTGCCATTGCGCGTCATCGGTACCGAATCGCTCCACCGGCGTCCAACATCCCATGGCGAGCACTTTGAAGATCTCCGGATCTGCACCGTTGCAAATTATCCTTCCAGACCCGGGGACGGTCCGTATTAAAAAGTGGAATTCACGTCTTATCGCAGCCAGATCGGCGAAGATGTCCGCATGATCGAACTCAATATTGTTAATAATCAGCGTGTTGGGACGGTAGTGAAGAAACTTGGCCCGCTTATCAAAAAAGGCGCAATCGTATTCATCCGCCTCAATCACGAAACACTCCCCTGTTCCCAGGCGGGCGGAAACCCCGAAGTTACGGGGCACGGCCCCGATGAGAAAGCCCGGATGGTGCCCGGCGAACTCGAGGATCCAGGCCAGCATGGAGGACGTTGTGGACTTGCCGTGGGTCCCGGCCACAGCCAGCACGTGGCGATGCCCCAATACCTCCTCCCGCAGCCACTGAGGCCCGGAAACATAGGGCAACCGGGTGTTCAGCGCATACTCAGCGGCCGCATTACCCCTCGACAAGGCGTTGCCAATAACGACCAGATCCGGACGGTCATCCAGGTTTGACTCTGCGTACCCTTCAAGCACCCGGATCCCGGCCTGTTGCAGCAACAGGCTCATGGGCGGGTAGGTGTTGGCATCCGTACCGGAGACCGTGTGCCCCAGTTCCCGTGCCAACAGGGCCAGCCCACCCATGAACGTACCGCATATGCCAAGCACGTGAATTTTCACGCCAGAACCTCCGGGACCAGGAATTCAGTGGCGACCATGCTGAGTGCCACATAGGTCATGGCCACGAGTACTCCTGCTGGAAAGGCGATGGTCAGCGCATGTCGCAGGATATGCCCCAGCACCAGCACGTTCCAAATGAACATAACCAGCACCAGCACTGATGCCAGTGCTGCCAGGGGCGACTCCGGCATAAGGACTGTAACCATGAACGGCGGGATCGCGGCGAGAGCGAACAACGCACCAACACCTGCCATCGCAGTCAACGCCTGCAAAAAGCGTGCAGTGAAATTACGCAGCCATAATACGGTGAGGACAAATGCGGGCAAAACGACGGCGTCCGCCAGTGCTGCCTTGACGGCCGTGGGCCAGTCCACCGCCACCGCAGTCAAACCTGCCGATGCGGCCAGGTAAAAGACAAATGTCAGCGCAAACAACGGCTGGGAGGCGGGGATGTCCTGGGGCCGGCGTTTGCCAGAGAGCAATTCCAGAAACACCCGCAACACAATCCAGGCGGCGGAGCCCATCAGGTTCTGGTGCAATCCGGAGACGCGGCCGATGACAACCACGGACGGCCGCTGTGGCAATCAGCCGGGCTGCGGAGATCCGGCAATGACAGGTCCGGTCTGGGGCGAAAGAAATGGCTCCAATTCACCCAATGCGCGCCGGTACACATCGCGCTTGAAGTCGACAACATTGGATGCCGGACTCCAAAAATCGATCCAGCACCAGTGGTCGAATTCCGGCCTGCGGCTGGCATCCAGCCGCACAAATCGTTCATCGGCGATCAGGCGCAACAAGTACCACATCTGCTTCTGGCCGATGCAAAGCGGTCGCATCCCGGTGCGCACAAATCTTGCCGGCAGATCGTAACGGAGCCAGCCCTGCGTCACGCCAAGGATTTCGACGTGCTCGGGTAATAGCCCGACTTCCTCGCGCAACTCGCGGTACATCGCGGACTGCACTTCTTCATTCGGGCGAATTCCGCCCTGGGGAAACTGCCAGGCATCCATGCGGGAGCGTTTGCCCCAGAACAACTGTCCGGCGGCATTGCTGAGCACGATGCCCACATTGGCGCGGTAACCGTCACCGTCGATGATCGAGCCGCGCTGCAGGAACCGATCGCGTCGCCCGTTTTTACGCCGCAATAATGCCATGGTGTCGTCCGTTAACAGCCTAACCGCCAAACAGATGCTGGATGGCGTCTCGCTCCTCTTCAAGTTCGCGCCGCGTTGCGTCCATTCGCTCCCGGCTGAATGAATTGACCTCGAGGCCGGAGACAATTTCGTACTTGCCGCCATTGCAGGTAACCGGGAATGAGTACACCAGGCCCTTGGGAATGCCGTAGGATCCATCCGACGGGATTGCCATACTGGTCCAGTCCCCGGCCCGCGTGCCCAACACCCAGTCACGCATATGTTCAAGGGCGGCATTGGCAGCGGACGCGGCGCTGGACGCGCCGCGGGCGGCAATGACCTCGGCCCCGCGCTTGGCCACCCGCGGAATATATTCCTGCTGGTACCACGCCACATCCACCTGTTGCAGCGCCGGCTTGCCGGAGACACTGGCATGATGAAGATCCGGAAACTGTGTCGTGGAATGGTTGCCCCAGATGCAGACCCGGTGCACATCGGCCACCGGCACATTTGTTTTGGCAGCAAGCAAAGCCACCGCTCGATTGTGGTCCAGACGCGTCATCGCGGTGATTTGCCGCGCATCCAGGTCCGGAGCATTGCGGCTGGTAATCAGCGCATTGGTATTGGCTGGATTGCCGACCACGATTACCCGCACGCCACGCGCAGCATGGTCATTCAGCGCCCGCCCCTGCACGCGAAATATTTCCGCATTTCCAAGCAGCAGATCGCTGCGTTCCATGCCCGGACCCCGGGGCTTGGCCCCCACCAGGAAGGCAAAATCGGCATCCTTGAACGCCACGTCCGCCTGATCGCTGGTTGATACATCCACCAGGGTGTGGAACGCACAATCGCCCAGTTCCATGACCACGCCCTGTAACGCCTTTAACGCCGGCGTCACCTCCAGCAGTTGCAACCGCACCGGCTGATCGGGCCCGAGAAAATCTCCGGCGGCAATGCGAAACAAAAGGGCGTAACCGATTTGGCCCCCGGCGCCGGTAACGGCAATGCGAACTGGCTTTTTCATAATGCTGGTTTCCCGAATGGACATCAGTCTTTTCCCGGATTGGCAGCGGGGGCTTTCGAACATAAAATTGCCATCCGGTTAAGGATACAGGTGTGGCGGAAGAACTCGCAACAAGGCACGCACCCATGCCGCGTGCGACAGACCCGGGCGGACAGGAAAGAGGTATCAACATGCAGGTCATTAACTTAGAATTGCGGCACTTCTTTGCGGATCCTGCGGCAGCGCGGGATCCGGCCGGCAGCCGCCAACGCCGGCCTTGATTCGCAATCAGGTTCAAATCATGAGCGTGCAAAGTCCATCATTCCTGTACAGCGGAAACGCAGCGTACCTGGAAGATTTGTATGAGCAGTTCCTCGCGGACCCAGCAGGCGTAACGCCCGAATGGCAGGCCTATTTCCACTCAATTGCGGATGGATCTGCGCGGACGGACGTGCCCCATTCGCACATAATCCGGGAACTGGGTGGTGGTGGAATCCGCCCGCTCCAGGGCACCGCACCGGCTGCGGATGCATCCTCGTTTCAAAAACAGGTTTCCGTACTGCAGTTGATTAACGCGTATCGATTTCGCGGCCATCAGCAGGCCGACCTGGATCCACTGAAGCAGTACCAGCGGCCCCCGGTCCCGGAACTGGAACCGGCATATCACAATCTCACCGATGCGGATCTCGGCACGGTTTTCAACCCCGGTTCGCTGGTGGCCCCGAAGGAGTCCACGCTCCGCGAAATACTGTCCATCGTGCGCACCACCTACTGCGGCACCATCGGCGCCGAATACATGCATATCAACGAGACCGAACAGAAACGCTGGATCCAGCAACGCCTGGAACAATGCCGGGCCAAACCAGAGTTTCCGCCGGAAAAACGCCTGCGAATTCTGGAGCGACTGATCGCTGCCAATGCATTGTGCGAATACCTGCACACCAAATATGTCGGGCAGAAACGCTTTTCAGTGGAGGGCGGGGAAAGCCTGATCCCGCTGCTGGACGAGACCGTGCAAACCTCCGGCGTACATGGGGTGCGGGAGGTGGTAATCGGCATGGCGCACCGCGGCCGGCTCAATGTGCTGGTGAACATCATCGGCAAACTCCCGCACGAACTGTTCGGGGAATTTGAGGGCAAAGGCAAGGGCAAGGGGGAAACCTCAGCCGGCGATGTGAAGTACCACCTGGGCTATTCGTCCGACATCCAGACACCGGGTGGCGTCGTGCACCTGACGCTGTCGTTTAATCCTTCGCACCTGGAAATAATCGATCCGGTCGTGGAAGGGTCGGTGCGCGCGCGCCAGGATCGCCGCCTGGACAAAAATCGCAACGAAGTCCTGCCGATTTTGCTCCATGGCGATGCCGCATTCGCCGGTCAGGGGGTGGTCATGGAAACCTTCCAGTTATCCCAGACCCGCGGCTATACCACCGGCGGGACAGTGCATATCATCATCAATAACCAGATCGGATTTACCACCAGCGATCCGCTCGACTCACGTTCTTCGCTCTATTGCACGGATGTGGCCAAGGTAGTCCAGGCCCCCATCTTTCACGTCAATGGGGACGACCCGGAAGCAGTCGTTTTTGTCGCCAAGCTAGCGCTGGAATTCCGCATGGAATTCAAAAAAGACGTCATCATCGACATGGTCTGCTTCCGCCGCCACGGACACAGCGAGGCGGACGAACCCGCGACCACACAGCCCATCATGTATCGCCAGATCCGCAGCCATCCGGGCGTGCGGGCCATCTATTTCGAAAAACTGGCGCACCAGGGGCTCGTCGCGCAGGCGCAACAGGCCGACATGGAGAAAAAGTACGTGGATTCCCTGGAATCCAACCATGCCGTGGCCGGAACACTGGCAACAAATATCGATACCAAGTTCCAGATCAACTATGCGCCGTACCGTGGCACGCGCTGGGATGCGGCCACCGATACGTGCCTCAGCCAGGAAACGGTGCAAAGACTTACCAAACTCCTTACCTCCCTGCCCGAACATTTCAAGCTGCATACCGCGGTCGAACGGATTTTGGAAAACCGCCGTCGCATGGGCGCGGGCGAAATGCCCATGGACTGGGGTTATGCCGAAAACCTGGCCTATGCGGCGTTGCTGGAAGAGGGCATTCCGGTGCGCATTTCCGGCCAGGACAGCGGCCGCGGCACCTTTTTCCACCGCCATGCGGTGATCCACAATCAGAATGACGGCACGACCCACCTGCCATTGCAGCATATCAAGCCGGATCAGCCCACTTTCCTGGTCATCAATTCGACCTTGTCGGAAGAGGCGGTGCTGGCATTCGAATACGGCTATAGCAGCGCGGAGCCCAATGCGCTGGTGATCTGGGAAGCGCAGTTTGGCGATTTTGCCAACGGGGCCCAGGTGGTTTTCGACCAGTTCATCAGCTCCTGCGAGGCGAAGTGGGGACGCTATTGCGGCCTCACCGTACTGCTGCCACACGGCTATGACGGACAGGGTCCGGAGCATTCCTCAGCCCGGCTGGAACGCTATCTGCAATTGTGCGCGGAGGAAAACATGCAAGTCTGCGTGCCCAGCACGCCCGCCCAGATGTTTCACATGCTGCGGCGCCAGGCCCTGCGCCCGTATCGCAAACCGCTGATTGTCATGAGCCCGAAAAGTCTGTTACGGCACAAGCTGTCCACGTCACCGGTAGAGTCATTGATTAGCGGGAAATTCGACGTGGTGATCGACGAGGTGGACCCCCTGGATCGCGCGGCGGTAACTCGCCTGCTGTTTTGCGCCGGCAAGGTGTACTTCGATCTGCTGGAGGCGCGGCGCAAGAATAATATCGGCAACATCGCGATTGCGCGCATGGAACAACTGTTCCCGTTCCCACAGAGCGAGACAAAGGCCGTGATCAATTCCTATCCGAATCTGCGCGAAGTGGTCTGGGTTCAGGAAGAACCGAAAAATCAGGGCAGTTGGTATTACATGCAATCGCGCGGAACCATGATCGGCTGCCTGGCTGACCACCATACTTTCGGTTATGCCGGCCGCTTCTATTCCGCGTCACCGGCAGTAGGCTACATGCAGTTGCATCTGCAGCAGCAGAAACAACTGGTGGATGATGCCCTGGAACTCAACAAGATTGAAGTCACGACACATCTGCGGCGGGCGTGACCCGGCGGCTGGCTCGCGGGGACAAAAACGAATCAATGCATGATATGACCTGCAATTTAATCGGAAGCTATCTCAAAATTAGCGAGCGCGGCCGAGACAAGGCGGAAACGGACGAGAAAGCGGAGTTGACACGTCAGTCAATGAGCATTTCGAGTCCGTTTTCAACGCCGTATCGGCAAGCGCAGCAATTTTGAGAAAGGAGTGACAACGTGCTCGTCGATGTAAAGGTTCCCGTCTTGGCAGAATCCGTGGCCGAAGCCACGCTTATGGCTTGGCACAAGAAGTCCGGTGATACCGTCAAGCGCGGCGACAGCCTGATAGATATAGAAACCGACAAGGTCACACTCGAGGTCGCTGCTCCCAATGATGGCGTACTGACGGAGATATTGAAGCCGGACGGCAGCAGTGTCAGCAGTGACGAAGTGATCGCCCGCATCGAAAGCAAGGGCGCGGGGGCGCAACCGCCAAAACCGGCTGTTGAATCCACTGCGCCGAAACCGGCGGCGAAGACTGAATCAGCCCCGCAACAGCAATCATTGCCGGCAGTGCCAGCGCCGGCGCAGGAATCGCGCCTGAGCCCGGCAGTGCGCAATCTGCTGGAGGAGCACAAACTGAATCCCGCCAGCGTCAAGGGCACCGGACCCGGGGGCAGAATCACCAAGGAGGATGTGCTCGCCCATCTGGCCCGTCCGTCACCCGTAGCTGCCGCGACCGCGCCGGTTTCGGCTCCTGCACCGCAACGGGCCCCGGTTGGTGCCGTCCCCGCCAGCTCGCCAACCCCACCAACCCGGGCGGCCACGCCCGAACCGGCGCCGGTTGCCGCCCCGGCCCGGACCGCCACGCCCATTTCGGGCCGCGGCGAACAACACGTGCCCATGACCCGCCTGAGGCGCCGCACCGCGGAGCGCCTGTTGAGCGCCCAGCATGAAAACGCAATCCTGACCACTTTCAATGAGGTCAACATGCAGCCGGTCATGGATCTGCGCAATCGATACAAAAAGGAATTCGAGGAAGCCCACGGCACACGCCTGGGATTCATGTCGTTCTTCACGCGCGCGGCCATCGACGCGTTGAAGAAATTCCCCATTATCAATGCCTCGGTGGGCGGGGAGGACATCATTTACCACGGTTACTTTGATATCGGCATAGCGGTAAGTTCGCCGCGCGGGCTGGTGGTCCCGGTTCTGCGCGATGCCGACCAGATGTCCTTCGCCGGGATCGAAACCGCCATCCGCCAATTCGGGGAAAAGGCCCGGGATGGCAAGCTTGCGATTGAAGATCTGACGGGCGGGACCTTCACCATTACCAACGGCGGCGTATTCGGTTCGCTGGTGTCAACTCCAATCATCAACCCGCCGCAGAGCGCCATACTGGGCATGCACAAGGTGCAGGACCGGCCGGTGGCAGAGAACGGCCAGGTGGTGATCCGGCCGATGATGTACCTGGCACTGTCGTACGACCATCGCATCATTGACGGTCGCGACGCGGTTCAGTTTCTGGTGGCCATCAAGGACCGCATCGAGGATCCGTCCCGGTTGCTGCTGCAGATTTGAGTCGCCGCGGAACGCTGAAGAATCTCAAGGAACGGAAGCATGGAACCCGCGAACAAGAAATTTGATGTGCTCGTCATTGGCGGCGGACCTGGAGGTTACGTGGCCGCAATTCGTTGTGCGCAGCTCGGTCTTGCCACCGCGTGCATCGAAGGCTGGTTGAACGAGGCCGGCAAGCCCGCACTGGGCGGCACCTGCCTGAATGTGGGGTGCATCCCTTCCAAGGCACTGCTGGATTCGTCCCATCATTTCGCCTTCATCAAACACGAAGCGGCGGAGCACGGCATCAATGCCCCGGGCGCAACCATGGATGTGAACCGGCTCATCGCCCGCAAAAGCAAAATCGTGCAGGCGTTGACGCTGGGGGTCGCCGGGCTGTTGCGCAAAAACAAGGTGGAATGGCTGCAGGGATTTGGCAAATTGCTCGCCGACCGGCAGGTGGAGGTGACGCCGGTAACACCGGAGTCCGGGGCCGCGTATACGGTATCCGCCACCCACATCATCATTGCCACCGGATCCGTTCCGGTGCGCATCCCGCCAGCGCCCGTGGACAACGAACTGATCGTCGATTCCACCGGCGCGTTGGCCTTTACCGAAGTTCCGCGGCGACTCGGCATCGTCGGTGCCGGCGTCATCGGCCTGGAGCTCGGCAGCGTATGGAACCGCCTCGGGGCGAAAGTGGTGGTGCTGGAGGCATTGACGGAATTTCTGCCAAGTGCGGACTGCCAGATCGCCGCCGAGGCCGAGAAAATCCTGCGCAAACAGGGGCTCGACATCAAGCTCGGATCCAAGGTCACCGGCACGGCCTCCAATAACCGCGAGGTCACGGTGAATTTTGACAGCCCGGAAGGGAAGCAGCAGCTGACCCTGGACAAACTGATCGTGGCAGTCGGACGCCGCCCCAATACCGCCAGGCTTGGGACCGACGCCGGCCTGAAACTGGATGAGCGCGGCTTTGTGGACGTTGACGACGAATGCCGGACCAATCTTCCGGGCGTATTCGCCATCGGCGATGTGGTGCGCGGACCCATGCTTGCGCACAAGGCGATGGAGGAAGGCGTTGCCGTTGCCGAACGCATCGCCGGAAAACACGGACATATGAACTACACCAATATTCCCTGGGTCATCTACACCTGGCCGGAAATTGCGTGGGCCGGCCGCACCGAACAGGAACTCAAGTCCGCCGGCACTGAGTACCGGTCCGGGGCATTTCCATTCGCGGCCAGCGGCAGGGCCAAAGCCATGGGCGAGTCCGGCGGCATGGTGAAGATCCTGAGCGACAGCGGGACCGACCGCATCCTGGGCGTTCATATCCTCGGTCCGAACGCCTCCGAACTCATCGCGGAGGCCGTATTGGCCATGGAATTTGAAGGCAGCGCCGAGGACATCGCACTCACCATTCATGCCCACCCCACGTTGTCGGAAGCCATGCACGAGGCCGCTTTGGGCGTCGATCAGCGCAGTTTGCATTTCTGAGTCCGTCCGGCTCCCATCATTCGAGGTTAAGGTGGCCACCCAGCCACGATTTTGCTAACATTTTGAAGAATTTGTGCACTGCAGCGTAGGCTGGCGACTTTGGCCTCGGCACGGTGCCCGACACGCGTAACCACTACTGGGGAATCCATGAATAAAGATGTCGTCATCGTTGCGGCAGTGCGAACTGCCATCGGCAGTTTCGGGGGCGTATTTTCCGAGATACCTGCGCACGTGCTGGGTGCCCGCGCCATCAGCGGCGTGCTGCAGCGCAGTGGCTGCAAGCCGGAATGGGTCAGCGAAGTAATCATGGGCCAGGTGCTGGCCGCAGGCTGCGGGCAGAACCCGGCGCGCCAGGCGGCCGTAGCTGCCGGTCTTCCTCACGACATCCCCAGCATGACCATCAACAAGGTTTGCGGCAGCGGGCTGAAGGCCGTGCATCTTGCCGCCCAGGCTGTCGCCTGTGGCGATGCTGAAGTGGTCATCGCCGGGGGACAGGAAAATATGAGCCTGTCGGCGCACGTCCTGCCACGTTCAAGAAATGGCCAGCGCATGGGTGACTGGAGCCTGCGCGACACGATGATCGTGGATGGCCTGTGGGATGCATTCAATGACTACCACATGGGCACCACCGCGGAAAACATTGTGAAAAAGTTCGGCATTGCGCGCGAGGAACAGGACGCACTCGCCGCCGCTTCGCAGCAAAAGACTGAAGCAGCCCAGGCTGCCAACCGTTTTCTTGATGAGATTATTCCGGTGGAGGTTCCCCAGAAAAAGGGCGATCCGTTGCGCATCGACCGCGACGAATTTCCCCGCGCCGGCGTAACCGCCGCCGGACTCGCCAAGATGCGACCGGCTTTTTCCAAGGACGGCACCGTGACTGCCGCCAATGCGTCCGGCCTCAATGACGGCGCGGCTGCCGTAATGGTCATGTCGGCCGCCAAGGCCGCGCAACTGGGTCTGACGCCGCTGGCAAAAATCAGGGCTTATGCCAGTGCCGGTGTTGACCCCGCCATCATGGGGACGGGTCCGATCCCGGCCACGCAACGTTGCCTGGAGCGGGCCGGCTGGAAGGTTACCGATCTTGATCTTATCGAAGCCAATGAAGCATTTGCCGCCCAGGCGATCTCGGTGAATCGCGGCCTGGGCTGGGATACCGCCAAGGTTAATGTAAATGGCGGCGCCATTGCCCTGGGGCACCCCATCGGGGCGTCAGGTTGCCGCATACTTGTCACCCTGCTTTATGAGATGCAGCGCCGCAATGCGCACAAAGGCCTGGCCACTCTGTGCATCGGTGGTGGCCAAGGCGTGGCACTGGCCGTGGAACGCGGATGACCCATGATTAGCGGGACACCCTGATTTTCCGGCACAATTACCTACCCGAGCGACGGAATCCCGCCATGCCAGACAAAAGAATCATCAAGAAATATCCCAATCGGCGCCTGTATGACACCGAGGTGAGCAAGTACATCACTATTGAGGATGTGCGCCGATTGGTGGTGGAAGGGATTGATTTCTGCGTCAAGGACGTCAAGACCGACGAGGACCTGACCCGCGCCATCCTGCTGCAGATCATTGCTGAACAGGAACATGATGGCGCGCCGCTGTTTTCCACCCGAACCCTGACACAGTTGATTCGTTTTTACGGCAACGCCTACCAGACCGCGTTTGCGGATTACCTGCAACAAAGCATGGACATCTTTTCCACGCAGCAACAGGAGTTTCAGCAGCGGTTGCAGAAAACCGCCACTGCGAATCCACTCTCCGCAATGACGGAATTGACCCAGCGCAATCTGGAACTGTGGCAGCAGGTGCAGGACAATTTCTTCAAGGCTGCGGGGTTGGCCCAGCAGCGCAAGGACAACCCGCCGGACTAGTGCTGGGCGCAAAATTGCTGCGCTCGCTGATTTTGAGTCCAGCTCTTACCACCGTTCGCGCTGGGAAGCGATAGCCCGTTACAGCGCTAAACGCTGTTCGCCAGACCCAGGATGCTCTCCTCCCCGGCGTCATTTGCCTGCCTGGCGGAGTCGTTGCGTTGGCCCGAAATATGGGCCAGGTAATCGTCGCTGACATCACCGGTGACGTAATTCCCGGTAAAACAAGAAGTATCAAATCCTGTGACTTTTCGATTACCGGTGCGGGCGGCTTCAACCAGGTCGGTGACGTCCTGGTAGATCAGCCAGTCGGCGCCGATCATCGCGGCGACTTCCTCCTCGGTACGGTTGAAGGCAATCAATTCCTCCTGGGTCGGGATATCGATGCCGTAGACATTCGGGAAACGCACCGGCGGCGCGGCAGATGCAAAATAGACCTTTTTGGCGCCGGCCTCGCGCGCCATCTGGATGATCTCCCCGGAGGTCGTCCCGCGCACAATCGAGTCGTCCACCAGCAGGACCACCTTGTTCTTGAATTCCAGGTTGATGGCGTTGAGTTTCTGGCGCACTGACTTCCGGCGCACGCTCTGGCCGGGCATGATAAAAGTACGCGGAATGTACCGGTTCTTCACGAACCCTTCGCGATACTTTACCCCCAGCTTGTGGGCCAGCGGCAGGGCCGAAGTACGGCCCGTATCCGGGATCGGGATGACCACATCAATATCATGCTCCGGTCTTAGCCGGAGGATTTTCCGTGCCAGAGCCTGCCCCATGCGCAACCGGGTCTTGTACACGGAAATGTCATCTATGATGGAGTCGGGACGGGCGAGGTAGACGTACTCAAATATGCATGGCGTGTGCTGAATTTTATCGGCGCATTGCTGCGCGTGCATCTCCCCATCCGCGGAAAGGAACACAGCCTCGCCGGGCTGGATGTCCCGCAGCAGGGTAAATCCCAGCGCATGTACTGCGACACTTTCCGACGCGATAATGTATTCCTTGCCGATGTCGGTGGTGCGCTCCCCGAATACCGCCGGACGAATACCGTGGGGATCCCGGAAACCGACGATCCCCACGCCGGTGATCATGGCCACGGCCACGTAACCGCCGCTGCAACGCTCATGCACGCGTCTGACTGCGGCGAAGATATCCGCCGGCCGCAGATTTCGCCGCTGCCGGCCCGCGCGCTGCAATTCATGCGCGAAGACGTTCAGCAGGACCTCCGAATCCGAATCCGTGTTCAGGTGCCGCAGATCCTGAGTGACGAGATCCTCGCGCAATACATCCGTATTCACCAGGTTGCCGTTGTGGGCCAAGGTAATGCCATAGGGGGAATTCACGTAGAAGGGCTGGGCCTCGGCGGAAGACGCACAGCCTGCGGTGGGGTAGCGCACATGGCCAATCCCCATGTTGCCGCGCAGATTGAGCATGTGGCGCGTATGAAAGACGTCGCGAACCATACCGTTGTCCTTGCGCAGGTAGAACTTTGCGCCGTCACTGGTGACGATGCCCGCTGCATCCTGGCCGCGATGCTGGAGTATGGTCAGTCCGTCATATAACGCCTGATTGACCGGACCCCTGCCTACTATGCCGATAATTCCACACACGCCTGTAACCCTCCCCGATGGCTCAATCCCGGAATACCGCGTGATACGTCTGCATTGTCGCGTATAAACCGCGTGCCGGCGACATCCTGCGGCCTCCCCTGGTCACCCACCTTCCACCTCGGACTTATAGCCATGGTATTCAACCACGTTTTGCGGCAGAAATTGCTCGGTCCAGACGGCGATTTCAACAAATGGCGGCAGCAATTTCGACTCCTGCCACATTTTCTCTCTTGGCAACGCGGTGAACCCGGCCAGAAAGACCACGACCCCAATGATAGCGCCGCCAAGACAGATCCCAAAGCACAGACCAAGAAATCGATCCGCCGCCGTCAGCCCGGAACGACCCAGTAACTTCAGGATGAAATAACCCAGCGCGGACAAAATCAAAAGGCTGAGCAAGAACACACCAACAAAGGAGAGCGCCCCCCGAATCAGCGGCGACTCCACGTAGGATTCCAGCAAAGGTGCGAACTGCGCACCGAACTTGAGAGCGATCCCCACGGACAACACCCATGCGGTGATCGAAAACACAATGTTCAGGAAACCATAGGCAGCGCCCACTACAGCGGGAAGCAGCAGGGTCAACAGGATCAAAATATCCGCTACATTCATAGGCGCAATCCGCGTGCGGGAATTACACGCGTGGACTCCAGCGCCACAGCCTGTGCCGGCAATATCGCGATAAAAGCGGCAGTTTCCTCACTGCATTACCGTCAGGGCTAGGGGTACGGGACAACAATACCGTCCAGCCCCATATTGGCCTGCAACCGATCACGAACCGACTGGGCGCTAGAGCGCCGCAATTCCGGCCCGACCCGAACCCGAAATACCTTCGTCCCACCCTGCTGCAATGGCTCGACAAACGCCGAATAGCCGGATTGGCGCAGCTTTTTATTCAGCGACTCTGCATTCTCGGCACTGGCAAAACTGCCCAATTGCACCACCCATGCAGTGACGCCTGCGGCCGGCGGCGCCTGCCGCGCACTGGCGGGCGTATCTGTGGCGGTTGGTTTCGTTGACGCGGACATGGGGCTGGCCGGAACACCGGCGGCGGCCACTGGCACTGTGCCCTGCGCAACCGGTGGGGCGGAACTGGCTGGCGACGCAACCGCGCCCTCGGGCCGGTCCGACGCCGTGACAGGCGCGGCAGCGGATTTCCTGGCTGGCGCCGTTCCGGTTTCTGCGTCCGCACCCGCTTCCCGGCCGCCACCACCTGGCGCGGCAAGTGGAATGACGCGCGAAGTGAACTCGCCCTCGGGCTGGGGAGGAATATTGGTGCCGGTAATACCGCTTTCCGGCTGCACGGAATTATCCAGGATCATGGGTATAAAGATCACCGCCAGCATAATCAGCACAGCGGCACCCACCAGCCGCTCTTTACGTTGCCTTTCCATTCTCCACATCTCCCTGCTGTGATTTGATCTCAAGCAATGCCATGGCTGTGCCCACGGTGATAAACGACCCGGTGACGACCACACGGTCTGCAGCTGTGGACGCGACCAATGCCGCCCGCACGGCAGACGGGACATCCGCATGAACCGATAACGGCACACCGTCGCCGGCGGATTGTACGATCCGGGCCAGGGCTTCCCCCGGGAATCCGCGTTCGCCACCCAATGACGCCACGTACCAGCTCCCGCCAACCGTAGCCAACTCAGCCACGAAACCTGCGTGGTTCTTGTCGCGGAGCATCCCCAGGACAATGCGGGTGACGCCCCGGCACGGCATGCGGGCGAGATTGGCGGCCAACGCACGGGCTGCCTGTGGATTGTGTGCGACGTCCAGAACAACCGGGATCGGCCCCGGGATCACCTGAAATCGTCCTGGCAGGTTGAATTCCCTGAGTCCGGTGCGGATCGCCGCCTCATCCAGTGGACATCGATCCGCGGCCGCCTGCAACACCATCAGGACACCGGCGGCATTCTGTAGCTGGCTGACGTGGTTTGTGTCCGGCCGCGGAAGTTCGCGCAATGCGCGTTGCCGGCAGTTCCATTCCCAGGTATCACCGTTGTCAATAAATCCAAAGTCCCGATCGAACTGAAGCAGGGTCGCGCCCACCAGGCTGGCCTGATTGGCAATACTCGCCGGCGGATCCGGGTCGGCGCATATGGCGGGCCGCCCGGACCTGAAAATACCCGCCTTTTCCACGCCGATGCTCCGGCGATCGGGTCCCAACCAGTTTTCATGATCCAGATCCACGGTGGTGATCAACGCCGCGTCCGCATCCAGGATGTTGACTGCGTCAAGCCTGCCACCGAGGCCCACTTCCATCACCGCGACATCGATTCCGGCCTCACGAAAAAGCAACAGCGCAGCCAACGTACCGAACTCAAAAAACGTCAATGTAACCTGGCCTCGGGCCCGATCGACCTGATCAAAAGCACGGCATAGATCAGCATCGGATACCTCGGCCCCGTTTACGCAAATGCGCTCGTTGTAGCGCAGCAGATGGGGTGATGTGTATTTGCCGACCTGGTACCCACCCCGGCGCAGAATCAGGTCCAGCAACGTGGTACTGGAGCCTTTGCCGTTGGTGCCACCGACCGTGAGAACCACAAATGGCGCCGGCAGCAGCCCGAGTTTCTGTGCAACTCCGCGACATCTATCCAGACCCAGGGCAATGGCCGGGTAATGCAGACTTTCCTGCCAACTCAGCCACTCCGCGAGAGTCTGAAATCGGGTGGGTGAATCGGTCAAAATGGGGGCTGGATGTGGAGTGCTCATGATGCTTGTGAAATTGTGCGCGAGTCAGGTTGGAGCTGCGGGGCATCAAGCCGGTTGTGCCGACCCAATGAGGATGGCAAGCAACCCCGCAATCCTGTCCCGCATCTGGCGCCGGTCCATGATCATGTCGATGTTTCCATGCTGCAGCAGAAATTCGCTGCGCTGGAATCCCTCCGGCAGTGTCTGCCGCACGGTCTGTTCAATCACCCGCGGGCCGGCAAATCCGATTAATGCATTCGGTTCGGCAATAATGATGTCGCCCAGCATGGCCAGACTGGCGGATACGCCGCCGGTGGTGGGGTCCGTCAATACCGAAATATACGGCAGTTGTTCGCGGCGCAGGCGGCCGAGCGCAGCGCTGGTCTTGGCCATCTGCATCAGGGAGATGATTCCCTCCTGCATGCGCGCACCGCCGCTGGCGCAAAAACATACCAAGCCGCTGCGGGCGCCAATCGCGTGATCCACACCGGACATAAATCGTTCACCGACCACGGAGCCCATTGAACCGCCCATGAACTCGAATTCAAAAGCGCATGCCACCACCGGCAACCCCTTTACCGCACCGGCGATTACCACCAGCGCGTCATCCTCGCCGGTCTTCTTTTGCGCCTGCACCAGCCGATCCTTGTAGCGTTTGCTGTCCTTGAAGCGCAACCGGTCAATAGGTTGCACGCCCTGGCCAATTTCGATGCTTGGGGATTCATCCAGGAATTGAGCCAGCCTGGCGCGGGCGCCAATACGCAGGTGATGGGAGCAGGTCGGACAAACTTCGAGGTTTCCGGCCAATTCCGCGCGATAAAGCACGGCCCGGCAGCCGGGACATTTTGCCCACACGCCTTCCGGAACCGAACGCCGGGTCGCCCCATTGGTTTTGATCCGGGACGGCAGCAGTTTCCGCAACCAGCTCAATCTTGAGACTCCCTGCGCAGCGAATGGCCGCCAATGCAGGCGGTCAGGATGCTGCTCCCGATCCTTTGACTTTTGTGAGCCCCAGCTTGAGCTTCAACTCAAGTAATTCCAGCGCCATGTCGGGAATCTCTTCGTGGGCACGGGACTCATTCGACAGCAGCCAGTGTCCCACGGTTTCCAGTTTGACCTTGACCAAATCGGCCACTTCGTGCCGCTCAAGTTGATGCTCGGAAATCAACTCCATCAATCGCTCGCGGTTATTCATGGGAAACGGCCCTGGACAAGTATTCGGGACCGGAATTCTATCCTATTCGCGGAGGTGTTGTTTTGGCGCTACGCGGCGCCGGGCGGGGTCAGTTTGCGGCCTTCAAAACGGCGGCGGCGAAGCGGCACATTTTCCCGGAGTCCTTGATTCCGGGCTGGTTTTCGATACCACCGCTGACATCGACGGCAAAGGGTCTGGCCGCGGCAATTGCCGCGCCCACGTTTTCCGGAGTCAACCCGCCGGCCAGGATGACCGGGTGCACGATTCCGGCGGGGATCAGCGCCCAGGAGAACGGGACGCCGGTTCCACCGTGCTTCCCGGCAACATAGGCGTCCAACAGCAGGGCCTGCGCCGGCCCATGCTCTTTGTCAGCGCGCACGATGTCGCGTGTCTCGCGCACGCGGACTCCCTTCAGGTATGGACGTCCAAAACTGGTGCACAGGCTGACAGGTTCCGTGCCATGAAACTGCAAAAGGTCCAGCGGCACCATTTTCAATACCTCCTTCACCCACTCCCGTTCCGGATCCACAAACAGCCCGACCCGGCTGACAAACGGCGGCACGGCGGCGCAAATCAATGCAGCCTGCCTTGGAGTCACACACCGTGGACTGTCCGGATAAAACACCAGGCCGATCGCATCAGCGCCGGCGGCGGCGGCCGCGGCCGCGTCCTCGGGCCGTGTAATTCCGCAGAATTTTATGCGCACGTGCATGCAGAAATTGTTCTCAGGGAATGTCCGCGTCGGGCGGCAATTCGCCCGTTGCGCCCGGGATTCCAAATTCGGACGGATATCTTACCCCGGCCAGATAAAGGCCGGCGGCAGGCGCGGTGACACCGCCCAAACGCCGGTCCCGCGAATCCAACACCGCCTGAGCCCAGGGCACCGGCTTTTGCCCCATGCCGATCATCATCAGTACGCCGGCGACGTTTCGCACCATGTGATGCAGAAACCCATTGGCCCGGATATCAATGATGAGAAAGTCTTCCCGGCGCCGAACATCCAGGTGCTTCACGTTCCGGATGGGGTTTGGCGCCTGACAATTCACGGCGCGAAAGGCGGAAAAATCATGTTCACCTCTGAGACATTGTGCCGCCGCCTGCATGCGCTGTTCATCCAGTGGCCGACACTCCCAGGCCACGCGCCCGGTCAGCAGACCGGGTCGCGCGCTGCGGTTCAGGATCACGTATTGATATGAACGCTCCAGCGCGGAATGGCGGGCATGAAACCGTTCACTGACACCTTTGGCCCACACAACGCTGACCTGGGCTGGAAGATAAACATTGCTCCCCAGTATCCAGGCACGCGGTTTTCGCTCAACCGGCGGGTCAAAATGAATTACCTGCTGGCGGGCGTGCACGCCGGCATCGGTTCGCCCGGCGCAGTAAATCCGGATGGGCGCATCAGCCACGCGCGAAAGTGCGCGTTCCACCGCCTCCTGAAGCGTAGGGCCGGTGGCCTGGCACTGCCAGCCGTGAAAATCCCGGCCACAGTATTCGATGCCTGCTGCTATTCGATGTTCAGACATGCGGTCATCGCACCGTCAACCGGGAAACTGCAGATTGAGGGGACAGTGGAAGGCCATGGGGGCACAGAAGGGTCCGCGAGCATGATTGTCGCGGGTAAACCAGTAGATGAATGGTCAGGAAGCCTGCTGCCGGAGTTCCTCGGCCTGGCGACGCTGTTCTTCGTTACCCTCAGCCGCGATCTCGTCCAGAATTCCGCGCGCGCTGCTCTTGTCGCCCAATTCCACATACGCCTTGGCCAGATCGAGTTTGGTTGCGATTTCGTCCTCGGCGGACTGGGCCTGAGTGCCATCTGTGCGCGGCACAAAAACCGTCTGATCACTGCCCTCCTCGGCCATATCCTCCAGCGACAATTCCCCGGCGCCGCCGGTATCCGCCGAATCAAAGCTGAGATCCAACCCACCCGCGTCGCCACCTGGCACTTCCAGGCTGAGTTCACCTGCGCCTGCATCATCGGCGCCGGGCACGTCCAGCGACAACCCAAGGTCATCATCCTTTCCTGAACCTATGTCCAAATCCAGACCAGCATCTCCACCTTCCGGCGTGTCAATGCCGGCGCTCAGATCCAGTTCCAACCCGCCTGCTCCGGCGTCGGACTCGGGCTGGCCGAGGTCTGATTCAAACTCGATCAAGTTGTCGTCGGCAGCCGGTTCCGCCGCGTCAAGGCTCAGATCGAAATCCATTGAATTTCTTGCGTCCGCAGCGGGCTTCGGCGCGGCAGGGGCATCGTCAGTGATGCTACTTGGGGCGGCTACGGTGACGTCGAGCGGATCCGCGTCCAATCCGGCGTCATCCAGATTCGAGTGGGAGGTGACATCCAGCAAATCGTCTCCTGTCGGAGCCGCACCCGGGTCGGGCAACGACTCTTCGCCGCCTTGCCCACCGGTCAGGTCCAGCACGTCTTCGCGTTCACCGCCGGCGACGGACAGCATTTCCTCGTCTGTTCCCAGACCGACAGAGGCGGTCACGTCCAGCACATCGCTGGCGGCATCACTGGCCGCCGCCTGCGCGGTTGGTTCCGCGGTCATCTCACCCAGGTCAAAGTCCAGGCTGCCGTCGTCTGCCGAGGCGGCCTTCTCCTTGGTGGTCAGGTCGAGCATGCCCACACCGGCCGCCGGTGCGGGCGCCTGATCCTCGTCCGCTGCAGGCTCCGAGAACAAAGCGCGATTCGGCGAAATCTCCTTCCACATGACCAGGGCCATGTCCCAGTGCGGGCCGCTGCCACCCACCTTGTCATGCAACACCTTGGCTGCCTGTTCATATTTGCGCCGATCATTCGCGGCGTAGAAGACTTCCAGCAGCTTGCTGTGGAAATCCAGATTATCGGGTTCACGGGTGATGGCCTCGCGAACAAATTGCTCAGCCTGATCGAAATGCTCGTAGGCAAGAAATACGTTTACTTCGGCCAGCGGATCTTCCTGCGGCACTTCCGGAGCCGGCGCAGGCGCCGGCGCAGCAGCCTGGGGCGGCTTGGCCGCCGGCGCTGGTTTGACCTCGGGTCGCCCGGCCGCGCCGCGTTTCTCAATTTCAGGAGCAGGCTCGGCTTCAGCCGCCGCGCCGGGCAGAATGGTCTCCTCTTCGGAACCTGCGAAATCCGGGAACTGCACCGCCGCGGCCGCTTCATCTTCGGCAGCAACGGCCGACGCCTGCTTGCGGCGCGACACAAACAGCAGCCCGGCAATGACCACGACAAGGGCTCCCAGCGCAGCCCCGATAATCATGAGGTTGCCCTTTAGCCAGGTGAGGACCGGCTCCACAAGGACGCCCAACGCCGTTTCCGGTGCCTTCGCTGCCGGCGCAGCCTCTGCTTTGGACTTGGCCGGCGGTGCGACTGGCGCTTCTTTCGCGGGCGCCGGTTCAGGTGCTGTGGCTTCAGGTTTGGTCGCTTCAGGTTTCGTTTCCGAGTCCTGCGGCGGCGGCGATTTCACTGCCTGGTCGGGCTCCGGCGTCTTGGCAGGCGTCGCTGTGACGTCCGGCGCCGCTGTAACTGCAACGGGTGCCGGGGCGACCGGCCGCGCCGCGGCATCAGCCAGATTTTTTTGGAGCGCGGCAAGTTCCTCATCCTTGAGGGCGATCAGGCGCTTTAGGTCCTCGATGATTGTTTCCGCTTCCGCCACCCGATCCTTCAGATCGACGTTCTCCTGAGTCAACGCCGACAACTGCTCGTTGGCCAAATCCAGATTCTTGCCCGCCGCCCCCGCTGCGCCGGCCTCGCCACCGGCGCCCGTGCCGCCCTTACCTGGAGCAACCAGACGCAGCTCTGCCTCTTTACCTGGCGGTGCCGCCGCTGGCGCTGGTGCATCCGCAGCAGCAGGAGTCGGCTGCCCGGGCGCCGCAGGAACAACTTGGGGAGCAGGGGTTGCGGCTTGGGCTATCTGGCTGGGATCCCAGGCTGAATTCTGGGCCTGTGCCTCGGCAAACGCCTGTTCCCGCGTCAACGCGGAAAGCTCTGTTTCCGGCGGCACACGCAGGATTTGTCCGCGACGCAGCCCGTTGATATTGTTGTTGATGAATGCCTCGGGGTTGGTGCGATAAAGCGCCAGCATCATCTGCTGCACGCTGATCGAATCGTTGGTGCGCATGCGACTGGCGATGGACCACAAGGTGTCATTTTGCTGCGTCGGTCCGTAGTCACCACCGGCGTAAGTAACCGCGGCGGCAGGTGCTTCCGACTCGGAAATCGCGCTGCTGGATTCGGTTTCTGCCGCTTCCAGCGCCGGTGAAGGAGCAACGACTGTAGCCACCGGCGCACGCATCCCGGGGTCGTACAACGGCGGATCCAGCAGCACCGTGTACTCACGCACCAGGCGCCCCTTGGACCAATTGATTTCAACCAGGAAGTTCAGGAACGGCTCCCTTATCGCGTCCCGGCTGTATACGCGGATGAAGTCGGGGCCCACCTCGCCTTCACGCAATTCAAACTTCAACCCACTCAGCGCAAACTGCCGTTCAACGCCGGCCCGCTCAAATGCCTCACTATCTGCAAGCACAATATTCAGGCTGTCCAGTTCCTCCCGGGTTGGAGACAGGAGTTCAATACGCGCGTCCAGCGGCTCATTCAACGCTGAATCCAAAACCAGCTTGCCCAGACCGAGGGCGAATACCGGCCCCGGGATAAGGCTCGCCGCGAGGATCCAGGTTAAATTTCTTTTCATGAACTGCCTCTGTTCCATGCGCAACGGGATCGATCAGGCCGGATCAATGATGAGCTCATATTGCCGGGTCAGATGTCCGGCGGACCATTTCAATTCCAGCACCAGGGTCATCACCGGCTCACGCACCGGTTCCTTGGAGGTAATGACAAGGTAATGCCCGTTTTCATCCTGCAGAATTTCCTGATGCAGCCCGCCTGCGGGCTGCTCGTCTTGTTCCCCTCCCTGGACTGTGATCGTCAGGCTGTCCAGCTCGGCCTGGGACAATGAAATCAATCGAATCCGGGCATTGAGCGGTTGGTTGAGCCTGGATTGCAGATCCAGTTCGGAAATTGCCAGGCCATTGGCCGTTAAAGAGGCAATCAGGCACAGGAGCCCGGACATTGCCGTTATCAGTCTGAGTTTCATGGCAGCGCCTCCTGAACCATACAAAGCAAAAATAGCATCATTTTTCAAATAGTTAAGTGTAGGTCGTCCAGCCAGCGGTTACGACTGGTCATGATACTGCCGAGCCCCGGCAACAATACCTGCCGCCGCAGTCTGAACCATATTTTTTCGCCTTCAGGCCGCTCCGCAACCTGCGAAGAAGCTTTATGAAAGACCCTTAACTATGTTTTACAGATAGCGTTTTACCAAAATTTCAGCTATTTGAACACTGTTTAGTGCGGCCCCCTTGCGCACGTTGTCAGACACAATCCACAGGTTCAGGCCCGCAGGGTGGGAAATGTCCTCCCGAACCCGCCCGACAAACACCGGATCCGACCCGGCTGCCTCGGTCAGGGCAGTCGGGTATCCACCGTCCCGGCGCTCATCCATCAGCACGATCCCGGGTGCCTCACGCAGCAGTTTGCGCACGTCTTCGACGCTGATTTTCTTCCGGGTTTCGATGTGCACCGCCTCGGAATGTCCGTAAAACACCGGCACACGCACGGCGGTGGCATTCACGCGGATGGTTGCATCACCCATGATCTTTTGGGTCTCCCACACCAGCTTCATTTCCTCCTTGGTATAGCCGTTCTCCATGAATTCGTCGATGTGCGGCAGAACGTTGAAGGCAATCTGGCGCGGATAGACCTCAATGCGGACCGGCGTGCCATTCAGCGACGCCGCACTCTGCTGTTCCAATTCCGCAATGGCGTCCTTGCCGGTGCCGGACACAGACTGATAGGTGCAAACATTGATGCGCTCGATACCGACTGCATCATGGATTGGCTTCAGCGCGACCACCATCTGGATGGTCGAGCAGTTCGGATTGGCGATGATGCCGCGATTGCGATAGTGCGCGATGTCGTCCGGATTCACCTCCGGAACCACGAGCGGAATATCGGCGTCGTAGCGGAAACAGGAGGTGTTGTCGATGACCACGCACCCGGCCGCGGCCGCGCGCGGTGCATGGACCTGCGATATGGACGCGCCCGGAGAGAACAGCCCGATTTGAATGTCGGAGAAATCAAATTTCTCCAGATCCTCCACCACCAGATTGTTCCCGGCGAATGCGACCTTTTGCCCGGCGGAACGGTTACTGGCCACGGCATGCACTTTCCCATAAGGGAACCCACGCTCCGCCAGTATCGATAGCATCACCTCGCCCACCGCCCCGGTCGCACCCACCACAGCCACATTGAACTTCCGGTTCATGTTTCCCACCCTGTTGCCGATTGCCGTTGATTACGCCGCAGCGGCGCGCCGCAATGCAGCGACGACCGCATCACCCATTGCCCCGGTCCCGACGCATGTCGTCCCCGGGCTGTGGATATCCGCTGTCCTGAGACCCTGTTGCAGGGCCGCGCGCACGGCCTGCTCCAGGAACACCGCGCATACCTGTTCTCCAAGTGAGTGCCGCAACAACAGCGCCAGCGACAGCACGGTCGCCAGCGGGTTGGCCACACCACGCCCGGCGATATCCGGTGCGGAACCATGGATGGGCTCGTACAGACCACGACGACGCTCATCCAGTGACGCCGACGGCAGCATGCCGATGGAGCCACTCAACATGGAGGCCAAATCGGAAAGAATGTCCCCGAACATGTTGTCGGTAACCATCACGTCAAACTGCTTTGGCGAGCGCACCAGTTGCATGGCGGCGTTGTCCACATACATGTGCTCCAATTGCACCTCTGGAAACTCCGCTGCGGTCTCCACCACCACCTGGCGCCAGAGCTCCGAGGTCTCCAGCACATTGGCCTTGTCCACGGAACACAGTCGCCGGCCTCGCCCCCGGGCCGCCGCAAACGCCACGCGGGCAATGCGCCGTATTTCATCCTCGTTGTAACGCAGCGTGTTCACGCCGAAGCGCCTGCCGTCCGCGCCGCGAGTCAATTCCCGCGGTTGACCAAAATAAATGCCGCCGGTGAGCTCGCGCACGATCAGGATATCCAGGCCTGACACCACTTCCGGTTTGAGCGCCGAAGCCGACACCAGTTCCGGAAAGATCTGAACCGGGCGCAGGTTGGCAAAGACGCCCATGCCGGAGCGCAATCCAAGCAAGCCGCGTTCCGGTCGCAGTTCCCGTGGCGCGGTATCCCATTGCGGGCCCCCAATGGCCCCGAACAAAACCGCGTCCGCGGACCGCGCCAACGCCAGCGTTGTCTCGGGCAACGGCCCACCGGTGGCATCCAGTGCCGCTCCGCCCACCAATCCATGCTCGATTTCCACGCGCAGGCCGAATTCCTGGATCAGCATAGACAGGGCTTTTTCCGCCTCGGCCATGATCTCCGGGCCGATCCCGTCACCGCTCAGGATTAAAATTTTGTGACTCATGGGTGCGCGTTCGCAGGGGTCGACCGGGCTGAAAAAAACGGCGCAAATGATAGCACAAGGGGGTGCGGCGCCTGACGCGCCCGGACCGAATCCGTATCCGGATTAGTGTCCATCCGATTCCGGATGGACACTATACTACGCGCCCCTGTTTGCCTGATTTAGTGCGCCGTGAACCCAGATCTGAACAAGTTGCGTCCGTACCCGTTTGAACGGCTTTCCGCCCTGCTGGCCGGGGCTGCGCCGTCGGGCTCCACCGCGTTGATTGATCTGGCCATCGGTGAACCCAAGCATGCCACCCCTGAATTCATCCTGGCGGCAGCCGCACGCGCGCTGCCCGGGTCGGCCCGTTACCCGCTCACCCGGGGTGGCGTGGAATTGCGGCAAGCTGCAGCCGGTTGGCTCACCTCGCGCTTCGGCCTGCCGTCCGCAAGCATCGATCCAGAGCGGCAACTGTTGCCTGTGAATGGGACGCGCGAGGCGTTGTTTGCCTTTGCGCAATGCGTGATTGATCGATCCGCGACTGACCCGGTGGTGCTGCTGCCCAACCCGTTCTACCAGATATATGAAGGCGCCGCGTCCATGGCCGGCGCTCGTCGGTCGTACATATCCTGCTCACAGGCAGACGGGTATCGCCCGAACTTTGCCGCCGTGCCCAAGGAGACCTGGCAGCACTGCCAGCTCCTGTACCTGTGCTCACCGAATAATCCGACCGGTACCGCGTTGAGCCAGGGGGATCTGTCTGCGTTACTGGCGCTCTCGGACAGATATGGATTCATCATTGCGGCAGATGAGTGCTATTCCGAGATATACCTGAACGAAGATTTCCCGCCGGCCGGGCTGTTGCAGGCCGCGGCGGCCACCGGCCGCACCGATTTCCGCAACTGCATGGTGTTTCACAGCCTGTCGAAACGCTCCAACATACCGGGGATGCGTTCCGGGTTCGTGGCCGGTGATGCTGACTTGATCAGCCGGTTCCACCAGTACCGCACCTATCACGGATGCGCCATGCCGCCCCCGATCCAGGTCGCCAGCATCGCGGCCTGGTCGGACGAGGAACACGTGCGGGAAAATCGGCGCCTGTACCGGGAGAAATTTGATGCCGTGCTGGATATCCTCGGGCCGGTACTGCCGGTATGCCGGCCCGAGGGCGGCTTCTATCTCTGGCCCCGCTCGCCAATCAACGACGAGAAATTCGCCAAATTGCTCTATGCTCGATACCACGTGCGCGTGCTGCCCGGCAGTTACCTGGGTCATGAGGATACCGGGGGCAACCCAGGGACCGGGCATGTACGTATAGCGCTGGTGGCGGCACCCGATGAATGCGTGCGTGCGGCGCGACATATCCGCGAACTTATTCAGTCCTTACCTGAGGTGCGGGAGCAGGAAAATGGACCTCGAAGAAATCATCAATAAGGGATTCGAAAGTTACCAGCAGGACAAAGCTGCCGGCACCGATCGTGCGCTCAAGGATGCGGTCCGGGATGCGGTGGCGGGACTGGACAGCGGCAAGCTTCGCGTCGCCGAAAAAGTGAACGGCAACTGGATTGTGCACCAATGGCTGAAGAAGGCGGTGCTCCTGCATTTCAGCCTGACCCCGAACCGCGTCATCCAGGGCGGCTTTACCAATTATTACGACAAGCTCACCGCCAAGTTTGCCGGTTTCGACAAAAGCGGCTTTGTTGATCACGGCGTGCGCGTGGTACCGCCGGCCGTGGCCCGCCATGGCAGCTTTATCGCGCCGGGCGTGGTGCTGATGCCCTGCTATGTGAATATCGGCGCCTATATCGACCGCGGCACCATGGTGGATACCTGGGCCACGGTCGGCTCCTGTGCGCAGATTGGAAAGAACGTGCACCTGTCCGGTGGCGTGGGCATCGGCGGCGTACTTGAGCCACTGCAGGCCAACCCGACCATCATCGAAGACAACTGCTTCATTGGCGCACGTTCCGAGATCGTCGAAGGCGTTATTGTCGGAGAAGGCGCCGTGATCTCCATGGGTGTGTACATCGGCCAGAGCACACGCATCTATGATCGCGCCACCAAAAAGATCCATTACGGCCATGTGCCGCCCGGATCGGTGGTGGTGTCGGGTAACCTGCCGGACGCCGACGGCAGCCACAGCCTTTACTGCGCGGTCATCGTCAAGCAGGTGGATGAAAAGACGCGCGCCAAAGTCGGCATCAACGAATTGCTGCGCGACATCTAGCCCGGATCAGGCGTCGAGAAAAATATCCCGCTCCAACGACTCCCCGGGCGTGTACGCGTAGGAAGAGAAATCCACCACGCCTGCTTCACGCAGCACCCGCTCATCAATGAAAAATTTTCCGGTTACGCCGGCGCAGGCGGTCAGGATCCAGTATGCCGCTTCCGCCATGATGTCCGGATTGCGGCAATGCCGGATCAGGTCCTTTCCCAGGATGTTAGCGACCGCCGCGGTGGCGATGGTCGTCTGCGGCCAGAGCGAATTCACCGCCACCCGGCCCTTGAATTCCTCCGCCAGCCCCAGCGTGATCAGGCTCATGTTGTACTTGGCGATGGTGTAGGCGGTGTGTGGCCCGAACCAGCGCGGGCTGAAGTTGAGCGGCGGCGAGAGATTGAGGATATGCGGCGTTGCCGCCCGCAACAAGTATGGCAGGCAGGCCCGGCTCGTGAGCCAAGCCCCGCGATAATTTATCTGGTTCATCAGATCAAAGGTCTTGACCGATGTGTCCAGCGTCCCCGTAAGGCTGAGCGCGGAGGCATTATTGATGCAGATATCAATGCCGCCGAACGCGCTGACGGTTTGCGCCACGGCCGCGTCAATCTGGTCAGCGAAGCGGATATCGCACTGGAGGGCCAGGGCTTCGCCGCCGGCCGCCCGGATTTCCTCTGCGGCAGAGTGAATTGTTCCCGGCAGCCTCGGGTGCGGTTCGCTGGTCTTGGCGACAATGGCAATGCGCGCCCCGTCGCGCGCAGCCCGCAATGCCATGGCCAGCCCGATTCCACGGCTGGCGCCGGTAATGAACAACACCTTATTTTTGAGCGTCATTTCGGCATTCCTTCCAACAGCAATGGCAATACCGCCTTAAGGTCCGGCGCACTGACAAACCGCTGCGCGCGTCGCCGGACCGGGGCGCGTTCCACCACACCGCCGAAACCGATGAAATCGGCGCCGGCGTCCTGCATCTCCAGATCGGTGACACCGTCGCCGACAGCGGCGCATTTGCCGAAACGCTGAATGAGTTCAGTGCAGACGACACGCTTGCCGCCGGAACGGGCGAGCGGAGAGGCAATATCGAAACCCACATAGCGCCCGTCGGCGGCAAACTGCAACGCCACTGCGTGCACCTGGTCGGGACGCAGTCGCAGTGCCTCCGCGAGCATGGTCACCGCGGGCAGGAACCCGCCGCTTATGATGTGTGCTTCAATTCCCAGCTCACGCAAGGTGCTGATGGTTTCCCGGGCACCGGGGACCAGTTCCTCGATATATCGGGTACCGAGCCGTTCCACCGACTGCCGGTCCGGGCGCAAACGATCCAGGCGCCGTGCATATACTTCTTCCAGCGCGACCCTGCCCTCCATGGCCGCGGTGGTCAGCGCGGCGATCTCCATTTCAAGTCCGTGCATGCGCGCCAGTTCATCCACACCCTCAATGCGTGTGAGGGTGCTGTCACAATCGAAGACCACCAGCCGATAGGGCGCGCCGGCCGTCACAGACTGACTTGCGTTACCCGGGTCACCGCAGGAATTCGGGCAATGGCATCCAGCAAAGCCTGCTGCAAGGGCGTGGAAATACCGATGACGGCGACGGCAAGGTCGCTGCCAGACACGATGCCGAGTTGCATCCTGGAGATGTTAATCTTCTCCGCGGCCAGCAAGGTGCTGATGGCGGCGATCATGCCGGGCTGGTCACGATGCCGGGTCAGCAAAAGATTACCCTCCAGCACTGCTTCAATTTCATAATCACCGACACGGATCAGGCGCGGGTGTTTTCGTTCCAGCAAGGTCCCCTCCACCACGGTGGTCTCGTCACCATGCCGGGCCTGGACCACGATACTGGCGTGGTAATCGGCGTGCTCGCCGCAACGGGCCTCGACAATGGCAATGCCATGCTGCGCGGCAAAGTGGCGCGCGTTGACGCGATTGGCATCGGCCACGTTGCCGCTGAGGAGGCCGATCAACGCCTCCGTGGTGATGGAGCGCAAATCCCGGGACGCGGCATCCCCATACAGTGAAACCTCCACCTGGCTGATGGGCGCGCTGACCATGGCCGCAACCAGTTTGCCCAGCCGCAGCGCCAGCGTCAGGTACGGGCGCAGTTTGACCCGTTCCTCGGCGGATACCGCGGGCAGGTTGATGGCGTTGATCGGCTCGCCATCCTGGAGGTAGGCCGCGACCTGACGTGCGATCTCCCGGCCGGCGGCCTCCTGCGCCTCGTGGGTGGAGGCCCCCAGGTGGGGCGTGGCGACCACGTTATCCAGTTTCAGCAATGGCGAATCTCCGGGCGGCTCCTGCTCGAACACGTCCAATGCCGCACCGCCCAGGTGTCCGGAGGCCAGCAGCTCATGCAATGCCTGCTCGTCCACCAGTCCGCCCCGCGCGCAATTGATAATCCGCGCCCCACGCTTCATGGAACGCAATCGCTCGCCATTCAGCAGCCCACGTGTCTTGTTGTTCATGGGGCAATGGAGCGTCAGGTAGTCCGCCGCCGCGATCAGCGCATCCAGATCCATGCACTCGATGCCGTCCGCCTCGAATACCTGCGGCGTCACGAACGGATCGTGCACGATGACGCGCATACGGAGCGCACGGGCCATGCCCGCCACGATGCGGCCAATGGTGCCATACCCGACAATCCCCAGCGTCTTGCTGGCGAGTTCCGCACCTGTGAACTGGGAGCGCTTCCATTCACCGGCGCGCAGGGATCGATCCGCCTGGGGGAGACTGCGGCTCAAAGAAAGGATATGGGCCAATGTCAGCTCCGCGGTGGTGGTGGCATTGGCATCCGGCGTGTTCAACACCACGATGCCGCGTTCCGTGGCACGGCCTACGTCAATGTTGTCCACGCCGATGCCGGCGCGGCCGATGACCTGCAATGCCCGTGCCGCATCCAGCGCAGCGCGGGTGATGGTCGTGGCGCTGCGGACGATAACGGCGTGGGCATCGGCTATGAGCCGGCACAATTCGGGCTCAGCCAGCCCGTTGTGGCACTCCACCTGCAGCCCGGGCTGCCCGCGCAGGAACTCGATTCCGCTCGCGGCGATCTTGTCGGCTACCAATACTTTTCTCACGTCAGCTGTCCTTATTGTTGTGTTTTGGAAACTAGTGCACTCATCTGCGCGGCCACTTCATCGGCCAGCCGTTCCACCAGGCTGCGGTCCTCGCCCTCCACCATGACCCGCAACAGGGGCTCGGTACCGGACGGGCGGACGAGGATGCGGCCCCGGTCCCCCAACTGCCGCTCCACTGCGCAAACCAGCGCGTCAATCTGCGCCTGCTGCACGGCGTCGCTGCGCTGCTGCATGGCCACATTCACCAGCTTTTGCGGGAACTTGTTCATCCCGGCCAGCAATGCGCGCAGCCCCTGGCCCGACTTGCGCATCGCGCCCAATACCTGCAGCGCGGAGATGATGCCGTCTCCGGTCAGCGCCAGGTTGAGATTGATGATATGTCCCGAACCTTCACCTCCCAGGCACAGCTGCCTTTGCTGCAACATCTCCAGGACATAGCGGTCACCAACGCGCGCGCGGTGCAACACAAGCCCGAGTTTCTGCAGCGCCCGCTCCAGTCCCAGGTTGCTCATTTGCGTACCCACGACGGCGCCGTTCAGGGCCCGCGGGTTGGCGGCGGCAATGACGTATAGGGTCTCGTCGCCATCTACAATCTCACCGCCGGCATCCACGAGAATGAGCCGATCGCCGTCACCGTCCAGCGCGATGCCCAGATCGGCGCGCGTTTCCAGCACCTTCCGGCGCAGGCCGTCCGGCGCCGTGGCGCCGCAGCCGGCATTGATGTTCAGTCCGTCGGGGTGCACCGCAATGCATTCCACCGTGGCGCCCAGCTCCTCGAACACGCGCGGGGCGACCTGGTACGCGGCACCATGGGCGCAATCCACCACCAGCCGCAGCCCGGAAAAGTCCAAATCCGGATCGACGCTGCTTTTACAGAATTCGATGTATCGCCGCTGCGCATCGTCCATGCGCCGGGCCTTGCCCAACTCTGCCGGCGCCACCGTGGTCAGCGGCTGTTCCAACTCCGCTTCGATGGCCAGTTCCAGGTCATCGTCGAGCTTCGTGCCGTGGCTGCTGAAGAATTTGATACCGTTGTCTTCAAAGGAATTGTGCGACGCACTGATGACAATGCCGGCATCGGCGCGCAGGTTGTGAGTCAGGTAGGCGATGCCCGGTGTCGGCATCGGGCCGAGCAGAATGATGTCAACACCGGCGGCGGAGAGCCCGGCCTCAAGCGCGGACTCAAACATGTAGCCGGAGATGCGCGTGTCCTTGCCGATCAGGACCCTGCCCTTGCCGCCGTGCACCAGCACGCGCCCGGCGGCCCAACCGAGCTTCATGACAAAGTCCGGGGTAATTGGATATTCCCCGACCCGACCGCGAATGCCGTCGGTTCCGAAATACTTACGGGCGGAAGTCAAGATTTACGACCTTGGGGACGATCTGCAGCAGCGGGCTGAAAGGGACTTCGAACATGGAAGGTAGAATGTAGAAGGTAGAATATAGGGAAAGGCGATCACCGTGTCTTGAATACTGCGATGTTTTCCCCAACCTTCTACATTCTACCTTCTACCTACTAAATTCCGTTCTCACGCCAGCTGCGATTGCCATCACGCAGACGTTGCCGGCCCGCTTACCGGCGGTTCGTCAGCGCCACGCTGCCCGGAAGCCTTGTCATTCTTGCCGGCGGGGGGAGACTGCCGCGCGGCCCCGTCGCCTGCATCCCAATCTGCAGGCGGGCGCGGCTTGCGTCCGGCCATGATGTCGTCCAACTGCGCCGAATCAAGTGTCTCGTACAGAATCAACGCGTCCGCCATGCAGTGCAACTTGTCGAGATTGTCCTTGAGGATGGTTTCCGCGCGCTGGTAATTACGATCAATCACCGCGCGGATTTCCTTGTCTATGGCATTGGCGGTATCGTCGGATATCGCTTTGTGCTTGGTCACCGAGTGCCCGAGGAACACCTCGCCATCCTCTTCAGCGTAGGTCAGCGGACCGAGTTGATCCGACAGGCCCCATTTGGTGACCATGTTGCGCGCCAGGTCCGTGGCGCGATGAATATCGTTGGATGCCCCCGTGGTCACCGAGTCCGGCCCGAACACCAGGGCCTCCGCGATGCGACCGCCAAACAGGCTGCAGATCTGACTTTCGATAAAGGTCTTGCTGAAACTGAGCCGATCCTGTTCCGGCAGGAACATCGTCAAGCCGAGGGCGCGGCCGCGCGGGATGATGGTGACCTTGTAGACCGGATCATGATTCGGCATGGACCGGCCCACGATGGCATGCCCCGCCTCATGATAGGCAGTAAGTTTCTTCTCCTGGTCGCTCATGACCATGGAACGCCGTTCGGCGCCCATCATGACCTTGTCCTTGGCCCGCTCCAGATCGTCCATGTCCACCAGCTTCTTGTTACCGCGGGCAGCCAGCAACGCGGCTTCGTTCACCAGGTTGGCCAGATCCGCGCCGGAAAATCCCGGCGTGCCACGCGCGATGACGCTGGGAACCACCTTGTCGCCGAGCGCCACCTTGCGCAGGTGCACCTTGAGAATCTGTTCGCGTCCGCGGATATCCGGCAACGGCACCACGACCTGCCGGTCGAAACGGCCGGGGCGCAGCAATGCCGGGTCCAGCACATCCGGCCGGTTCGTGGCGGCAATTACAATCACACCCTCATTGCCGTCAAAACCATCCATCTCCACGAGCAACTGGTTCAGGGTCTGTTCGCGCTCGTCATGTCCGCCGCCCAGGCCCGCGCCGCGATGACGTCCGACCGCGTCGATCTCATCAATGAAGATGATGCACGGCGCATGCTTCTTCGCCTGTTCAAACATGTCACGCACGCGCGAGGCGCCGACGCCGACAAACATTTCCACAAAATCCGAGCCGGAGATGGTGTAGAACGGCACCTTGGCCTCGCCGGCAATGGCCTTGGCCAGCAGCGTCTTGCCGGTTCCCGGCGAACCCACCATCAATACGCCCGAGGGGATCTTGCCGCCCAGCTTCTGGAACTTGCCCGGGTCACGCAGGAATTCCACCAGTTCCGCAACCTCCTCCTTGGCCTCCTCCACGCCCGCCACATCATTGAAGGTGATCTTGACCTGATCTTCGCCCAGCAGGCGCGCCCGACTCTTGCCGAACGACAAGGCACCGCGGCCGCTGCCGCCGCCCTGCATCTGGCGCATGAAGTAGACCCAAATCCCGAGCAACAGGAGTATCGGGAACCAGGAGATGAGTGCATGAGCCCAGAAGGAATTCCGGTTCGGCTCCGCACCGCCGATCTCGACGTTGTTGTCGAGCAACGTGCCGATGAGCGCCTCGTTGCTGGTCTCCGGGCTATAGGTATTGAAACGGCCGCCCTCGCGCAACTGGCCGGAGATGCTGTTGCCCTCAATGACCACGGTCTCGACCTTCCCGGATTTGACGTCATTGATGAACTGGGAATAGGGCACGTTGCCGGCCGCCGCGGAGGTGCCGAAGTTCTTGAATACCATCATCAGCACCAGCGCAATGATGACCCAGAGCACCAGATTTTTAGCCATGTCGTTCAAATGCACTGTCTCCTGAAATCATTCTTGAGTGGCCTTAAGAAACTATACCTTATAGCCCCGGGCCAGCACATAAAACTCCCGCGACGCACCCCGCGACGCCTTGGGTTTTCTGGCCATAACCCGCTGAAATCGCTGCACAAGTTTGCGCCGGTATTCCTCCATGTCGGCGCCCTCAAACACCTTGATCAACAGATTTCCGTTCGCTGCCAGAGTTAGACAGGCAAACTCCAGCACCCGTTCCGCCAGCTGCATGCTGCGCGCCTGATCCGTGACGCGGATACCGGTTAGATTGGGCGACAAATCGGAAATAACAAGGTCGGCGCGCGCCCCAGCCAGGGCGTCGACACAACGCCGGAAAACCGCATCATTGGTGAAATCCCCTTGAATGAACTGGACATTGCGGATCGGTTCCATCGGCAGCATATCCACCGCGATTACCTTGCCTGAAGGACCCACCCGTTGTGCCGCATACTGGGACCAGCTGCCCGGGGCGGCGCCCAGATCCACGACCGTCTGTCCGGGCTTGAGCAGTTTGTCCTTTTCGTTCAGTTCCTGAAGCTTGAAGGTGGCGCGTGAGCGGTAATCGGAACGCCGTGCCTGCTTCACATAGGGGTCGCGCTCGTGCTCCTTGCGTCGCTGCTTGCTGCCCGTCGACATGCGCTACTGGTAACGCACGGAGACAATTTCGTATTCGGTCATCCCACCCGGCGCATTGACGTTCGCCACTTCACCCTCTTCCTTGCCGATCAGGGCGCGGGCAATGGGTGACGTGATCGAAATCAGCGCCAGATTTATGTCCGCCTCCTCCTCGCCGACGATCTGGTAGGTCACCGTCTTTTTCGTGGTCAGATTCAGCAGTTCCACCGTCGCCCCGAACACAACCTTGGGCGCGGCCTTGATACCGGCGACATCAATAATCTGGGCATCGGCCAGCACCGATTCCAGCACGCCAATGCGCCCCTCGACGAAACTCTGCTGTTCGCGGGCGGCGTGGTACTCGGCATTTTCGCTCAGGTCGCCGTGGGCGCGTGCCTCGGCAATGGCCTGGATAATCTGCGGGCGGCGCACGGATTTCAGCTCGGCAAGCAACAAGCGCAGGCGTTCTGCGCCGTTGGCGGTCAATGGCGACTTGGGCATTACTTCACTCCGGCGTGCAGGGTTTGCAGACAATTTACCTGATCTTCATCCAGAAATTTCAGTGCGTTTACGGTCGCGCGCGCCCCGGACATGGTGGTCATGTGAAATACCCGGTGTTGCAGCGCCGTACGCCGGATGGAATAGGAATCCAGTATCGCCTGTTTTCCCTCGGTGGTATTGATGATCAGGCTGACCTCGTCGCTCTTCAGCATGTCGACAATATGTGGCTGCCCCTCGCGCACCTTGTTGACGCCGCGGCATTGCAACCCGGCACCGCGCAGGGTCCCGGCAGTGCCGTGGGTTGCGCACAGGGTGAAACCGTGCGCGGCAAGATCCCGCGCCACGTTGACGGCCTGCTGCTTGTCCGCGTCGCGCACGCTGATGAACACCATTCCACCGCGGGGGATCTCCGCACCGCAGGCAAACTGGGATTTGGCGAAGGCCTCGCCAAAGGTCTTGCCGATGCCCATCACCTCGCCGGTGGATTTCATCTCCGGGCCCAGCAGTGGATCCACGCCCTGCAATTTTATGAACGGGAACACGGCCTCCTTCACCGAAAAATAGGTGGGCACGGGGACGGCGTGGACGTTCTGCTCATCCAGAGTCACGCCCACCATGCACTTGGCGGCGACACCGGCCAGGGACACGCCGGTGGCCTTGGACACAAAGGGCACCGTGCGCGAAGCGCGGGGATTCACTTCCAGCACATAAATGTCCCCGTTCTGGATGGCAAACTGGGTATTCATCAGGCCGATGACCCCCAACCCTTCCGACATGCGCCGCACCTGGCGCGCCAGTTCCTCCTGCACGCCTGGGGTCAGGCTGTGCGGCGGCAGTGAACAGGCCGAGTCGCCCGAGTGCACGCCCGCCTCCTCGATATGTTCCATGATGCCGCCAATTACTACACGTTTCCCGTCGCTCAGGGAATCCACATCAACTTCAATGGCGTCATTCAGGAAGCGATCGAGCAACACCGGTGATTCATTGGACACGGCCACAGCCGCGGCCATGTAATTGCGCAGGTCGGTTTCATTATGCACGACCTCCATGGCGCGCCCGCCGAGCACATAGGACGGCCGCACCACCAGTGGGTAGCCAATCTCCTGCGCCAGCCGTGGCGCGTCCTCGCTGTTCCGGACCGTGCGATTGGGCGGCTGGCGCAAGCCGAGCTGGATTATCAACTGCTGGAAGCGCTCGCGATCCTCGGCGCGGTCAATGGAGTCCGGCGTGGTGCCGATGATGGGCGCCCCGGCGCGCTCCAGTTCCCGCGCCAGTTTCAGCGGCGTCTGCCCGCCGTACTGCACGATGACACCGAACGGCTTTTCCAGGTGGATGATCTCGAGCACGTCTTCCAGGGTCAACGGCTCGAAGTACAGGCGGTCCGAGGTGTCGTAATCGGTGGACACCGTTTCCGGGTTGCAATTGATCATGATGCTCTCGTAACCCAACTCGCGCATGGCAAACGCGGCCTGCACGCAGCAATAATCAAATTCGATGCCCTGGCCGATACGATTGGGCCCGCCGCCCAGAACGATGACCTTTTTGCGCGTCGTCGGCGCCGCTTCGCATTCCTCCTCGTAGGTGGAATACATGTAGGCCGTGGTGGCAGCAAACTCGGCGGCGCAGGAATCCACCCGCTTGTATACCGGCCGGATGCCGTATTGGTGCCGCCGCAGGCGCACGGCTTCCTCGCGGCAACCCAGCAACGTGGCAAGGCGGCTGTCGGAAAATCCCTTGCGTTTCAGTTCCCGCAGACGCTCCGGCGCCAGATCGTCTATCGCGTGCCCCCGCAGCCGGGTTTCCTCCTGCACCAGGTCCTCAATCTGCGCCAGGAACCAGGCATCAATGTGCGAATGCTCGTTCACTTCCGCCAGCGACATGCCATGGCGGAAGGCATCCGCCACATACAGCAGGCGTTCGCCCGTGGGTACGCGCAATTCATGCCGGATGCGATCCAATGCCTCGGCGCTGTCACCTCCGGCACGTTCATTCAATCCGTCGATGCCGGTTTCCAGTCCACGCAGGGCTTTTTGCAGTGACTCCTGGAAGGTGCGGCCGATGGCCATGACCTCGCCGACGGATTTCATCTGCGTCGTGAGCCGGGGATCGGCCTGGGGAAACTTTTCAAATGTGAAGCGCGGGATCTTGGTGACCACGTAATCAATGGTCGGTTCAAACGAGGCCGGCGTGGCGCCGCCGGTGATTTCATTTTCCAGTTCGTCCAGGGTGAACCCCACCGCCAGTTTGGCCGCCACCTTGGCAATGGGGAAACCGGTGGCCTTGGAGGCCAGCGCCGAAGACCGGGATACGCGCGGGTTCATCTCAATAATAATGAGTTCACCATTGGCGGGATTGACCGCGAACTGCACGTTGGAGCCGCCGGTCTCCACGCCGATCTCGCGCAACACTGCGATGGAGGCATCGCGCATGATCTGGTATTCCTTGTCAGTCAGTGTTTGCGCCGGTGCGACGGTGATGGAATCGCCGGTATGCACGCCCATGGGATCGAGATTTTCGATGGAACAAATGATGATGCAGTTGTCCTTCTTGTCCCGCACCACCTCCATCTCGAACTCTTTCCAGCCGATGACCGATTGCTCCAGCAATACCTGTTTGGTCGGCGATGCGTCCAGGCCGCGCTCACAGATTTCGAGAAACTCCTCGGTGTTGTAGGCGATGCCGCCGCCGGTGCCGCCGAGCGTGAATGAGGGCCGGATGATGATCGGGAAACCAATCTCGGCCTGGATCTCCCGGGCTTCCTCCAGCGAATGCGCCAGGCCGGAGTACGGCATGGCCAGGCCGATGCGGCGCATGGCGTCGCGAAACTTCTCCCGATCCTCGGCCTTGTCGATGGCCTCCCGGCTTGCGCCGATGAGTTCAACCTTGAACTCCTCCAGTACGCCCATGCGCGCCAGGTCCAGCGCGCAGTTGAGCGCCGTCTGCCCACCCATGGTCGGCAGCAACGCGTCCGGTCGTTCCTTCTCGATGATCTTGGCCACGGTCTGCCAGCGGATGGGTTCTATGTAGGTCGCATCCGCCATGCCCGGGTCGGTCATGATCGTGGCCGGGTTGGAATTGATCAGGATCACCCGGTAGCCCTCGTCGCGCAGCGCCTTGCAGGCCTGGGCCCCGGAATAATCGAACTCACACGCCTGGCCGATGATGATCGGGCCGGCGCCGATGATGAGGATGGACTGGATGTCAGTGCGTTTAGGCATGAAGACAGTTACAAGTCATAAGTAACAAGTCACAGGGAAAAGACAGGCTTGGGCAGGGAGCGCGGATCATTTGCGCGCTTCCATCAGTTCGATGAAGCGGTTGAACAACGGCTTGATGTCATGGGGCCCCGGGCTCGCCTCCGGATGGCCCTGAAAACTGAATGCGGGGAGATCCCGGTGGCGCACGCCCTGCAACGTGCGATCAAACAATGACCGGTGCGTGGTCAGCAGCTCCGGCGGCAGGCTGGATTCCTCCACGGTAAAGCCATGATTCTGGCTCGTGATCATCACGCGCCCTGTTGCCAGTTCCTGCACCGGATGGTTGGCGCCATGGTGTCCGAACTTCATCTTCACGGTACGCGCGTCGCAAGCCAATGCCAGCAACTGGTGCCCCAGGCAGATCCCGAAAATCGGAATGCGCGTCGGCAGCAGGTCCCGTATGGCCGCAATGGCGTAATCGCAGGCGTCCGGGTCACCGGGACCGTTGGACAAAAACACACCATCGGGATTTTCCCGCAGCACTTCCACGGCAGGGGTGGTCGCCGGCACCACGGTCACGCGGCAACCCAGATCCACGAGGATGCGCAGGATATTGCGCTTCACACCGAAATCGTACGCAATCACGCGCCAGGGTTTGTCGCTGCGCACAGTGGCATCGGGAAGCCCCGCGTCCAGTGACCAGCATCCTTCCGCCCATTCATAGCTGTTCCGGGTGCTGACCACTTTCGCCAGATCGGCGCCCTTCAGGCCGGGGAATGCCCGCGCCGCTGCCACCGCGCGCTCCGTGTCCAAGGTCGCGCCGGCCATGAGGCAGCCATTTTGCGCGCCCTTGTCCCGCAGCAACCGGGTGAGCTTGCGCGTGTCTATGTCGTGAATGGCGACCACGCCCTTGCGGCACAAATATTCCGGCAGCGAACCCTGGGCGCGCCAGTTACTCATTTGATAGGGCAGTTGACGGATGATCAGTCCGGCGGCATACACTTCGCCGGATTCTTCATCCTCGGGATTGACGCCCACATTGCCGATATGTGGCTGGGTGAACGTGACGATTTGTTGATGGTAGGAAGGATCCGTGAGGATCTCCTGGTAACCGGTAATGGCGGTGTTGAATACCACTTCGCCAACGGTCTGACCTTCCGCCCCAATGGAGCGGCCGTGGAACAGGGTTCCATCTTCAAGGGCCAGAATCGCGGCCTGCGTCAAATACCATCTCCAGACAGGGACTTCAATCGTCGCCGCTTGTACGTTCCCGACACAAGCGGCGTACAGTACATCCCTGTACATGCCGCTCCTGCGCATCCTGCGCCCGCGGCATACCGTACGTCCGTGTACATAAAAACGGGAGTAACCTCTCGATTACTCCCGCCGCTTCATTCACTCGAGCCTCTGCCGATTCACATTCGTGCTTTGGCCAATTCGAAGCGGGATTCTACTGAACCTGTGCGCGCAGTGTCCACGCACCAAAGTCGGATGGGACGACTCGCATCTCACGTGTGCCGCCCATGGCAGGATATTCTCCTTGCAGGGCGTGTGACGCGTATACAGTTACCGGGCCGTACTCCGAGGCGGATTGAATTACGACCCGACCCCGCCCCTGAACCCGAAAAATAGGGTGCTAACCTCCCCTCAGGCTAACAAAATACCGCCGGAAACCGCGCCAACTCATTGCAAATCTGGGTTTTTTAGGCTTGTATAGTAGGTCTTCCCCACTTCTGGGACCGGCCAGAGCCCCGACAATACCGTGGCCAAAAAGCGCAAAAAACATCAATTAAACGCCCTCCAACCCGGATTTCAGCTCCATTGGTATGAAATCCGCGACATCATCGGTCAGGGCGGCTTCGGCATTACCTATCTGGCCTACGACCGCAATCTGGCCCATGAGGTTGCGATCAAGGAGTACATGCCCATCGAACTGGCCACGCGGCACACGGATGGCTCCGTGGTGGCACTGTCACCGGAACATGAGGAACGTTACGTTTGGGGGCAGGGGCGATTTCTGGCTGAGGCGCGAACGCTCGGACAGTTCAAGCACCCCAACATCGTGCGCGTGCGCAACGTGTTCGAGGCCAACAACACTGCGTACATGGTCATGGATTATGAATTGGGTGAAACCCTGCAGGAGATCCTGGCGCGGCGGAAAATTCTCGATGAAGCCGACCTGGGCACAGTGATATTTCCCATCATCGACGGCATGAAACTGGTGCACGCCCACGGCTTCATCCATCGCGACATCAAGCCCGGGAACATCTTCATCCGCGTGGACGGCGACCCGGTGCTGCTGGATTTTGGTTCCGCGCGCCAGGCGCTGGAAACCAGCCGTGGATCCATGACCAGCCTGTTTTCCAAGGGTTATGCGCCCATCGAGCAATACAACAGCAATGAGGAGCAGGGCCCATGGACGGACATTTATGCCCTCGGCGCCACCATGTATCGATGCATTGCCGGTGTCCCGCCGGCGGACGCCATTGATCGGAGTTCCGCCATCAGCATCGCCGGCCGGGATACCTACGTCCCCGCCGTGGAAGTGGGCGAGGGCCGTTACTCCCAGGCCCTGCTGGAGGCCATTGATTACGCCATGCGCTTCCGCCGCCACGAGCGCCCGCAATCCATCAATGACCTGTTGACGGTCATGCGCAACCTGGGGGCTGAATTTGAAAAGGGGGTCGTCAAAACCCCCGAACCCCTGATCCCGGTACAGAAATCGTCACCTCCGGTGCATGAGCCGGAAATGATCACGGACATACCTACAAATCCATCGCGGCCCGGGCCTGCAGCAGAGGCCAGGATCTCCGCGGCGCCAAGAAGCAAACAGCGCCCGCCCGGTGAAGCACCGTTAATCACCACGCCCACCGCCGTGCCGTCGACGCCCATACCAGTGGCACAACCCGCTTCGGAGCCGGTGCCCACGCTGCAAAAATCTCCACGGCTGCAAGGCAACGAGGAGTTCATGGAACTGTACGCCCATGCAGAAGAAGGCGATCCGGAGGCCCAGACCGAATTGGCCTACCGGCTCGCCAAGGGCATGGGGACGGAAAAAAATGAAACCGAGGCGGTGAACTGGTATCGCCGCGCCGCCGAACAGAATCACACCCCGGCGCAATTCAGTCTCGGCGTCATGTATGCCAAGGGACGCGGCGTGGAGCAGGACTTCCGTTCCGCCTTCAAGTGGTACCTGAAAGCCGCCGCTCAGGGTGATGCCGGCGCCCAAGCCATGATTGCCGGTCTTTATTTGAAAGGTATCGGCACGCCGCCGGACCCCAAGGCCGCCTTCGACTGGACGCTGCGTGCCGCCAAGCGCGGGCACCCGGCCTCCATGTTCAAGGTCGGTGAAATGTTTGCGCAGGGCGTGGGTGCGCAGCAAAACCTGGAAGAGGCCCTGCGTTGGTACAAGAAAGCGGCGGACAAGGGTGTGGTTGACGCTCAGATCAACCTCGCATTCATGTATGGAAAGGGCCAGGGAGTGGAGCGCGACGACAGCCAGGCGTTCAAGTGGTATCGCAAGGCCGCGGACTCGGGCAATCCCATCGCCCAATTTAATCTTGGCGTGATCTATTCCAAGGGCCGCGGCATGCCCCAGGACCTGAAGGAGGCGCGCAAGTGGTACCAGCTGGCGGCCAACCAGGGCGACCAGAATGCCGAGCGGGCGCTGACGCGAATGGGGAGTAGTTAGAACGTCCGTGTCAGAATACCAACTGGGAAATCCCCAATCAGCCATAATGGCCTGCAAGCCTCACCCGCAACGCGGTAAACGATGAAAACCCCCCCCAGTCTGGAAGCGCTGATCGAAGACGGCGTGATCGACGAAGTGCTGCGCCCGCTCAAAAGCGGCAAGGAGGCCACGATCCACGTGGTCCGATCGGGCGCCCAAATCCTTTGCGCCAAGGTTTACAAGGACATGGCGCAGCGCAGTTTCCAGGCCACAACGCAATACCAGGAAGGCCGCCGGGTGCGCGGCAG
>MGYT01000123.1:0-4975 GCA_001801865.1 Gammaproteobacteria bacterium RIFCSPLOWO2_02_FULL_61_13
GTTCCGGTCGGGGAAGGCCCGCTTGGCATCGCCATCAGCCCCGACGGTTCCGGTCGGGGAAGGCCCGCTTGGCATCGCCATCAGCCCCGACGATCGGCAGGTCTTTATCAGCGACTGGTATTCCCACCAGGTCGCCGTTTTGGATGCTGCGACCGCCGAGATCAGGGAGCACATCCCGGTCGGAAACTCACCGGCCGGACTTGCAGTGACGCCGGACGGGAAGCGGCTGGTGGTGGCCAACCGGGACGACAACACGATAACGATCGTCAACCTCGCGGACCGCGCGGCGCTGGCGACGATTACCGTAGGCACGGCGCCCTTTGGCGTAACCGTGGACGCCGGCCGCAAGCGGGCGTTCATTGCCAATGTGCAAAGCAGCGACGTCAGTGTCGTTGATCTGGATACATTCAAGGTAACCGCCACCCTCCCGGTGGGCAGCTTTCCCTATGCCATCGCCCATGTGCCGGAATCGGATCGGCTGTTTGTCACCAATCAGCATGACAACTCCGTCTCCGTTATTGATTTGCCCACTGGAAAGACCCTGGAAACGGTGACGGTGGGGGACTATCCGGAGGGCATCATGCTGCATCCCGATGGCCGGCATGTTTACGTGGTGAGTTGGTTCAATGGAGAGGTCTATCCGATTGATGTGGTCACCCTTGCAGTGGGGAGCGGCATCAAATCCGGCAATGGCAGCCGCGGCTTCGGGGATTTCATTGCGCCGCGGTGATTCGCTGTTCCAAAATGCAATGGCCACATACCCGGGTGGTCCGATTCTGTGGTGGCAGACCGTAAGCCGCAGGGACGACCGCCAGGGACGGCGGAAGTGCGGAAAACGCAGGGAGCAGTTTTCCGCCAGCGGCGCTTCGAGCCTACAGGGACGTATTCACGGCGTGTCTGACACCGCAGGATCGGACTACCCGGAAACCGGGCTCTGCCCCAGAACTGAACCTGCACAATGGGCGCACCATGTACAAACTCGGGAGGCGCTGAACATGCACACACTGCGAATCGTCAAATTGATTGCTCTGGGTCTGCTGTTGCATTCCTGCTTCGTCGCGGCCGCAGATGAGAGCCTGCTGGACAAGGGAAAATCCCTGCTGCAAAGCCTGACCGGCAACGATGCCGCGCAAGCCCTTTCCGCCGGTGAAATCGAAGCCGGGCTGCGCGAGGCACTGAGGGTGGGTACGCGCAACGTGGTCAAGAAAGTGGGCGCCACCGACGGTTTCAACAAGGATCCCGCCATCCACATTCCCCTGCCCGAGAGCCTGCAGTCCGTGCACGCTGCACTGGGGACGATCGGGCTTGGCGGCATGCTCGACGACGTGGAGTTACGCCTGAATCGCGCCGCGGAGGTTGCGGCGCCCAGGGCCCGCAAGCTGTTCGTGGAGGCCATTGCGCAAATGACCATGGACGACGCCAAGCACATCTACGACGGCCCGGATGACGCGGCCACCCAGTTTTTCAAGGGCAAGATGTCGCCGCAACTGGCCCAGGCCATGCGCCCGGTGGTGGACAACAGCCTCGCGAAGGTCGGCGCCATCCAGTCCTACGATGCCGCCATGGGCAAGTATCGCGGACTGCCGTTCGTTCCCGACGTCAAGGCCGACCTAACCGATTACGTGGTGGGCAAGGGCATGGACGGAATCTTCCATTACCTGGCGGCGGAAGAGGCCCAGATCCGGCAGGATCCCGCCAAGCGCACGACGGAATTGCTGCAGAAGGTGTTTGCGCACTGAAGATACGGCTTAGAAAAAGATTAATGCGACTCCGAACGCCAATCCGACAAGAAAAAGGGCGCCAACCCACAGCGGCAGACAGCACAACCATGCCTCCAAAGTTCGTTACTGCCCCGATCACCCTGCGCAGCGATTCAACGACCACTCCGAGAAGACCGCCGATTAGCAAACCAGCAATGCCGCAGATTATGCGCTCGCGGTGATGTCTTCTCTGTCTGCTTGCACAAGCGCCTAACCGTTTGAGCTCATCCGCGTACGAAGGCCGGCGGCCGTAGCACGCCGGCCGGAGCGAAGGGTCAGGCCTCGTTCTTCGGTGCACCATTGTTCGCTTGCATCATCCGAGTACCTATGCGAATTCCCAACCACGCCATCGGCAGGTAAGCGGCCAGCAGGTCAAGCGCGATAAACCAGGCAGGAGCGGGAATCATAAAACTCGCGGCCACACCACCGCAAAGAAAGACTACGCCAATCGCGTAAGCCAATTGCGACTTGTAGGCAGCTGCGATCAGGAAAGCCGCGAGCGCGCCTGCGAGGGTACCCAGTGCATGTGCCAGGAACGGCATAACGAAGTGCCGCGGTTCAAAAAGGTGAATTGCCTTGGCCAGGCTTTCGGCGTTGGTTACATCCACGCCCGCGGGCGGAGGAATGAGCGACGGGCTGAGAGTAATGAGTCCCATGTTGACGACTCCGCCTATGGCGATGCCCACCAGGACGGCAAGCACGTTTCGCAGCGGGTTGGGCATCAGCAATTCTCCTGAGAGGCCTAACTGGCTACTGAACGGAAAGGTTGCGGGTTCGTGTTATATACATGGGGAAGGGAGGATGCGCCGGAAGGGTATTGGAATCAATACCCTGGAATGGGTACGAGCAGAAAAGATCTACTTACCTGGGTAGTAACTCCGGGACCCCCGGCCCCAGCACCCCGTCAGCGCGGGCCGTGAGCCAGGCGTACAACTCCTGGATGTGATCGCGCACATCCGGATTGTCACGCCAGCGCGGCATGTCAATGGCGGGGACGGGTTTTGATTCACGCGCCTCGACGGCTTCTTCCAACGCCTGCTCCATGTTCCCGGACCCTTCCGCCACCGCTTCGTCCAGCGGGATGGTGATGAAGTACCGGTTCAGTACGCGGAGACGGAATTGATCCGGGCTGAGCCAATTGATGCGTTCCGTCAGGTTTGGAGCAATGTCCGTACCGCTCGCCCCGGGACCATGGCAGCGGGCGCAGTTTTCCTGGAACACCTGCCAGCCGATGTAGGTGGTTTGATCCACCTTGCCATCGACCACCACATAGCTTTCCTCCGGAGCTGTCACCTGCGGTGTTGCCACCTCCGCTGCGCAGCCGGCGCAAAACAACAGCAGCAGGAAGGCGGAATAACGGGGTCGTGCAGTTGACATGCGCATTACTTTACACCGAAAGGACCCGCGGCGCGCCTCCGTGGCTCTGTGCTAAAGTTGATGGAGATGATCAGTCTCCTGTTCAGCAAATTCCACGCGGCCACCTTTTCCATGGGAGCGGATGGCGGCCTGCTGCTTGCCGGGACCCGCGAGCGGGTGCTGGCGTGGGGCATTGTGTTTTGCCTGCTGGCCGCGGCGGCGTTGGTGTTCTGGTTGCTGAAGATAAGACGCCGGGCCGCATTGACGATGTTTCTGCTGTCGTTGCTGATCCCCGTGCTGGTGATGCCCGCCTTGCGCAAGGAACATATCTACGTGTTGCCGGATCGCATCGTCGTCGACACCGGCGGCTGGCTCTTGCCGTCCACCACTACCATTAAGCTGGAGAACCTCAGGCAAATCCGCGTGCAGCAGACCGAATTCAACATCGCGGGGTACATCGTGGAGCCCAATGCGCTGTGGCACCTGGATTACCGGGACGGCAGCACAAGGCAGTTACTGCTGAATGAATTCTTTACTGCCCATCGCATGGCGATTGCGCAATACTTGCGCGACCGCGGCCATATAATTCTCTGAGGAAACTTTGAACAAGTCCCCTTACCGTCATGTCGTTGCAAAACGGCATCCAGTAAAAAATTGTTTTAACTGGATTCCGGCTTCCGCCGGAATGACGAACTGGAGACCCTACCAGGAATAAATACTTATCCGCTCTGCATTACTCTTTTAGTTCTTCGTGGCTTCGGGCGGTGGCGGCGGTGCCGAAGTTTCGAAGAAACCGTAGAAGTGCTGATTGACGTATTCGCCCACGGCATTGCGCTCCGCGTCGGACCAGCCCAACTCCTTGTAATCGGACCATTTCCGGACGTAGGCCTTCAGGTCAGCGAGTGTCCCAACCTTGGTCCGTTCGCGCACATGAATCGTGCTTTCATGACATTCGGTGCAGTGATTCTGGTACAGCATCTCCCCTTGGTCCGGTTCCTGCGCCTGGGCGGCCAGCGCCGGCAGCATCAACAGCAGGCAAATGAACCGCATCAGGACTTGCCCGCCAAGCGACCCAACTCGGCAATGACCTCCGCGCTGTGCACTTTTGGATCCACATCGCGGTAAATCTTCGCCAGCTTGCCGTCCGGTCCGATGATGAACGTGTGGCGCTTGGCGTATTTCACCGGCCCAAGACCCATGAGTGCGCCATAGGAATCTGTCACCCTGGCGTCCGTATCCGCCAGCAACGGAAACGGCAGGCCATGCTTCTTGGCAAACTCCGCATGGCTCTCGGCGCTGTCCAGGCTGATGCCCAGCACCTCGGCGCCCAGCGCGCGGATCTTGAAAATATCATCACGGAAACTGCACGCCTCCGTGGTGCAGCCGGGCGTATCGTCCTTGGGGTAGAAATAGAGAACGACCCATTTGCCGGCGTAATCCGCAAGCCGTTGCGGTTTCTGGTACTGATCGATCAGGTCGAAGGCGGGGGCCGAATCTCCCACCTGGAGTTCAGCGAAGGCACTGCTCGAAAACAGACTCATCAAGAGCACGCCGAGGGTGCGGATGGGATTCGCGGACATGATTTTCACTCCCTTTGACAGGTGTTTGGATGATACCAGATCATCAGCACATTCCATGACTTGTGGGTAGTGTCTGAGTTTGTCATTCCGAACGCATGTGAGGAATCTTGCCTTCACATAAAGAAAGATTTCTCGGTCGCTGCGCTCCTTCGAAATGACAGGGGGCGATGCTGCAACGGGAGTGACGGGTACAAAATAAGTCACCTCTCACTTAGGACTCACTGCCCGGAGATAATGCGGGCAAAGCGGTCCGCATCGATATTGCCGCCGGAAATCACA
>MGYT01000123.1:4989-8556 GCA_001801865.1 Gammaproteobacteria bacterium RIFCSPLOWO2_02_FULL_61_13
GTGGCCGGCCTTGCCCGCCAGCGCACAGGCGACGGACACGGCGCCGGCCCCCTCCACCACCATGCGGTTGCGCTCAAACAGCAAGCGGATGGCCGCAGCGGTTTCCTTTTCCTCCGCCACCACGGCAGCGTCCAGCAACTGGTTTACCAGGGGCCACATTTCTTCCAGCACGCGCCCAACCCCCAGCCCGGTGACAAAGCTCGGATTCACCGGCACTTCCACTGGCCGGCCTGCAGCCAAGCTCGCGCTCAATGGCGCGCAATGGGCAGACTCGGCAGCCAGTACGCGCGCCTTTGAGCCGGCGCCACGCAGCGCCGCCGCAATACCGCAGGACAATCCGCCACCGCCATAGGGGACCACCACCGTATCCACGTCGGGCAAGTCGGCGAGTAACTCCAATCCGATGGTGGCGTCACCCGCGATCACATCCGGATCAGCGGCCGGGTGAATGAATCTGCCGGCAATTTCGGGATGCCCGCGATTGACCAGCACCTGCCACCATTCCTCGTGGGAGACAAAATGCAATTTCGCGCCCATGCGCTCCAGGGCTGCAATCTTGGTGGCGGCAGCATCCTGCGGTAGCACGACGCTGCACGGTATCCCCAGCCGGCGCGCGGTATAGGCAACGCCTTGCGCCATGTTCCCCGCGCTGGCGGTGTAGACCCCCTGATCGAGCTGGCCACGGGACAGGTTAAGGATTGCGCTCGCGGCCGGCCTGACCTTGAAGGAGCCGATGGGTTGCAGGTTTTCGCATTTGAGCCAGATCTCGGCCGGTGTGTCATCCACATTCAAACGCAACAAGGGCGTGCGTGCGGCCACGCCACGGATCCGCTGCGCCGCAGATTGAATCGCGGCCGGCGCGGGGATCGCCAGGGCCGGGATCATGCCGTCACTCTGCGCCCCGGATTTGAAATCCCAACCGCCCGGGTATTCGTTGTCGTTGATGCGCCAGGCATCGCCATCGCGTTCTTCCCGCGCAGGCGCACCAGAATTGCTCAACAGGAAAAAGATTGGGATCGGGCCGCCACGGCAGTTCCCATGAATCCTGGCAGCGGGAAAATCTGCAATTGATCGTCGTTACCATCACTCATCAATCCCGGAACCGTGCAGCCGCTGCCATCGTTTGCAGTGGTCGGGTAACCATGGTGGCCTAATCCGACCCGGCAACTTCAATTGCATATCCACCATCCTTTTCCGTTGCGTGCCAATGTTGAACGGGCTGTGATGCGGCGAGAAACTTCAGCCACACGGAATACAGATGCCGATAAAGCGCCTCGCCTGAACCTGAGTCGGCAAGTATCTGCGCCAGATTCGTCGAAACCTGCCTCCGATTTCCGGCGGCCTTTCGTTGCAACCATCGCTCCAGGGTTTTCTGTCGTGGCGCAAACAAGGTCACTGCGTACAATTCTCGCGCATCACGTACGCTTTTCATTGAGGTGTGTGCGCCAAATCGTTCGACTGTCATCCACGCCTGCAACTGATCACGCGGCAGGACCGGGGCATATTCGAATGGCGAATAGATATCCAGGTGCAGAATGGCCGCAGGGTACTTCCGGCCAGCATGCCGTTCCACTTGCGTCATCCGAACCGACTTGGGCGCCAGTTCGAACAGCCTTGCCAAATCCGGTGCGATGCGGGTCAATGCCTTATTGCTTCGGCAATTGGCAATGAATGTCGATTTGCCACACGCTCGCGGGCCGGCAATAACCAGGAGCGTGTCAACGATCATCCACAAACTCCATCGCAGTGCCTCAAGTCAATACGCCTGCACGCGCACGCCGTCTGCCACGGCATCGCCGGGATGGGCAACCACCCAGTCGCCCGGACGGACGCCATCCAGAATCTGCACATTGATTCCGCCCTCATGGCCGGCCTTGACCGGCCGCGTGATCGCGCGCCCGCTCTCCACCACGAACAGCGACCAGTCGGCGCCGCTGCGGAACAGGGCGCTGGACGGCACCTGCAACACACTCTCTCCCTGCCACAGGATGAACACGGCCTCGACGCGGTAACCATCCCCGAGCCGCTGCCACTGCTCGCGCGGCGAGGTGATATCCACGATGACAAGCACACGCTGTTCCTCGACGCCGAGCGCGGATATCTTGGTGAATCCCACCGGTTCCACCGTGCGCACCGTGCCCTGCAGCGGCACCGCGCCGCCCCAGCGTTCGAGTTGCACCGGCATCCCCGGTGCAATGCGCACTGCGTCGCGCGACAGCACGTCCACTTCAACTTCCAGTGACAGCGGATCGCCGACTTCCAGCAACGGCTCACCGGCTGCCACGACGCCCTCGCTTTCATGAAAGCGCTTCAACAACTGGCCGCCCACCGGCGCAGTGATGGTCACCTGCTCCAATCGGCCGCCGGTGCCTGCCGCTGACGAGTAGGCCACGGTCGCCTCGGCTGCCTTGAGTTCCGCGCGCGCGACGTCGACCTGGAAGCGCGCCGATTGCAGGCTGGCCCGCGTGCGGCGCGCGGCGGCCTCGGCCTGCTGAAATGCATCCAGGGACACGGTCCTGTTCTTGTACAGTTGCGCGTGGCGCTCCTGCTCGGAGGCGGCATAATCGGCCTCCGCCTCCGTTGCACCGGCACGCTGTTCCGCTGCCTGCACCGCGGCACGGGCCGCGACCACCCGTGATTCCGCCTCGGCGCGCCGCCGCGGATCCAGCACATCCGAGCGCAGCGGTTCCAGTTGCGCCACCACCTGCCCGGGACTCAGGGCCGCACCCACGTCCAGATCGATGCGCCGCAGGTACCCCGGCACCGGCGCCGAGATCACGTAACGATCGATTACCCGGGTCCGTCCCTCCTCTTCCACAGTCAGGCGCAGCGGCCCGGCCTGCGCCTGGACCATGTCTACACTCACCGGGCTCGGGCGGAATCCGAGCGCCAGCAGCCCGATCAACGCCAGCGCGGCGGCAATGAGCCCGGCGTGTCTGCGCAGCAGGTTCACGGTTTCATTCCTGCGTCTTCAGCACGGCGACCAGGTCGAGATGGTCGAGGCGCGAGCGCACCAGCAGGCTGGACAGCAATGAAGCGCCGATGACCACGGTGGCGGCCAGTGCATAGGTGTTGGGTTGTACTATCAGGGGCACGCGAAAGATGTCCTGTTGCACGTTCTGGATCATGACCCAGCACAGCATCCTGCCCATCACGAGTCCGGCGGGAATGGCTACCAGGGTCAACAGGGTGAGCTCTCCCAGCAGAATAAACGAGATCTCGCCGCGGGTGAATCCGAGCACGCGCATGCTCGCCAGTTCGTGCGCCCGCTCCGCCAGCGCGATGCGCGCGCTGTTATACACCACGCCGAAGGTGATGATCCCCGCCAGGCCCGAGATAAATGTGACGAACACCAGGATGAACTCGCCGGAGGTCTCGTAGAACGAACTGATCAGGTTCTCCGTGGCATCGGAGCTCGATACCCGCGGCATCTCCTTGACCGCAGCGTAGATGCGCTGGCGGTAGGCGGGGTCGATCTTGAGGTAGGCCCCGGAGACGGAGTCGTCCTCCTGCATGACTCGATTCAACGCGCCCAGCTCCATGTAGGCGCCAACCCCAACGTACTGG
>MGYT01000123.1:8581-9317 GCA_001801865.1 Gammaproteobacteria bacterium RIFCSPLOWO2_02_FULL_61_13
GCAGTTCCGGCTGCCGCCCCTCCAATACCTCGGCAATCACGGTGTCTCCCGGCCGTACCTCCAGCAACTGCGCAAGGTGATCGGTGAGCAGGACGCCGCTCAGCGGCAGTTCCAGTGCGTGGTGCCCCGTATCCAGCAGCCGGTTCAGATCGCGGTCGCGTTCGCTGCCTTTGATGGTGGTGCGATAGCTGCGATGCCCGTGGCGCAGCCGCACCGGGACGCTGCGATACACCTCGGCATAGCGCACGCCCTCCATGGCCTCGACATCATGCAGCACGCGCCGCGACGTGGGTTCGAAAAAGCGCATGGTGATGTCCTGGCGCTGGGCGCGCTCGAATTCCACCTCGATCATGAAATCCACCGCATCGCTGAAGAACGTGCCCACGACCATGACCGCGCAGGCCAGTGCGATGCCGATGATCGACACCGTGGATTTCACCGGGCGGCGCTCCACGTTGCGCAGGATCATGCGCACCGACTGCGAAAACGCGCGGCCAAGCCCGGCGCGCTCCACCAGGCTGCGCCGGTATTTCGCCGGCGGTTCCGGCCGCATCGCCTCGGCCGGCGGCAATTGCACCGCGCGGCGCACGGCGGTCCCGGTCGCCAGTATTGCCGCCGCCGCGCTGACCGCGGCCGCCAGCAACGCCACCCCGGCGCGCAACTCGTAGCGAAACACCGGGAAGCGGTAGTACTCGATGTACAGGTGGCTCAGCCCCTGCCCGAGCCAGATGCCCGC
>MGYT01000123.1:9327-12865 GCA_001801865.1 Gammaproteobacteria bacterium RIFCSPLOWO2_02_FULL_61_13
CCAAAGGATTTCAGCGCGGCGATCTCCTGGCGCTGGGTGCTGATCAGCCGCGAGAGCACGACATTGAGCAGAAACGCGGCCACGCCGAGAAAGATGATGGAGAAAATGCGCGCCATCTGGCGCAGCTGCGAAAATTCATTTTCCAGGAACCGGTGCGACGTCTGCCAGTAACGGTCCTGGGCGTCGAGCCCGCCGTAGTCCTGCAGCAATGCCGTCAATTGATCCATGACTTCCTCAGGCTGCGCCCCGGCCGCGAGTGTCAGCACCACGTCATTGAATCCGCCTTCCATCTGGTAGGCTTCCTCAAGCACGTTGCGGCGCATCCACAGCACGCCGAAACGCTTGAAATCAGGGATGACACCGCCGGGGTTGATCTGGAAAACGTACTCGGGCGACAGCGCGATCCCGCAGACGCGCACGGACTGCAGGCGTCCCTTGATGACCATGTCGAGCCGATCCCCGGGCTGCAGCCTGTGGGCCTCGGCAAATACCTCGTTCAGCACCACTTCGTCATCCCGCGCCGGGTCGGGCAACCGCCCGGCGCGCAGGTGCAGGCGATTCAACAACGGTTCGCCGCGCGCCGGGATGGAAATGACACGCGCGTTCACCGGGTCGGGGAAGCCCGGTACCGAGAATTTGACCGCCGCCACGACCCGCGTCTCGACGCGATCCACACCGGGGATGGCCTCGATACGTTCGTGCAGGGAATTGGGCGCGCGCTTGGCGCTGGCGAAGACCTCGGCAAAGCGGTAATCACGGTAAAACGCGGCGCGCGTCGACACCAGCGAGTGCACGGTGCTGACCGACATCACATAGGTGGCGATGCCGGAGGCAATGACCGCCGCGATGGCCAAAGCCTGGCCCCAGGTGTGCCAGAGGTCCCGGAACAGCTTCATATGGATCGCGCGCATGGTGGGTGGCTACCAGTGGATATCGCGCGGTGACTTTTTCACCGGCACCATCGTCACGCGATCGATGACGCCATCATGCAGGTGCACCACGCGGTCGGCCATGTCGGCGATGGCCGCATTATGGGTGATCACGGCAGCCGTCGTGCGCAATTCGCGGTTGATGCGCTCGATGGCCTCGAGCACCAGCACACCCGTTTCCGAGTCAAGGGCGCCGGTGGGCTCGTCGCAGAGCAGCACCGCCGGGTTCTTGGCAATGGCGCGCGCGATGGCGACACGCTGCTGCTGCCCGCCGGAGAGCTCCGCCGGGAAATGATCCAGGCGATCAGCCAGCCCCACCAGATCGAGCGCGTCTTCCGGACGCATGGGATGGCGCGCGATCTCGGTGACGATGGCAACGTTCTCGCGCGCCGTCAGGCTGGGGATGAGGTTGTAGAACTGGAACACGAATCCCACGTGATGACGCCGGTACTGGGTGAGTTCCTGTTCCGAGGCGTGGGTCAGGTCCTGCTCGCGATACCAGACACGGCCGGAGGTCGGGCGGTCCAGGCCGCCCAGGATATTAAGGAACGTGGACTTGCCGCTGCCGGAGGCGCCCAGCAGCACCAGCAGTTCACCGCTGACCAGTTCCGCGGTGACACCCCGCAATGCATGCACATCCACCTCGCCCATGTGATAAATCTTGGTCAATGCCTCGGTCCGGAACACGACTTCCGCGTCGGGCACAGCGGCTGGGGCGGTGTCGGCCATGGCGCGGGATAAAGTACACTAACGGCGTGCAATCCCGCATCCTGAATGGATGCCCACCGGAACCTGGAGATCCCCATGAGTCATCGCACGCTTTCGCTGTTGTTGTCGCTGCTTGCCGCCACCGCCTGCTCCAAGAGCCCCGAACCCCAGCAAGGCAATGCCGCAGCACCAACAGCAACTGTGACTGCGCCCGCGGATCCGGGTCCTTTTTCGACAGAAGCCCAGGCTGCGGCGGGCACCATCGACGGCAAACTCATACAGGGCACGGTCGCCGAGATCGCCAGTGATGCCTATGCAGGGCGCGCGCCGGGTTCCCAGGGCGACATCAAGGCCCGCGCGTGGCTGGCGGCGGAAATGCAGAAGATTGGCTTTGCGCCCGGCGCCGCGGACGGCACCTGGGAACAGCCATTCGATCTCATCGGCATCAATTCCGAGATGCCGGCCACCTGGCGTATGCGGGCCGGCGACAAGACGCTGGAACTGAAGCGCAGTGACGAGTACATCGCTGCCAGCGGCGTGCAGAAGGAATTGGCCGGGATTAACGATGCCGAGATCGTGTTCGTGGGCTACGGCATCACGGCGCCAGAGTTCCAGTGGGACGACTACAAGGGCATGGATCTGAAAGGCAAGGTGCTGCTGATGCTGAACAACGATCCGGACTGGGACCCGGCGCTGTTTGAAGGCGTGCGCCGGCTCTATTACGGACGCTGGACATACAAATACGAAGAGGCCGCCCGCCAGGGCGCAGCCGGCGCCATCATCATCCATACCGACCCTTCAGCCGGGTATCCGTGGCAGGTGGTGCAAAGTTCCTTCAGCGGTGAACAGTTTGAATTGCCGGCAGGTGATGAGCCGCGCGTCCGGGTTACAGCCTGGGTCACCGAGGAAGCTGCCGGGCGACTGGTGCAACTGGGGGGCCACGATCTCACACAACTGCTGGCCGCCGCACGGGAGCGCGACTTCAAGCCCGTTACGCTGGGCGTGCGTACATCACTGGCAATGAAGACGGCCATTCGCAGTACGCGCTCCGCCAATGTGATCGGTATTTTAAAAGGCGGCGATCCCGTGTTGGCCGGCGAGGTCGTCGTATACAGCGCCCATCACGATCACCTGGGCGTCGGCGAACCCAACCCGAACGGCAATCCGGAAGATCGCATTTACAACGGCGCCGTCGACAATGCCAGCGGCTCCGGCATGGTGCTGAGCGTGGCGCAGGCGTTTGCCGCATTGCCGGCGCGTCCAAAACGCACTGTCATGGCCGTGTTTGTGGGCGCGGAGGAACAGGGATTGGTGGGATCGGAATACTTCGCACTGCATCCCCCGGTCCATGCGGGCAAGCTGGCCGCGAACATCAACCTGGACAGCGGCAATATCCTGGGCAAGACGTCGGACATCATCCTGATTGGAAAAGGCAAATCGTCGCTGGATGCTGTCGCTGATCAAGTCGCGGTATTCCAGGGGCGTGAAACCCGTCCCGATCAATTCCCGGAAAAGGGTTACTTCTACCGGTCCGATCAATTCAGCTTTGCCCGTGTCGGGGTACCCGCGCTGGGACTGGAAGGCGGCACCGATGTCATCGGCCGCGAGCCGGGCTGGGGCAAGGCACAACTGGATGCCTTTACCGAACAACATTACCACCAGCCCAGCGACGAACTCCGTGACGACTGGAATTACGACGGCATGATTCAGGACGCACAGTTTTCATTCTGGCTGGGACTCATTGTCGCAAACGCGCCGGAGATGCCGCGCTGGAACCCCGGGGATGAATTCGAGGCGGTGCGCAAGAAACAGCTGGAGTGAGAAGATTAGGGGTCAGGTCTTGCATTCAAGGGTATCTGGGGTCAGGTCTTGCATTCATGCATGCCAGGTTGGGCGAGTGT
>MGYT01000123.1:12907-16878 GCA_001801865.1 Gammaproteobacteria bacterium RIFCSPLOWO2_02_FULL_61_13
CCTGACCCCAGATACCCTTGAATGCAAGACCTGACCCCCAAGTCCTCAAGACCTGACCCCCAATACTCCTGACTAATCGCGGAGGCCGCAATGCTTGATCAAATCGCCATCTTCCTCGCTGCCGCGGTCTTCATCGTTCCGCTGTTCAAGAAGGCCGGGCTCGGCACGGTAATCGGCTACCTGGCCGCCGGCATACTCATCGGCCCATGGGGACTGCGCCTGGTCACCGATGTGGAAAGCATCCTGCATTTCTCCGAGTTCGGTGTCGTACTGCTGCTGTTCATCATCGGCCTGGAGCTGCAGCCTTCGCGGCTCTGGGTGCTGCGCCGTTCAGTTTTCGGTCTCGGCAGCGCACAAGTGGCATTAACGACGCTGCTGGCGGCGCTCGGCGCGTGGCTGCTGGGACTGGGACACCCCGCGGCGCTGATCATCGGCGCCGGGTTTGCCATGTCGTCCACCGCCTTCGTGCTGCAGACGCTGGCCGAGCGCAATGAACTCACCACCCGCCACGGCCGCGAGGCGTTCTCCATCCTGCTGTTCCAGGACCTGGCCGTGATCCCGATGCTGGCGCTGATGCCATTGCTGGCCGGCGGTGCGCAAAGCACGATGCCCGCGACGGACTGGTTTGAAGTGCTGCGCGGGCTCGTGGTGGTCGTGCTGATGGTCGGCCTGGGCCGGCAGTTGTTGCGGCTGTTGTTCGGCGTCGTGGCGCGGTTCGGCAGCCGGGAAATCTTCACCGCCGCGGCGCTGCTGGTGGTCATCGGAACGGCGTTGCTGATGAACCGTGTCGGCCTGTCCATGCCCCTGGGCGCGTTCATCGCCGGTGTGCTGATGGCCGATTCGGAATTCCGGCATGAACTGGAGGCGGAACTGGAGCCATTCAAGGGCCTGCTGCTGGGATTGTTCTTCATTGCCGTCGGCATGTCCGTGAACCTGGGCCTGGTGCTGAAAATTCCCTGGGAACTGGCCGGCATGGTGCTCGCATTATTGGCCGTCAAATTCGCGGCCCTGTATGCCATCAGCAGGGTAAATTCCGCCAATACAGACACCGCGCGCAACCTCGGCATCGCGATGGCCGGCGGCGGAGAATTTGCCTTCGTGCTGTTCGCGCTGGCGCGCCGGCAACAGCTCATTGACAGCGGAATCGTGGACATCCTGATGGTCGTGGTCACCCTGTCCCTGATCGCGGCGCCGTTCCTGTTCCTGCTCAACGACAAGGTACTGTCGCGCTGGGCGGAGCGGAAGGCGGAGCCCGAATACGACAAGATCGATGAACCCGGCAACCCGGTGATCATCTTCGGCTTCGGACGGGTGGGGCAGATCATCTCCCGCATCCTGCATATGCGCGGGATCAAGTTCACGGCGCTGGAAAGCAACCCGACGCAGGTGGACTTCGTGCGCAAGTTAGGCAGCAGGATTTACTACGGTGACGCAACAAGGCTGGACCTGATGCGGTCCGCGAAGGTTGAGTCTGCAAAGCTGTGCGTGCTGGCGATCAACAATGTCGAGGTTTCCATCCGCGTGGCCGAAATGCTGCGCAAGCATTACCCGGACATTCCCGTCTATGCGCGCGCACACAACCGGTTGCATTGTTACAAGTTGATGGACCTCAAGGTGGACGTGGTGTACCGCGATACGTTCTATTCCAGCCTGATGCTGGCCAGGTCAATCCTGGAAGGTCTGGATTTTCCGAAGGCGGAAGCGGAACGCACCGTAAACATGTTCCGTGAGCATGACGAGATGCTGCTCAAGCGCCAGCATGTCATCTACCAGGACGAGGAGGCGCTGATTGAAAGCGCGCTCAAATCACGCGCGGAACTGCAAAGCCTGTTCGAGTCGGACGACGCCGAGAGGGTCCAGGGCCGCAAGTGGGCCGGGTGAATTAACGGTGACGGCCCCGCGCCGCCGCATCATTTTTCCGTACCTGCCTTCCTGACCTGTAACTTTGCCATCTTGCCGATGAGTTTGTCCGCCACGCCCGGCAGACTCCACGGACAGACCGCAATACAGATCCCACAGCCGCGGCTTTCCGCGAAATACGGGATGCATTTGTCGAAATCCACGTACCATTTCTCTTCGCCCCGCACCCACTGCTTGTCCTCGAATATCGCATCCGGCGGGCAGGCCTCGGTGCATACCTGACAGCGCAGACAAAACTCTTCCGCGCCGAATACGTCCGGGGCATCCGCCTCCAGCGGCATATCGGTAGTCACGGCCGACAACCTGAAGGACGCACCCAGTTTGCGATTAATCAGAGAACCGTGCTTTCCCAACTCCCCCAGCCCCGCCGCAACCGCCGCCGGGATCATCAGCAAATCCTGCGCGGTGGGTCCCGGAAAGCAGGTGGTGCCATAACCCTGGCGGCGGATGTAATTGTTCAATTCGGCAGCCGCAGCCGCCGCACGCGTGTACTGTTTGCCAACCTCGACAATCGCGCGGTTATTCCCGGGCAGCGACGGGGCCTGGGAGATTTCCTCGAAGTCGTGCGCGACGCCGACCACGATGATGTACTTTTCCTTTATTTCAAATCCTTCGAAGACCCATTCGGGGCGCATGGCCGCGATGCCAACGGCATCCGCATGATGTGCGAGCGCAAATTCCTTCAATTTCCGGCTCCATTCCGGGGCTGAGTCGATTACTTTTTCCGGAGCGACTGCAATGGGATCGGGACCGCGATGAATAAACTGTTCGTTGGAAGACCTGCCCGATTCGGTTCCGGGGCGGAAATTCTCATTGACGCTGAACGCCTTGCGGATATCCGCGCCGTCCTCGAGCCCATACATGACGCCGATGGTGTATCCCTGCATGTCGCCGAAGGCATGGTATTTCGGCTCATGCCAGAAAAATGGCGATGCCCGGCGAAACTCGTGCTCGCCAAGTCCATTCACAATATTGCCGGAGATTTCCGGCATGGGCGCCAACGCCCTGGCCGGAGCCTCCCACACCTTCCTCTTCCTCGACAACGGGTTTCTCCAGTGTCCTTGGTCTGACCCGGACGGGTGGTGCGGCGCGCGGAAAAGCGGCCACGCATTTCCTGAACCTTTCCGGTGCTGGCAATCCCCGCCCGGCGCAACCGGGGTTCGCGCAACCGCGCCTATTCGAATCGGAAGATTACCTCTCCGCCAAACGTACGCGGCCGGTTGAGGATAAAAATATTGGCCCCGAATCCGGCGCTTGCCGTATCGAAGCCGGTCACTGTGTAACGTTCGTCGGTGATATTCCTGACGAACAGTGCGAGCTCCAGGCGGTCATCCCAGAATGTGTAGCTGGCGCGGGCGTTCACTTCGCCATGGGCATCCTCGCGCAGCGCGGGCGTGTTTTCCACGGTAAAAAACTGGTCGTCCAACCACCACCAGTCGACCTGGGCAGCGAGCACACCATCCCGTACCGGGGTTTCGTAGCGGACAATGCCGTTCAGGTTCCATTCCGGCGCATGCGCCAGCTTGTTGCCTGAGCGATCGATGCCGAGGTTCGGATCAAGAAATTCCTCAAACTCGGCATCGAGGTACGCGCCTCCCAACTGCGCGAACCATGCCTCGGTCGGTTGCCAGCTGATGTCAAACTCAACCCCCGAGATCTCGGACGAACCGGCGTTTTGCAGATTCGGCAGGAACCCGAACGGCGTCGGGTTGGATATCAGCACCTGCTGGTCCTCGTATTCCATGTAGAAGCCGGTGAGATTCACCTGCATGCGCTCCTGCAAAAGACTGCCCTTGTAACCGATTTCAAAGTTATTCATGAACTCAGGATCGGCGATGGCAGCCTCCGACGGATCCAGCAACGCCCCGCCATTGAATTCGCCGCCCTTGAATCCCCGCGAGGCGCTGACGTAAAGCATCTGCCCTTCCGTGAACTTCCAATCCAGCGCGGCGCGGCCGCTCCATTCCAGCCAGTCGTTTTCAAGCTCGGTGGGGAGAATCAGCGGAAATGCGAACGCCGCCAGCGCATCGGACACGGGGATCGGCGCGCCG
>MGYT01000123.1:16890-27339 GCA_001801865.1 Gammaproteobacteria bacterium RIFCSPLOWO2_02_FULL_61_13
GCCTTTCATCCTCGGTGATCCGCCCGCCCAGCCGAAATGTCCATTCCGGATGGAAATTCCAGGTCAGTTCTCCGAACACCGCCCAGCTCACGGTTTCCTGGTGCAGGTCCTGGGCCAGACCGAGCGGGAAAGGTATCCCCGGCGGCGGCGGCAGCTCTGCGGCCGCGAAATTCAGGTTGTTCTGCAGGTCGTCCGAATAATAGTTGGCGCCGAGGATCCAGTTCCAGGCGCCGTCATATTCGGTCGTCAGGCGTACTTCCTGGCTGAACCATTCTGTATCAATCAGAAAGGTGTCATTGAGTATCACCGCGAAGTTGGCATCGTCGTCCTCCAGTCTCGTCAGATCCACGCTATCCCAGGCGGTCAGCGACGTGAACGTGTAGTCACCGAAGTGGTAATTAAGTTCCAGCGCCACACCCCACGTCTCCAGATCCTGATACGGAGCGTAGCTGTATTGCACGTGGTCAAAGTCCGGATCCACGGTCTGCCCCAGGCCAAACGGGTCGGCGCAGCCATTATTCAGCGCACCGGATACGGCGCCCGCCGGACAGTTGGGCACGCCGAAGGGACTGATGATATAGCCTGGTTTCGACGCGGTGAGGTGGGAATCGTCATCGCCGTAATGCACATTCAAAAGCACGTCGAGATCCGCGGTGGGAGCCCAGCGCAACAGGCCGCGCAATGCCAGGTTATCCACGTCGCCATAATCGTCATCTCCGATCCCCGGGGTGACGTGGTCATACATGCCGGAACTCAATTTCTGAAATACCGCCACGCGCACCGCCGCCTGATCGCCGAGCGGCATCCCGCCCGCGGCCTCGATGTCGAACTGGCCGTAATCACCGCCGGTGAGGGCGACCCTGGCGTTGGGGTCCTCACCGATCTCCGGCTTGCGGGTGATGAAATTCACCAGTCCGCCGGTGGCGTTGCGGCCAAACAGGGTGCCCTGGGGTCCGCGCAGAACCTCCACGCGTTCCAGATCGAATACCTGGAAGCCCTGGGCCACGTTTTGTCCGATATAAGTCTGGTCCACGTACACGGCCACCGGATTGATGCTGCTGGCGTAGAAAGAAGTGTTGCCGATGCCGCGCAGGAAAATGAACGGGGTGGACTGGGATGCCTCCGCCATGAACTGCATATTCGGGACATGGGAGGCAACGTCATAACTCTGGGAGAAACCCAGCGCCTCGATGGTCTCCGCGGAAAAGGCCGTGACGGAAATGGGGATATCCTGCATGGATTCCGCGCGCTTGGTGGCCGTCACAACGACTTCCTCGATCACGTCGGCGCCGACAGGGAGCGGCAACAAGCCGGTCACTGCCATGGCCAGGATACAACCAGTTACAGCCGGGAACCGGCTGGGCGGACTTGGTGACTTGGCTTCCACAAGCTTCTCCCCCTTTAGGCAATTTGAATGCGGAAATGGCCCGCGGCAGCACTGCCACTGCCTATCGCGGGTGGTTTTGACAGGTTAATTATTTGCGATATTATTACACAGATTATTGATAATGCAAGGAAGCGAAGCGCCGGGTCCCGGGTGGCCAGGGGGTCGGATGGCGGTTGGAATATGGCGCCGCAGGCGGCGAATACCGCCCCCCGAAAACCCGGACTTGGTTGCCAGACATGTCCCCAAACCCACAAACCATGCGCCTGATCGTCGGCATTACCGGGGCCAGTGGCCTGCCCTACGCCGTGCGCCTGCTGGAGGTATTGCGCGGCATCCCCGCTTGCGAGGTGCACCTGGTCATGACCAGTGCCGCCAAACTGAACGTCAGCATTGAGACTGATTGCGACCTGGCGCAGATCGAAGGTCTGGCGCATGTGGTGCACAGCAACCGCGATATCTCCGCGGCGATCGCCAGCGGCTCGTTCCGAACTGACGGGATGATCGTCATGCCGTGTTCCATGCGCACGCTGTCCGCCATAGTTCATTCGTTTGCGGACAACCTGCTGGTGCGGGCCGCCGACGTGGTGTTGAAGGAGCGCCGGCGCCTGGTGCTGGTGCCGCGCGAGGCGCCCCTGCATGCCGGCCATTGCAAGATGTTGTACGACGCCTGTTTAATGGGAGCGATTGTTTTCCCGCCGGTGCCGGCGTTCTATACCCGCCCCGGTTCCGTGGCGAACATCGTTGACAACACCGTGAGCCGCGTACTGGACCTGTTTGGAATTGAAACCGGATTAATCCAGCGCTGGTCTGGCCTGCGCCAGAACCCGGGCAACGTGGAGGGTGTAGAAATTGAACGCGATTGATCCAGGAACTACAACGGCAATGCCAGCCGGAGATTCCGGCAACCTTGTTCCGTCCGTGGTCCTGTCCCGGCGCGACCTGCTCAAGCGCGGTACTGGGGTTGTCTTCAGTCTGACGTTGCTTCCGGCTGCGGGCCGCGGTGACGACAGGCTGCGCGGCCACCCGCGGCGTGGCGCGTCCGTACCTTTAAACGCCTACGTACATATCGCCACGGACGGGACAGTCACCATTTGCTGCCCGAGCGCCGAGATGGGACAGGGCGTCCTGACCGCCCTTCCGGTCATCGTCGCGGAAGAAATGGACGCGGACTGGAGCCGGGTCATCGTCACACCATCGCCACCGGTCGGTGACGATTACGGCGACCCGTTGTTCATCAATCTGATTTTCACCGTGGCCAGCCGGTCGGTGGCGGGTTATTTCGAGCGCCTGCGCATTTTCGGGGCGCAGGCCCGCCGGACGCTGGTTCACAACGCCGCCAGAAACTGGAATGTCCCGGTAGCCGGCCTCGAAACGAAAATGGGCCAGGTCCTGGATCCGAAATCCGGGCGGCACATGGGGTATGGCGAGATTGCCGGTTTACCCGGCTTTGACGTGAATGCGGGGCAGGCGGATGCGCCAGAACTCAAGGACCCGTCCCGGTTCCAGTTAATCGGCCGGGATGTCGAACCCAGGAACCTGGCCGCCAAGGTGGACGGCAGCGTGCGTTTCAGCATCGACGCGTCGCTGCCGGGAATGGTGCATGCAGCGGTGATTCGGCCACCTTTTGCCGGTTCCCGCATCAAGTCGATCGACGATCGGGATGCGCGCAAGGCGCCTGGTGTCAGCGGCGTCCACCGCCGGGATGAAACCGTCGCGGTGGTGGCACGCACATGGTTCGAAGCCCTCGCGGCAAAACGGGCCATCCGCGTCGAATGGCAACACGCCGACGTCACCGGTTCACTGGACAGCCAGCAGATTCTGGACCGGAGCATTCGCGACGCACGTGACACCGCCGCCCCGGGGATCCCGTGGGATGGCGCCGGCGACGCGCCCGGCCGCCTCGCCGGCAGTCACCGCGTCATTGAGCGTGAGTACAGCACGGAATACATGTACCACGGCGGCATGGAGCCCATGAACGCCACCGTCCACGTGCATGAAGATGGCTCGCGCGCGGAAATCTGGGCCGGCACGCAGGCGCCCGGCTACACGCTCGATACAGTCGCGCGGATCACCGGCATCGACGCCGCCAACATTACTCTGCACCGATCGCTGATGGGCGGCGCCTTCGGCCGGCGCTCGGTACACGCCATGGATTTTGTTCAGGACGCCGCCTGGCTGTCCGCGCAATTGCGCAAGCCGGTCAAGGTAATCTGGGACCGGGAAGAAGACTTCAAGCTCGCATACTTGCGTCCGGCGACCGGTCAGTATCTCCGTGCCGCCGTGGATGAAAGCGGGCGCGTCACCGCCTGGCACCACCGCGTGGCCTGCGAGGATCCGGTAAAGGCGCATGAACCATTGTTATGGGAGGCATGGCAACAGGCGCCGCTGATCGGGATGCTCGGCTCCGAACATCGCGCGGAAGACGGCAGCCCGTTCGACGCCGCCTACGATCTCCCCGATCGCCTGGTCGAGTACGTCGCCGTCGAGTCCGGTATCCGCGTCTATGCCATGCGCGGGGTGGGCGCTATGCCCAACAAATTCGCCATTGAATCCTTCCTCGACGAACTCTGCGCCGAAACGGGTTCTGATCCGCTGGCCTTTCGCCTGCAATTGCTGCACCGATCGGCGCGGGCACAACAGGTGCTGCAAAAGGCCGCCGAAATATCGCAATGGGGGCGGCGGCGGGAAGGCCGCGGCTTGGGACTCGCCTATTCCCATTATGCGGGCAGCCTCATCGCGTGCGTGGCGGAGGTCTCGACCGATCACCGGTCCGGGCAGATCCGCGTGCACGACGTATGGGTCGTGGTCGACTGCGGGCTCGTCATCCAGCCGGACAACCTGGTGGCACAACTGGAAGGCGGGGTCATTTACGGACTCAGCAACGCGTTGACCGAACGGATAACCATCGAGAACGGCATGATCATGCAATCCAACTTCCATGACTATCAGATGATGCGCATCTCCAGCGCGCCGGAAATCCACGTGCATACCGTGCACAGCACTGCTCCGCCAACCGGCGTGGGTGAGATCGGTACGGTGGTCGCGCCGGCAGCGCTTGCCAACGCCTTTGCGGCACTCACCGGGCGGCGTCTGCGGCGCCTGCCGTTCACGCCGGAGCAGGTGCGCGCGGCAGCTTCGGGGAATGAACCATCAGGGAGCAACAGGCATGATCCCGCTGCGGGTTAACGGCAGGACCTGGAACCTGGACATCGCCCCAGACACGCCGGTGCTGTGGGCGTTGCGGGACCACATCGGCCTGCCCGGAACCCGGTACGGCTGCGGCGTGGCGGCATGCGGCGCCTGCACGGTGCATCTTGATGGCGACGCAGTCCGTTCCTGCGTGCTGCCGGTCAGCGCCGCCGCCGGAAAGGAGATCACGACAATCGAAGGATTGTCCGCGTCAGGCGATCATCCGCTCCAGGAAAGCTGGCGCAGGGTCCGCGTACCGCAATGCGGCTATTGCCAGTCCGGACAGATCATGTCTGCGGCAGCATTGCTGCGAAAGCACCGGCAACCGACTGACGAACAGATCGACACGGCCATGGAGGGAAATCTTTGCCGTTGCGGCACTTACGTGCGCATTCGCAAGGCGATTCACCTCGCGGCGCAGATGATGGCAAGCGGCAAGGCCGCCGACGAATAGGGAACCTCTGATCTACTTCAGAGGTTCCGCAGTGCAAGGATGCACTGCCATTTTCAATGACGGCAAGTCATTGAAAATGTGAGGCAAGCGAAAACCACGCTTTTCGATTGCCGTGCTCTGATAAGCCCAGGGATGGGCTTATCAGCGGCTGGTTAGCAGTTCAGCCGCTGAAGGCCCGATCCGGCAGCGACAGGATCGCCGCCCAGACATCGGCCATGGATTTCTTCGCGTAGCGTACTGCCTCGGCGGTCTCGCCTTTGAGCAGTGCGGCGATGATGTCCTCGTGCCACGCCAGCCACTTTTCCCGCTCCTCGTGCACGGTCAACCCCTCCATCGCAAACCGGAACAACAGAGTCTGCAATCTGAAGCGGATGTCGGCGAGGATCGGATTACCGGCCAGCGCCGCCAACGACCCCCAGAAGCGGGCGTTTTCATCCATGTACGCCTGCACCTTGATAATGTGGGTGGACTCCTTCCGGAACTGCCTTGCGGCTGCAAGCGTGTCCTGCAGTTTCTTGCGGTTCGACGGGTTGTCCAGTTGCCGGGCGGCCTTCTTGATCATCATCAGCGAAATATCTTCCAGCACCTCGGTGACGTGCATGACTTCATCGCGGGAAATCTTGCGCACGGAGGCGCCCCGATTCTTGTCAATCTGCACCAGGCCTTCCGACGCGAGCCGCTTGAAGACATCGCGCACGCGACCCCGGGTCACGCCAAGGTGCTGCATCATGTCGGTTTCCACCAGCCGCTGCCCGGGCACGAGCCGGCCCTGCTGGATGTCGGCGCGCAACTGATTGGCCGCGTTATCCAGGTCTTCCCCGCCCTTACGATTCTTGCGACCGGCTTTCGACATCATCCCGCTGTCCTCCGTGGCAACATGCTCTTCAAATATTACCACGGGAGACACCTTTCTTTATGCATCCGGTCCATGTGTAAAACTGCGGACAGGAATTACCGAGGGCCGGCGATTCTGGATTCACACTGACTGAAGTGATACTCCTCATGGCGAGTGAGCGACCAGATTTGCGTCCGCCGATCAGCGCGACTTTTGCCTGAGGGCGCGCATGATCTTGTCCGGCGTAATGGGCGGGTGGAGCCTGACGCCGATGGCATTGTAGACGGCATTGGAAATGGCGACGGGAACGGCGCAGGTCACGCCCTCTCCGATTCCCTTGGCGCCAAAGGGCCCATCCTCGTCATACACCTGCTCGAAGTAGATCTCCGGATCCGGCATGTCGAGCGGACCAAGGATCTTGTAGTCCATGAAATTCGGATTGAGTATCGCGCCGGACTCCTCGTCGAAGACCAGGTGCTCCGTCATGGCCATCCCCAGCGACTGGCAGTAGCCGCCGGCCACCTGGTTCTCGCATATCGCGGGATTCACGATGGTGCCGCTGTCATGGTATGCGACGAACTTGACCACCCGCATTTGCGCCGTGCGCGTATCGATTTCCACCTCGGCATAGTCGCAAATCATCATTTTACCGGCCTTGTCGAACTCCACGCCCCTGGAGGCGCGACCGATGACCTCCGGCGGCGACAGATATTCATAGATCGGGCTGCTCATCAGTTCCTTGAGGGTGACCCCGATATCGGGCGACCCCTTGACGAAAATGCGCTTGTCCCTGATGTCCAGATCGTCCGGATTTGCTTCCAGGCGGCGCGCTGCGAATTCCAGAATCTGCCGCCTGGCGTCCTCGGCTGCCGCCTTGGTGGCGCGCGCTACCATGTGCATGCCATTGCTGCCGAATGTCACCATGGTGTGGCCGCAGACCTCGGAGTCGCCGTCAACGACATTGACATCGCCCAGCTCCACACCCAGCACCTCGGCGGCAACCATCGCCTGCGTCGTGTCGCCGCCCTGACCCATGCGCCCGATACCGGTCGTCAACACCATGGTGCCGTCGGGATTCACCTTGATGGTGATGCCATTGAAACCGAAGAAGGCCAGACCGCTGATATGGGTCGAGATTCCCACGCCGACGCCGCGGACCTTGATCCCCTCGACGGAAGAAGGTGTGCCCCAGCCCTTCCATTTTTCCTTCCAGCCGAATTTCCCGGCGCCCTTGCGGATGCACTCCTCGAGGCCCGAGCTCGTCAACGCGACCTGCGGCTCCTTGTTGAACAGGAGTTTTGCAAACAGCACTTCCTGTGAGGTGTGGCAGATATCACCCGAACGCCAGTGATTCTTCAGGCGGAACTCCACCGGGTCCATATTGATCTTTTCCGCCGCCATATCCACGGTCTGCTCGATTGCGTACGCCAGCGTGAGATCCCCGACGCCGCGCATACATCCGGCCGGCAACAGATTGGTGGCAACGCCGATGAATTCCGCCCTGCCATGCGGGGTGGTGTAGATGTCCGCCACCGATTGGTAGGGGTCGAACTTGTTGCCATAGGCGCCGTTGTCCATGATGTGCCGATAGGACTGCGAGACCATGGTGCCGTCGGCCTTGATCCCAATCCTGGCGTCGATCAGGGGCCGTTCGCGTCGCTTCACCGTGGTCTGCACCTCGTCCCGGGTCAGCACCAGCCGCACCGGCCGTCTGGCCTTGCGCGCCACGGCAATGGCCAGAAACATGAAATTGTTTCCCCACCAGAGTCCGAAAGAGCCGCCGGTGGGGGTGCTGTGCACGCGCACCTTGTTGGGTGACAGCTCGAAAAAGTCCGTAACGGCATCCCGGATCCAGAACAGGGCCTGCGTCGAAGTCCATATGGACAGGCAGTCACCATCCCATTCCGCGATGCAGGCATTGCGATCCAGCGGGGCGTGCTGCTGATTACCCAGCGTAATCCGGTTTTCGATGATGTGGTCGGACTCCCGGAAGCCGGCCTCGATGTCCCCCCACTGGAACAGGGAAGGTTCGAGCGCGTTTGGACCCCACGGGTGCACCTGCGGCGCGCCGGTCTGCATCGACTGCTCGAGATCGAATACCGCGGGCATCTCCTCGTATTCAACCTCGATGAGCCGGAGCGCCTGTTTGGCCGTGTCTTCGTCCACCGCCGAGACGACGGCGACCTCATCGCCCACGTAACAGACTTCCTCCGAAATCATGGGTCCGCGGAAATTGAAACTCGGGTCCACCCAGGGCGTATTGCAGGTTTTCTTCCTGCCGGTGATGTCGTCCTTGTGGGTCAGCACCGCGCTCACACCGGGCAATGCCTCGGCCTTCGACGTGTCTATACTCACCACCCGCGCGTGGGCATAAGGACTGCGCAGCACCTTCGCGTGATGCATGCGATGCAGGGGCGGCAGATCACCCGCGTATTTCAGCCTGCCGGTGACTTTCTCGCGCGCATCGATCAGCGGCAGACTCCTGCCGACGACCGTGGTTTCGGCTCCCATTGGCGATTCTCCTCAATTCCCGCGCGCAATGCGCGCGCCTTTCTGAATGGATTTGACAATGCGCATGTAGGTGCCGCATCGGCACAGATGGCCGCCGATGGCTTCACGGATATCCAGCTCCGCCGGGACCGGGTTTTCATCCAGCAGCGCCTTGGCGGCGATGATCATGCCAGGCGTGCAGAATCCGCATTGCATGCCATGTTCCTCGATGAAGGCCTGTTGCAACGGATGCAGTTTCCCGTCCGCGTCCAGCCCCTCGATGGTCGTAATGGCATAACTCCCGGAATCTATCGCCATACGCAGGCAGGAGAAGTACGGCTTGCCGTCCAGCAAAACCGTGCAGGAACCGCAGGTCCCCATCTCGCATCCGGTCTTGGTGCCGGTCAGCCCGAGCTTTTCCCTGATGACGTACGCAAGCGACCAGTGCGGCCTGACGCTGACCTCGTGTTTCTCGCCATTGATGTTCAACGTGATCGGGTGCATTGCTATTTCTCCTCCCCTGCATGTGTCAGCGCCTTGCGGATCGCATCTTCGACCGCGCACTCGACCCACAAGGTGCGCAGCTCCGCCGAGGCGCGAAAATCATTTACGCATTCGATGCTGTTGCTGGCGGCCGCCGCCTTGCGGATGCGCTCATCATCCAACGTGCCGTCAAGCAGGACCTTTTCCGCCGCATCGGCCCGCTGCGGTATGCCGGAGACAGTCGCGGCGCCGACGGCGACGCGCGCATCGCTGCAGCGATCACCACGGCCGAGCGTGAGGCGCACAGCGGCGTTGACGATGGGCAGGTCCGCTGCGGTGCGCTCGAATTTCGCGAACCCCCCGCCGGTACGGCGGCCGGGTTCGGGGACCTGCACCTCGATGACCATCTCTCCGGTCTGCAGCGCGTTCTTGAGGTAACCCTTGTGAAACTCACTCATCGACACCGTGCGCGTGCCGTTTCTGCTGCCAATCACGATGTCCGCGTCATAGGCCAGCAGCGTGGTCGGCATGTCCACCTCGCCGGCGATACAGACCTCTCCGCCGATGGTCGCCGCGTTTCGAACTTCCATGATTTTCAGTTCCCGGACGGTTTCGGCAAAAATCCGGAATGGCCCCTTCGCCGTGAGCCCGGTGCGGTGCAGCTCGGCCAGGGTTGTCGTCGCACCGATGCACAGCCGGCCCTTTTCCAGCCTGATGTAGCTCAATCCCAGCCGCTTGATATTCACCACCGCGTCCACTTCGTCGAAGAGTTCCTCCCGGTGCCCCATGAAAAAAGTGCTGCCGGCAACGGGGATCGCTGCGTCCCCGTATTTCATCAGGATTTCATAGGCTTCGTTCAAGTCGCCTGGATTGAAGTATTCCATCAGCCTTTCATCCTCCTCGTTGTTAGCGGCCGTGCACTCTCATAACGCGGCAAACACCAGCACGCCGACCACGGCGATGACGATGCCGGCCGGCAACAGCAGGCGGAGGTAATTCCTCGTCGCTGCCTCTGCCGTCGTTGCCTGGGAGACGGGGGCGTCCGCGGCGCCGCCGCGGTCACCAAGCGCCTCCCTCATGTTCTTCTCGAAATCGCTGAACAGTTCATCCATCTGGCCGGCGGCGACCTTGTCGACGATTGCGCCACCGACGCCGTTTGCCGACACATCTCCGCGGAAGCAGACCCGGGTTCGCCCCGCACCGAGATCCTCAAGGTCCGTGGTGCCCTGAAGCTTTAGCTTGTAATGATTGGATCGCTCGAACAGCCGGCCCTCGCCGGAAAATTCCGCATGATTCGGCGGCTGCATTTTCGTGGCCTGTGTGCGCGCGGTAACCTTGCGCGTGGTGCGCAGGACCTTTGCCTCGAGTACCCAGTCAAAATCGGTCTCCGAAATCCTGCGGACTTCCCGGCAACCGGGAATGCAGGTGCTGAAGCGTTCCATGTCGCTGACCAGTTCCCATACGGCCTGGATCGGGGCGTTGACGGTGAGTTCCTTGGTAATGTGGGGCATGTTCAATCGCCGGCCCGTTCGAGGGCGGCAAATTCCCGCAGTATCAATTCGGAGCGCCGCAGTTCGGGGATCCGGATCAGATCACGGAATCGTTCGAGGC
>MGYT01000123.1:27350-35377 GCA_001801865.1 Gammaproteobacteria bacterium RIFCSPLOWO2_02_FULL_61_13
GCCTCTGCCAGTATCTGAACAAAACGCGGCCAGGCCGGGCCGGCGATGGTGCTGTGTCCGTAGTAGGACTTGCTGCGCTCGCGTCCGGTGAGATTCGCCGTCGCGGTGAAGACCAGATTCTCCGTGGCCCGGGCGCCGGTCTGCTGGCGCAGGTAATACGGCCGGTCGGGGGCCGAGGCACTGCCGCTGCAATTTATGATCAGCCGGGCGCCCTTCAACATCAGGATGCGGGACAATTCCGGATAGACCCAAAAGTCCGCGCAGATCTGGATGCCCACCGGGCCGTAGCGCGTGGGAAACACCGGCACGGCATCGCCCCCGGTGAAACACTTCGTCTCCGTGAACATGGGGGGTGGAGCTATGTGAAGCTTCCGGTACGTTCCCAGCAGGCCCTGCGGCCCGATGAACGGGCAGGAGATGTACAACACCCGGTCGCGACCGGCGTCGCGTTCGGGCATGCCGAACGTGACGTACATGTCGAACTTGCGCGCCAGCGACGCGATTTCCTCCGTGGCGGGGCCGGGGATGGTCTCCGCCAGAGCACCGTGCATGGAAAAATCCTCGCTGCACTCATAGCCGCTGAGCGCCAGTTCCGGAAAGGCGAGGATATTGATGCCCTGGGATGCGGCTTCCTCGATGGCATGGCGAATCTTGCCGAGATTTGCCTCTTTATCGCCCCATACCGTTGCGAAATTGACGCAGCCCAGCGTGGCGCAGGACTCGCAACCTTCTACCGGCGTCGGCCGCATGGATGACATCCAGCCGGATCAGCCGATCACACGTGGAATGTATTGCGCTTGCCGCGCCGCCCGCGGCCGGGGTTCGCCGTTTTCCACGATCACCTGCCCGCGCAGCACGGTATGCACCGGCCAGCCTTTCAATTCCCAGCCATCGTAGATGGACCAGTCGCACATCGACCGCAACCGGTCAACGCTTACCTTGACCTTTTTCTCCAGGTCAACCACCACCACGTCGGCGTCGGCGCCGACTTCAAGACTTCCCTTGCGCGGATACACACCGAAGGCGCGGGCCGGATTCGCGGAACAGACCTCGACCACCTTCTCCAGCGTCAGCCGCCCCTTGTTCACGCCCTCGCTGAGCAGGACGGGCAATAGCAACTCGGAATTGTTGCCCAGGCCCATCGGCGCCTCCCAGATGTTTTCACCCTTCATCGCCAGTGTGGTGGGCGCAAGATCCGAACCGACACAGCGGATGACACCGCTGGCCAGGCCGTCCCAGAGCCGCTCATTGCAGGCCTTGTCGCGCAACGGCGGATTCACGTTGGCACAGGCCGGATGATCCAGGATTACCTGCGATGGGTTGTCATTGTTATGCGTCAGATACTGGGGACAGGTTTCACCGATGACGTTCACCCCATTCGCGGCCGCCTCGGCGATGATGTCCACGCCCTCGGCGATGGTGATATGGGGAATGTAAAGCGGACATCCGGCGCTGCGCGCGAGGTAGATCGCCCGGCGCATGCACTCGGCCTCGACAAAGGGCGGGCGAGAATCATTCCAGACGCGATAATCCTTCCGCCCTTGCGCGATGAGTTCATCCCGCAGCATCAGGTGGATATCAATGTTCTCGGTGTGGCACACGGCCATGGACGGGGGACCGAGCGCATGGATGGCGCGAAAACCGCGATAGACGGCGCCGTCGTCGGTCGCGCTGATGCCCAGCAGGTCGGCATGCGGCCCCTTGTAGCCCATGTTGAATTTGAACGACGTAAGGCCGATCTCTTTCGGGCAACGGGAAATCTCGTCCGTGGTGATCGCGTCGACGACCATCAGGTGCCAGAACGCGTCAACAAAACTCGTTGCTTCAAATGCGTCCTTGAGTTTTCCGAACTGACCAAGGATGCCCTCTTTCAGCACCAGGATGTATACGCCCAGGCAGGTGACGCCACCGCACGCTGCCGCGCGGGTTTCCGATTCCGCCGCCTCCAGCGTATTCATGTAGCCCAGGTGCGCATGTGGATCGACCACGCCCGGCAGTACATGCATGCCCTTCACGTCCAGATTGCGGGTCGCGGACGGCATGCCGTCGCCCCTGCCGACAGCGACAATCCTGCCGGCATGGATGGCGACATCCGCATCGATAACGCCCGCCGGGGTGACGACACGTCCGCCGCTGATTAACAAGTCACAGGTCATGGCTGCGAAAATGCTCCTGCTTAATTGATTGATTTATAACGAGGATTTGTATCATTCCAATAAAATCCCCTGTTCGCGGCATTCTAATCATTAATAATTTAATTTACAATCTGCTACGCAATTCGAGCCGGGGCGGCTTGAATCCGACCCTGCGCAGCGGTTGAATGACGGCATGGCAAAGATCCCCGTGGTCCTGGTATCGGGCTTTCTCGGCGCGGGCAAGACCACGCTGGTAAACCACATTCTGCGCGGCGATCACGGTCTCCGCATCGCCGTGCTGGTGAATGATTTCGGCGACATCAACATCGATTCCGAATTGATCAGCAATGTCACCGGAGAGACCCTTGCCCTCGCCAATGGCTGTGTCTGCTGCACGATCCGCGACGACCTGGCCCGCGCGATCGGTGACATGACCGAATGGCAGCCGGTCCCCGACGCGATCATCGTGGAAACCAGCGGCGTCTCTGACCCGTCAGCCGCGGCCATGGGCCTGGTCATGTCGGCGGCGCTCGCCGGCCGCGTCGCGCTGGATCTGATCGTTACTGTCGTGGACGCCGAACACGCGCCGCTGCTGCAGGGCGAGCACCTGGCCCTCGCCCGGGAACAGACCCAGGCGGCCGATATTGTTCTGCTCAACAAGTCCGATCTCGTGGACGCGCGCGCCCGCGCCAGTGTCCGCGACTGGATCCGCGACGCAACGCCCCACGCACGGATACTGGAGACGGAACATTGCCGGATTCCCGATCAAATCCTGTTTGGCGTGGATGAGCACCGGCTTCGGCCCGTGCGCGACAACCCCCAGGGCGATCACGCGCACGATCACGGGCGCCAGTTTTCGAGCTGGAGCTGGATGAACAGGGAACCCCTTGCGCTTGAACCCTTGTACGCCCTGTGTCAGCAATTGCCGGCTGGCGTCTTCCGCGCCAAGGGGTTTCTGCACCTCGCCGACGTGCCGGATCGGCGGGTGCTGCTGCAGGTCGTCGGCAGGCGGGTGCAATTCAGCAAGGGGGAGCCATGGCGCGGGGAAACGCCCGCATCCCGTATCCTGTTGATCGGGGCCGGTGGCGGCCTGGAATCCGGCGCGCTGTCCGAACGCTTCGAGGCCTGCCTGGCGCGCAACGCACCGCCGTCGACAAACCCCTTCGCCGAGGCCGTGGTCAATATCCTGCGAAATTAGCCGCCTGCGATTTCAACGAGGGACCCAGTCGCGAATATTGATGCGGTCCGCGCCCTGCACGCGCTTGCGCTCGTATTCAGAGTTTTCGCCGAACGGCCGCGTCGCGTCTATTCCGAGCCGGCCCTTGAACATTCCCCCCGGGTCGCGATGGAACCCCGGCACATCGGGGATGATGGTCACGTCGCGATCGACACGGCAGCGGGTGATCACCGCCCACCAGACATCGTTGAAATCGTGAATGTTGACGTCTTCGTCCACGACGATGCAGATCTTGTTGTATTGCAGGTGCGAGGCAAACGCGGCCAGCAGTACCTGTTTGGCGTGACCCTCAAACTGCTGGGCAATGCGGACTATGGTATGCATCGGCGACGGGTTGCAACTGACATCCAGTATGCCGGGCAGGCTGCCGGTGAGTTTGCGGTAGACACGGCTGGCGAACGCAATCTCCAGCGCACGCAGGTCTTCCGGATAGCCGCACACCAACGCGTGAAATACCGCGTCCTGGCGCCAGGTCACATTCAAAATCTCGAAGACGTGATTCGGCCCCTGCTTGACGTAGTAGCCGAGGAACTCCCCGAACGGCCCTTCGGGACGGCGTTCATTGGGAATGATTCGCCCCTCGATGACGACCTCGGTCTCCGCGGGCACCTGGAGATCAATCTTTTCGCACGGCCGCATGGGCATGGGCGCGCCGCGTATCGCCGCCGCAATGGCCATCTCGTCGGCCTCGTATGGCACCGACGCGCACGCCGCCAGGAACACCGCTGGCGGGGGACCCAGCAGGATTGCGACATCGAGCGCCTGGTTGCGGCTCTCGGCCTTGGCCTGGTATTTGGTCAGGTCGTGGGGCGGCGCCAGACGTATGCGCAATTCCCGGTCACTGACCATCATGGATCTTGAAAAGGACAGGTTCGGCACGCCGGTATCGGGTTCCCGCGCCAGGAACACGCCGGCGGTCAGGTAGGGCCCGGCATCCTTTTCGCAATACTGGATCTGCGGCAGATCACGGAGCTTGCCGCGCTCATAAGGGAAATCACCCGCAGCGGCCCGGCGGTAGATATCCGCTTCCGCCACCGGGTGGTCCACCAGTTCCTGCCAGCGCCGGCAGAAGTCTCCGGGGACGGTGCCGACCAGTTCGCACAGACGGCGATGACTTCCATAGACGTTTGAGATCACGGACAGGCTGCTGCCCTGCACCCGTTCAAACAGGATCGGTGCATCGCTTTCCTGCTGCGAATGCCAGATGACCGCCGCCAGTTCGCTGCCCGGGTCAACCACGCGCGACACCACGCGCAGTTCGCCGCGTTCCTTCAGCAGATTGATGTAGTCTCGCATCGAGTCGACCCAGCGGAAATCCTTGCGATCACGATAGCAGATTATCAATGATTTTGTTAATATTCTGCCCAATTATTGACCACTCAATCAGTTTGATCACGGGGCGTATGCATGCTGGATACCATCGAGGAGATACAAACGCGGTTCGAGGCCGGCGGCTATATTGCCGATCGATCGCTCGCCACCAGTGTCCATCTGGCCCGGACGCTGGGCAAACCCATATTCCTCGAAGGCGAACCGGGCGTCGGCAAGACCGAACTGGCAAAGGTCATGGCCGGCGTGCTGGGAAGTGAACTCATCCGCCTGCAATGCTATGAAGGCCTGGATGTGCACAACGCCCTCTACGAGTGGAACTACCTGCGTCAGCTGCTTGAAGTTCGCATGCAAGAGGCGCGCGGCGTGGAGAAAGGCCAGATCGGACGCAATATTTTCAGCGATGAATTCCTGCTTGAGCGCCCGCTTTTGCGGGCCGTGCGCTGGGAAGGCCCCGCTCCCGCGGTTCTGCTGATTGACGAGATTGACCGGGCCGACGAGGAATTCGAGGCATTCCTGCTGGAGGTTCTGTCCGACTTCCAGATTACCATTCCCGAAATAGGCACGATAAAGTCACGGCAGACACCATTCGTGGTGCTCACATCAAACCGCACCCGCGAGGTGCACGATGCGCTGAAACGCCGCTGTCTGTATCAGTGGATCGACTACCCGGACATGGAAAAGGAATGGCGCATCATTTGCACGAAGGTGCCGGGCATCGGGGATCAACTTTCGTTCCAGATATGCAGGTTCATGGAACTGCTGCGGGAAGAGGAATTTTACAAGCGGCCGGGGATCGCGGAGAGCCTCGACTGGGCCCGGGCGCTGCTGGCGCTGGGGATAGAGGAACTCGCGCCGGATATCGTCGCCGACACGTTGAGTTGCCTGCTGAAATACAAATCCGACCAGGAAAAGCTGACCGGGGAGCGGTTGTTGAAGGCGATTGCCGTTTCCAGGAATTTCAAAGCCGGACTGACGTTAGCCGGTGGCTCGACCGCCATCTGAGCCGGTATCCGTGACTCACCCGGGTCCCGTCATGGCGCGGCAAGATAAGATCCCGGCACGGCCGCTGCCCTTGCTCAGGCACATCCAACGCTTCGGCGGCATGCTTGCCCGGCATGGCGTGCCGGTAAGTCCCGGCAACCTGATCGATCTTTGTCGTGGTCTTGCGGCCGTCAACCTCGGCAACCGCACTGACGTTCACAGCGCAGCCCGCTCCATCCTCGTCTCCCGCAGGGAGCACTTGGAAATCTTCGATCGTGTTTTTGCGCAGTTCTGGGACAGTGCCGTATTCGAGCAGAATCCGCGCAGCAGGGATTCCGCCGGCACCGAAGACGCGGAGGAAGGGGAACCGCAGGGCCGCAAGGAACCCCGGCGCGAGCCGGACGACGGCAGTTCCGATGCGGAGGGGGAAAATACCCGCGCGGAACCGGAATGCAGCCCGTACTCCGACGTGGAGGTGGTCCGCAACAAGGATTTCGCCGCCCTTTCCGCAGCCGAGACCCGGCAGGCACGTAAGCAGATCGTCACGCTGGTCAGGCGGTTTCTGAGCTACCGCGGCCGGCGCCGCGTATCCGGCAAGGATGGAACGATACCGGACTTTCGCAGGTTGTTTCGCCGCGGCAGCGCCTTGGGGCTGCCGCCGGAAGGCATGCGCTTTCTCAAGCGGAAACCACGCCGGCCCCGTCTCGTGCTGCTTTGCGACGTGAGCGGTTCAATGGAGAAATACAGCACCTTCCTGATCCAGTTCATGTGCAGCCTGCGCATGGAACTCACGCGGGTCGAGATCGGGGTGTTTGCGACGCGCTTGATCATGGTGACAAAAATCCTGGACCGGCGGCAGATTTCCCGGTCGGTGCAGGAACTTGCGCAGCGCGCCACCGTCTGGGGCAGCGGCACGAATATTGGAGCCAGCGTGCGCGAATTCAATGACAGCCAGCTCGGCCGCAACCTGCATCACAAGACGATTGTCATCATCCTCAGCGACGGCTGGGAACGCGGGGAGACGGACCTGCTGAGCGAACAGATGCGCCAGCTGCGTGCCGCTGCGTGGAAGGTGATCTGGCTGAATCCGCTCCTTGGACACGACAATTACGAACCGATCTGCAAGGGAATGCGCGCCGCCCTTCCCTACATTGATTATTTTCTCGCCGCGCACAATGTGGCCAGCCTGGAGCAGGTCGGACGGGTTATAGGCACTGCCGCGCGCTAGCAGTCCGAAGCGCTATTCATTCTTCTACACCGGGATTTCCGGCCATCCCTGCCGTCCTGCCGATCCGTGAAGGCGCACCTTTGATCAGGCCGCCCGCGCCCATGGCCATGATGTCCGTGGACTTTACGCTCCTGCCTGCGAGCAGGCGCTCCAGCACCCAGTCGAAACCGTTCAAGGCCGGTGAACGGGCGCACCCGGGCAGGCAAATGACGGGAATTTGCTCCCGGATTTCGGCGAGCAGCAGGAGGTTGCCCGGCTCCACCGGCATGCCCATGTGAATGATGTGTCCCCCTGCCTGTTCTATTGCCTGGGGTACGACATCGCGGCGGTCGGCGCTGGCGGATGCGCCGGCGATGAGGATGAGTTTGCAGTCCGCAGCAAGCAGCTCATCGATCCCCTTCGCGATCGATGACTCGTGATGCGCGCATCGTGTTTCCATGGCAATTGCATTGCCGAGCAGGCCCAGGCGGCGGTCGGTGACCTTCCGGGTCTTATCCAATATGCGCGTCTCGAAATCCTCGACCTGTGTCTGCAACAGACCGATGCGCAACTTTCGAAATGCGTGCACATCCAGACGGCAACCGGTTTGCCGTGCGGTATCCTCCAATCGCGCCACCGTCTGCCCGCGCACGCCGTAAGGAATGATCTTTATGGTCGCGATAAGCTGATCCGGCCGCACCACGGACCACGCCGGCAATGTGGCAATGGTCAGCGATTCGTCCACCAGGTTCAGGCTGTTCAGGACTCCGCTGTCGAACACCAGCAGCCCGCCTCTGGCCGCATGAATATTGCAGCGGCCGTTTACGGCGGGCTCGGCAACGGCATTCTCTCCGGCTATCGCCGCAGCAATGCGGCGCGCCGCCTCGTCCTCGCTGATGTCTCCTGCTTCGAGCCGGGCAATGACCACCTCGTTGATGCCGGCGGCCTGGAGGTCTCGCACATCGAGACTGGACAGCAGGATTCCCTTGCCGAGCTTGCCGCCCGGCAATTTGATGGAGTGCGAGAGGATCCCTCCCTCCGCTTCCGCGGTGTTGACGCGGCCGAATTTCATCCCGCGCCAGCGGCGTTCAGCACGCTGATAATCCCGGCAATGATGGATACCGCGACCTCGGCG
>MGYT01000123.1:35405-43071 GCA_001801865.1 Gammaproteobacteria bacterium RIFCSPLOWO2_02_FULL_61_13
GCAAGGCCGGATCATCCAGCTTCGGATCGTGTGTCAGCGTAACCAATGCGGTGCGCGCATCGATCCCAAGTCGGTTGAGGGCTGCACCGGGCCAGTCAGTGTGCAGATCGACGTCCGGGAAGCGCTCGACGGTAGCAAAGACGGTGCGCGGGTCAATGACTGCCACCCGGAAGCCGGCGCAGCGCGCCATCGGCGCCAACGCCTGCGCAATGCGCACGGCGCCCACGAGGACGAGACGCAGCGGTGGGTTGTAGACGCGGGCAAATATTCCGCCGTCGATGCGGCCGCTGCTGTCGGTACGGATGCGCTGGAGGATATCTTCGAGGACCTGCGGTTCCAGGACGAGGTCGCCAGAGAGTTCGCCTTTGATCACCAGGCATTGGTTGCCGTCGCCGAGGCGGGTTGCCAGCGCAACCGGCAGGAACGCGGACCTGGCCGCCTGCAGCTTTTGCAGGACATCAGCCTTCATGCTGCGACGGTTTCCACGAATATTTCAATCTCGCCTCCGCAGGACAGTCCCACCTCCCACGCCCGCTGATTGGTAACGCCAAAGCGCAGCAGTTTCGATCCAGGTGCTGAGGCCAGCAAGCCGAGCGCCGCTTCTATGACCGCGCCCTCGATGCAGCCGCCGGACACGGATCCGGAAAAATTGCCCTCCCCATCCACGACCATCTGACTTCCCTGCGCTAGCGGCGAAGAACCCCAGGTTCGCACAACGGTGGCAATGGCCACTTGCCGGTTGCCGGCGAGCCAGCACGCCGCGGTCGCAATGGGGTCGTCTTGTTGCGGGCCGGAGATCTGCATGGCGGTACCCATGTGCTCATATTATCGATAATATTATTAATATCAAGGCGAGGAAGGGCCGGCAAACCCGCATTTTGCCGACGGCGACCCGGCGCCAGGTGAATGAAATTACCGCAGTCGGCAACTCTTCCGGTGCCGCGCCCGGGACGGATGTCAGGTCGTGAGTGGCTGGCTGGAAATGCCAATGCCCTTGCGCCGCAGCAGTTCCCGCGTCCGCTGCACCACGGGAAAGATCTCCTGGTTCCAGTCCGCGCCCTGGCGATCAAATGCGGCCTGTTCCATTTCCACCACGCACTTGTCCTCGGCAAAAATGCCGTTGGTGAACCAGATGATGAACGGCCACAACACTTCCATGATGCCGGGGATGCCCGGCTTGCGGATATTCATCAGCGCAAAGGTATGATTGCGGCGCTGTTCTGCGTCCACCGGCACATAGGTGATCCAGAGATCCAGCGCCGGGTGTTCGCTGCCCGCGGTCCAGAATTTCAGGATCTGATGCGGGTACTCGGTGCGCACAGTCATCAAATCCCGCGGCCTTTCCGCGCTCGCCTGCGGCCGCGCGCCGAGCATGAATTTCTCCCCCACCGGTTGCTTGCCGACGCGTGAGAAAGTGTAGTCCACCTCCACCCAGTTCTCCCCCTCGCGCAGATCCAGGAAGCCGGTCTTGATCTGCGCCATCAGGCGGCGGTGCAGGAACTGATGGTTCATGTCCATCAGGTTCTCGTGCAGGAAGGAGTAATGACAGCCCACTTCATGATCCAGGTAGCGCGTCTTGTAGGCCGGGTCGCGCCAGGCCGGAACATCCGGAAAGAAGGCGCCCTCCGCTTTGGCCGCATCCCCGGGGAATACCCAGATGAACCCGTATTCCTCGCGACAGGGGAATACGCGCACGCCGCGCGGCGCCGCTTCGCTCTTGCCGATGTAGGGAATGTTGACGCAACGCCCGGCGCAGTCATAGGTCCAGCCGTGATAGCAGCATTTGATCTCTTCGCCCGTGACCACGCCGGCGCTCAGCGGCACCTGCCGGTGCGCGCAGCGATCTTCCAGCGCAAAGGCCTTGCCCGACTCCGTGCGCACCAGCACGATGGGCTCGCCGGCGAACGGTACGCCCATGGCCTTGCCTGCCTTCAGCTTCTTCGCCCGCAACAGTGGATACCAGTGATCGGGATGGATGCCGGTGCGGCGCAGGTCACGGATCGATCCGGATTTTCCCGGTGACTGGGGGATCTCAAGGCTGCTGACGCTCATCGTGATTCCTCAGTTTGGCAGATAGGCGTAATTCACAGCACGGCCGGCGCCGCGAGGCCCTGTTGGACCCGGCCCCAGAATTCCAGTTCCGCGCACAGCATGCGTTCAATGTACGGCTCGTCGCGCGGAACCGAAAGCAGCAGCTCCGGCCGCCCCGGCAGGTAACACCAGAAATCCACCGCGGCAAAACCGGTGACGGCAAGCTGATGCTGCAATTGCCCGTAATAATAGCGCGGCACGCGCCGCTCCTTTGCCGTCTGGCGATACACCGAATCGCCGCACTTGATCTCCACCATGATGTGATTGGTGAAACAAATCCCGTCCACGCTGGCGCGCAACCACGGGTATTGGATGCTCTGCAGGCAGGCCGGGTTGACGTCCCGGCCGGTGGCGGTCACGTAGGAACGGCGCGCCTCCGGTTCCAGCCGCGTACCGCGCGCCATGGCCGCGTTCTGACGCGGTTCGGCTTCCGGGCCGCTTTTCTGGCGCAACAGATAGTTTGCGCTCTTCCACGGACACTCACCCATGATGGACGGCGCATCTGAGGCGCCGATGCCCTCGCGGCGCCAGGCGCGCCACTCGGGCGTGCCCTGCTCAAGTTCGATGACGGTGAACATTCTGCCCGCAGATTGCCACAAAACGCGGCCGCACGGTACGTCATGGCGCGCTGCTTGATTCCCGAGACCGGCCTGTGGCCCAATGGGTTCCGCTCCCTTCCCGTCGGGTGAGGCCGCAATGAACGACGACAATGGGATTTTCCTCAGGAACTGCTGGTACGTCGCCGCGTGGGACCACGAGCTGTTGCACGGCGCAAAGCTGGCGCGCACGATTCTGGAAAAGCCGGTGGTTCTTTTCCGGGGCGAAAGCGGCAGGTACATCGCGTTGGACAACCGTTGCTGCCACCGCGGCGCGCCGCTGTCCATGGGACGCGTCGAAGGCGATTGCATTCGCTGCATGTATCACGGGATGAAATATGATGCCTCCGGCGTCTGCGTACAGATCCCGGGACAGAGTCGCATCCCTGAGTCACTCAGGGTCACAAGCTACCCAGTCCAGGAACGAGGGCACCTGGTCTGGATCTGGTTGGGCGATCCGGCCCGGGCCGACCCGGCATTGATAGTCGACTACCCTCCGCTGCACGACCCGGCGTGGCGCGGGGTACCTGCATACCTGCACTACGATGCCAACTGGCTGTTGATTGTCGACAACCTGAGCGATTTTGCGCACCTGGCATTCGTGCACACCAATACGCTGGGCGGTTCCGAAGAGTACGCCTACACGACCAAGCCGACTGCCATTGAACGACTGGAGAACGGTTTCAGGGTCGAACGCTGGCACCGGGACAGCCTCCCGCCTCCGTACCACAGGAAGGTCATTCCGCCCGGGGAATACGAGACGAATGTGGATCGGCGCAACATCGCCACCATGCTGGTACCCGGGATTTTCCTGATGGAGACCATGTTCGCACCGGCGGGTTCCGGCGCGGAGAACGGCAATCTGCAGGGGGTGCGCCAGTATCGAAATTCCCAGTACATGACGCCGGAGACCAGGCGCACGACGCACTTTTTCTGGAATTACCTGCACAACGTCGATATCGACAATCCGGACATCGCGATTTCGTTGCGCGACAGCCTGATCGAGGGATTCATGGAAGACAAGGCTATCATCGAGTCACAACAGGTCCTGCTGGACAACGATCCCGGGTTCAAGCTGCGCGCCCTTGAGGCTGACGTCGCGCTGACGCATTTCCGCGTGACACTACGAAAGCGCATCCGGGAGGAGAACGAGGCCGGGTCAGTAACGCATTTCGCCGGGCAGGCGGTGTGAAGTCCCGGTGGGCAGATGCGCGTCTTCATCCGCGATCGCTGTGTCCCAGATCCCTCTCCGGCGCGACGCGGTCACGGATCAGTTGTTTTAATTCCTTGGACTCCGGGAAGCGGCCCTGCTCCTTGCGGGAAAAGATTCTGACACCGTCCAGGCGCACTTCGAAGATCCCGCCGCGCCCCGGGACCAATTCCACCCCGGACAGTTCCTCCTCGAAGGTCGTCAGCAACTCCTGAGCCATCCACGCCGCGCGCATCAGCCAGCGGCATTGGGTGCAATATTCGATTTCGACGCGGCCGGCCATGTCAGGCGCTCACATATTGCGGCGGTATTGGCCGCCCACCTCGAAGAACGTCTGCGTAATCTGGCCCAGGGAGCAGGTGCGCACCGCGTTCATCAGCTCCGCGAACACGTTCTCATTGGCAATGACCGCATCCCGCAACCGCTGCAATGCGGCCGGGGCGGCGTCCCGGTGCCGCTGCTGGAACTCGCGCAGGCGCCGGATCTGACTTTGCTTCTCTTCATCCGTGGAGCGCGCCAGTTCGATCCTGTGCCCGGGTTCGCCGGCCGGATTCAGGAAGGTGTTCACGCCGATGATGGGCAGGGTGCCGTCGTGTTTTTTGTGCTCGTAGTAGAGGGACTCGTCCTGGATCTTGCCGCGCTGATAACCGGTCTCCATGGCGCCCAGCACGCCGCCGCGGTCGGCGATGCGCTCGAATTCCTTCAGCACCGCCTGTTCGACGAGATCGGTCAGTTCTTCAATGATGAACGCGCCCTGGTTCGGGTTCTCGTTCTTTGCCAGCCCCCATTCACGATTGATGATCAACTGGATGGCGACGGCGCGGCGCACCGAGTCTTCGGTGGGCGTGGTGATGGCCTCGTCAAAGGCATTGGTGTGCAGGCTGTTGCAGTTGTCATAAATTGCGATCAGCGCCTGTAACGTGGTGCGGATATCGTTGAAGGCCATCTCCTGGGCGTGCAGCGAGCGCCCGGAGGTCTGCGCGTGGTATTTCAACCTCTGGCTGCGCGCATTCGCCCCGTATTTGAAGCGCAGCGCCGTGGCCCAGATGCGCCGCGCAACGCGGCCCAGCACCGTATACTCCGGATCCATGCCGTTGGAGAAAAAGAAAGAAAGATTCGGCGCGAAATCGTCCACCTCCATCCCGCGCGCCAGGTAGGCTTCGATATAGCTGAAGCCGTTCGCGAGCGTGAACGCCAGCTGCGAAATCGGGTTCGCACCGGCCTCGGCGATGTGGTAACCGGAGATCGACACCGAGTAGAAGTTCTGCACCTGGTTGGCGATGAAATACTGCTGGATGTCGCCCATCATTTTCAGGCTGAACTCGGTGGAGTAGATGCAGGTGTTCTGGCCCTGGTCCTCCTTGAGGATGTCGGCCTGCACCGTGCCGCGGGCATTGGCCAGGGCGAAGGCGCGCAGGCGCGCGGATTCTTCCGCATCGGGACTGCGCCCATGTTCAGCCCGGAATCCGGCCAGTTGCTGGTCGATAACGGTATTGAGAAACATCGCCAGGATGGTCGGCGCCGGGCCATTGATGGTCATCGACACAGACGTGCGCGGGTCACACAGGTCAAAGCCGTCATAGAGCGCCTGCATGTCGTCCAGGGTGGCGATGGACACGCCGGAATTGCCGACCTTGCCGTAAATGTCCGGTCGCTCGTCGGGATCGAATCCGTACAGGGTCACCGAATCAAAGGCCGTGGACAGGCGCTTGGCGTCCACGTGGGCCGACAGTTTCTTGAAGCGCCGGTTGGTGCGGAACGCATCCCCCTCCCCGGCAAACATCCGGGTCGGATCCTCGCCCTCGCGCTTGAAGGGGAACACACCCGCGGTGTACGGGAACTGGCCGGGCAGGTTCTCCAGCAGCAACCAACGCAGAAGTTCTCCATGATCCTCGAATTTCGGCAGGACGACCTTGGGGATGCGCGTTCCGGACAGCGTGGTATGGGTCAACGCGGTGCGCACTTCCTTGCCGCGCACCTTCGTTACATACTCGTCGCCGGCGTATTGCTGCTTCACCTCCGGCCACTTCTCCAGCAACCTGCGGGCACGCGGATCCAGGGCTTCCTCGCGCCTGGCGATCAGGGTGTCCAGGGATTCGCCGTTTACGCCCGTTTCCTGCAGCATCCGGCGCGATGCCATGAGTTGCTGGCGTTCACGGGCGATGACGGATTGTTCCCGCACGGTCTTGTGGTAATCGCGCAAGGTCACCGCGATCTCGGCCAGGTAACGCTGCCGCTGCGGCGGAATGATCACGGTGCGTTCCGATGATGTTTTGACGCTTACCGTGGGCAGCCGGCTGGCATAGTCGCGCAACCCCTTGTCTCGAAGCATGTCGCGCAATGCCTGGTACAGGGCGGTTACGCCGTCGTCATTGAAGCGCGAGGCGATAGTGCCAAACACCGGCATCGTCTCCGGCGCCGCACTGAACGCCTGCCGGTTGCGCTGCATCTGCTTGCGCACGTCGCGCAGCGCGTCCTCGCCGCCCTTGCGGTCGAACTTGTTGATCGCCACGACGTCCGCGTGGTCCAGCATCTCGATCTTTTCCAACTGGCTGGCCGCGCCGTATTCCGGGGTCATCACATACAAGGAATGATCCACATACGGCACTACGGCGGCGTCGCCCTGACCGATGCCGGGGGTCTCCACCAGTATCAGGTCGAAGCCAGAGACCTTTACCGCGTTGATCACGTCCGGCAGGCAATCCGGGACCTCGGACACCGCAGACCGCGTCGCCAGGGAGCGCATATAAATGTGCGGGTGATAAATGGCATTCATACGGATACGGTCGCCCAGCAGTGCGCCGCCAGTCCGGCGCCGGGTCGGGTCCACCGCTATCACCGCGAGGCGCATTTCATCGCCGCTGTCCAGGCGGAAGCGGCGGATGATCTCGTCTGTTAGTGAGGACTTACCTGCGCCACCAGTGCCGGTAATTCCGAGCACCGGCGTGGCGCGTCCACGCGCTATGGCCTCCTTTTGCAGCTGGGATTTTTCCCGCTCGCCCAAGTGCCCGTTCTCCAGGGCGGTAATGACCCGGGCCAGGGCCGTCCGGTCACCGCTGTTCAGATTGGGCAGTTCCGGGGGGTGCAGTACCGCCGGGTCAAAATCGCAGCGGGACAACATGTCATCGATCATGCCCTGCAGGCCGAGCTTCTGACCGTCCTGGGGCGAATAGACGCGTGTCACACCGAAGTCGTGCATGGCCTTGATCTCGGCCGGCACGATCACGCCGCCGCCGCCGCCGAAGATGCGGATATGCCCGGCGCCGCGCTCACGCAACATGTCCACCATGTAACGAAAATATTCCACGTGCCCGCCCTGGTAACTGCTGATGGCAATGGCGTGCACGTCCTCCTGGATCGCCGCTTCCACCACTTCCTGCACGGAGCGGTTATGCGCCAGATGGATCACCTCGGCGCCGGCGCCTTGCAGGATGCGGCGCATGATGTTGATGGAGGCGTCGTGCCCGTCGAACAGGCTCGCAGCGGTGACAAACCGGATGGGATGTTTGCGGTCGGCGGGATCGGCCCGGGTTTTTTCTGCAGCGCGGCTCATTGAGATGCCTCCTTTGGGAGCAACAGCTTCATGGTCTGCTTCAAACCGTTGTGCATGGATTCGATTTCCAGCAGTGCGCCCGGATTCACCAGCCATTGATAAACGATGCCGATGATGGAAGCGCAGAACTGGTTGGCAACACCGGTAGCGTTCACGGTGGGAGTGATCTGTTTGCTTTCAATGCCGTTGCGTATCCACTCCGTAACATCGCGCTGG
>MGYT01000123.1:43077-52375 GCA_001801865.1 Gammaproteobacteria bacterium RIFCSPLOWO2_02_FULL_61_13
CGGTGGATCCCGGCGATGACGTCCTTGTATTCGGAGCCGGGTCCGATGGACTCAAACCACAGGATGTAAAACGCGCGCACATGATCGGGCGCGTCCACGCAGAAGCGATAATGTGCATCGGTGGCGGCGATGAGGGCATCGATTCCGACTTTTCCCTGCGTCACCTGCGTCAATTCCTTCAACCATTCTTCCGCGATGGCCTTGACCACGAAGCCGTAGAGTCCGCCCTTGGAGCCGAAGCGATAGCCGGCCAGCCCGCGGCTGTAACCGGCCAGTTCACCCACTTCCTTTAATGTCGTGCGTTCAATGCCGCGCTCGACAATGAGCCGCACCGCGGCATCCACCATGCGCGCATCGGACAAGGCCGTGCGTTCCGCCTGGCGGCGCGGGGAGGTGTCGGAATGCAGTGCCGATTGTCCCATAGGACTTAAAGAGTAACTTACTTGTTTGACACAAGCAAGTTAAATGACATGTACAGAATTAGACACCATACTCAATGACAAAGGCCGCCGGAATTTATGTATTACTAAGCATTTAACTTAGTATCTATGTATTACTATACTTTTATAAAGTATTTTATGTTCTAATATACATAATTATCTACAAACTCAATAAATGCCTCGTGACCAACCATGAAAACACAGATCCATGAAACCGCTCGCTCAAGACGAAGAGCCTTGGGACTGACGCAAATAGAAACAGCACGCCGGAGCGGGATACAACAACGGCAAGTGTCAGTCTTTGAGCACGGCGGCGATGTCACGCTGTCCACACTTCTAAAGCTCACCCAAGCGCTGGAAATGGAACTCTTGCTTGTGCCAAGGGCGGACATGGCAAGAATAGAATCAATACTCAGCATCAAGCGCGCGCCTGGCTCGACAACCTCACCGCCTTCTCTGCTCGAGCGCTACCAAGTGAAAGACGATGCGGGACAATCAAATGGCTGAGGCACGCGTCCTGAAAATACTGCTGGAAGACATACCTGTTGGCCACGTCACCGGCTTCCAGGATGGCAGGAACCTTTTCACTTTCGATGAAAGCTATATCGACCTCGGCCCGAGCCGACCAACCCTTAGCCTGTCCTTCAACACACCTGGAGATGAGGAAGCGACTGAACAAAGGCTGCGGGCAATACATTCGAGCCGGATGAAGCTGCCCCCATTCTTCAGCAACCTGCTGCCGGAAGGACCCCTACGGGAGTACATGGTCAAACGTCTTAAGGTCCACCAAGACCATGAATTCGACATTCTCCTGGCACTAAGCACAAATTTGCCTGGCGCAATTCGTGCAATTCCAGCAGACGAATTGCCGCAGGCAACTGTAAACCATCGCCCCGACACAACGTATACCCCACTGGAAGACGCAGAGATCAAGTTTTCACTGGGAGGCTCGCAACTCAAGTTCTCCATGATTGAGCGCGGTGGGCGTTTCATGCTGGACGATGGTGAGGATGTATGGATCATCAAACCACCGCATCCCAATCACCCCGACGTACCGAAAAATGAGTTCACTATGATGCGGATGGCGGACGCTGTCGGGATAAATACGCCTGAAGTAAAACTCGTGAATCTGGGCGATATCGAACTAGTTGGTCTGGAAGGCTTTGCGATTCCCCAAAATGAAAAATTGGCTTACGCAATCAAACGGTACGATCGAACCCCGGACGGCCGTATCCACGTTGAAGATTTTGCGCAGGTTTTTGGCGTTTACGCAGACCAAGAGTACAAGGCTACCAATTACGACACTATTGGCAGACTTATTTTTGACCTTTTTCCTAACCGATTCGAACAACTCGCCGAATTCATCAGGCGTCTGGTCGTCAATATTCTTATTGGAAATGGCGATGCCCATCTGAAAAATTGGTCCGTTATCTACACCGACCGCATAACACCTCAATTATCACCAACATACGATCTGGTCTCGTCCATACAATACATCCAGAACGATACAGCGGCGCTGAACCTGGGTGGAGAAAAGCGCTTTGAGAAGCTTGGTGTAATGCATTTCGACAGGCTGGCTCGCCATATGAATGCCCCATCGAAATTCGTGCTCGATGTAGTAAACGAAACCGTGAAATCTGCACAAGAGAAATGGCCCGAGTTAATTAGCGAGCTTGAACTTCCCAAGAGTATGCAGGACCGCCTTTACCGCCACTGGAACTCGCTTTCAGAGCTGCTACGGATCAGGGCCTAGTTATTTCCTAAGTTTGCGTCTCCAATGGCCGCTCCGTGGTGTCCTTGATCTCCGTGACCGCGATGGAGCGATGGGTCGCGCGGATCATGGCCATCAGCTTGTTGCGTCTGTTGAAATCGAAAATGCAATTCGCTGCCGTGCCGGCTTCTCCCCGTGGCATTTCACGCCAGTGCCGCGATCCATTTATTAGCGCCTTGCAGGCGGTCGGCCATGTCTCTGGCCAGATTTTCCAGGAACGTGATCTTCAGGAGGGGATGCTGGTCAGAGATGCGGTTGAAATCCCCAACCTTCAGAACCCTGCACCGGACTTCGGTCTCAGAGTGCACGGAAGCACTGCGTATCGTCTGCCCGAGCAGAGCCATCTCGCCAAATGTCATGCCCGGCCCGAGAGACGCGATGCGCAGGTGACCGCCATTGTGCAGTGGAACCAGGATGCTGACCCGGCCTGACTCGACAAAGAAAAAGCGGCCGTCAACTTTCTCGCCGGCCTCCAGGACCCGCTCGCCCGCGGCGAATACCCGGGACTCACTCGCGGTTTCCATCTGCCGAATCAAGGTATCGGGCGCCCCCTTGAACAGCGGTGAATCGGCGAGCAGCGCGGCTGAGGCAGGTGCGCGCGTTGTTTCGCCGAAAAGCCGGTTCTCGCACCACTCCGCAGCGAGGTCGTTATCCTCGAACGTGAGGAATCCGCGTTCCCCGTTGCGGGCTGTCAACCGCAATGGTTGGGTAACATCGACGGAAACGTGGGCCCCGGCCCGGTCCGCGTTGCGTGCTGTCCTCCTCATGGGCGCCAGTATTCCCGCGCGGCCATGCATGCGGGAGAACACGGTGGCGATGCCGTCGTCGCCAAAACCTTTGATGGCTTCGTTCAATAAAAGCGCCGCGCTATCGGAAATGCCCGAAACCTGGTGCATTTCGAGAATGAAGCTGTGCGTGACAGGCGCCAGTTCCTGCATGCGGCGAATGACAAACTCGATGCCGTCCACGGCAAGGAACCCGTTCAGGCAAAGGTATTTGATCCGGTGCGCATGTTCATCCAGATACGCGCGCAACTCCGGAGACGGTATGCGCCGTGAGGGCGCCTCCGCACCCGTGTATACCCGCCCCAGGACACTATTCGCGTTGCCGGCATTGGTGAGCACATGCAGATTGAAATCCTGTGACATGCGCTTGCAGACATCGACGCCGCGGACGCTGTTGCCTTTCTCATCCAGCCGCGGCGCGAAAACGCCGATTCCGAAACTTCCCGGAAGCACGGCGATAATGCCGCCGCTGACGCCACTTTTTGCCGGGATGCCGACTTCGTACATCCAGCTGCCGGCATAGTTGTACATCCCACAGGTCAGCATGACGCTCAGGACGCGCTCCACGTGATCCGGCGTCAGCACACGTTGGCCGGTGACCGCATGCACGCCGTTATTGGCCAGCGTGGCGGCCATGCAGGCCAGGTCGCGGCAGCTGACCAGGATTGAGCATTGCCGGAAATAGTTTTCCAGGACCGCCATCGGGTCGCCGTCAATAATTCCGGAGTTCTTCAACATCCAGGCAATCGCGCGATTCCGGAAGCCGGTTTCGCTCTCGGAACGGTAGACCTGCTCATCGACGCTGACGCTTCGACCCATGAATGCAGACAGGGAATCTTTGATCCTGCGCCATTGGGCCTCCGGCGATTCGCCTTTGACCAGACCCGTGGAGGTAATTGCACCAGCATTGATCATTGGATTCAGCGGCGCACCAGACTGGGGATCGAGACTGATGGAGTGGAATGCGTCACCGGTGGGTTCCACGCCCACCTTGCCGGCCACGCCATTCCCCATATCCGCGAGCGCCGTTGCATAGACAAAAGGCTTGGAAATGGACTGAATCGTGAACTCCTGATCAGCATCGCCGACGCAATACGCCGCCCCGTCCGTCGTCATGACACTGATACCGAACCACTCCGGATTGGCCTTTGTGAGTTCCGGGATATAACTCGCCACTTGCCCCGCTTTCAAATCCGAGAGGCGGCTGTGGAGGACTTGGAGGTAGGTGAGTATCGGAGATTGCATGCAACTTTCCTCAAGGTTTTACGGGGTTAAGCAAATAGGGGGATCAGGGGCAAATAGCGTGCCAATCAACACCTGCCAATGCCATCGGCCGGCGCGGGCGCCGTTTGACACCCGCAGGGGGGGTGCGCACACTCCCACCCTCCCGGCAATAATCCGATCGCAACGTACGAAACTAACGGAGACAGGCATGGCAAACGAAACGCGCAAGGAACTTCACGACAAAGGTCTGTCGGTCCGGCGGGCGGTGCTGGGCGACAAGTATGTGGATGCCGCCATGAACAGCATGACGGACTTCAACCGGCCGCTGCAGGAACTGGTGAACGAATACTGCTGGGGCGCGGTATGGGGACGCGAAGGGCTGTCACGCAAGGAACGCAGCATGATCAACCTGGCAATGTTGACGGCGCTGGGGCGCATGCCGGAAGTGGAAACCCACGTGCGTGGCGCGCTGAACAACGGCATGACACCGGCGCAGATTATGGAAGTGCTGTTGCAGACCGCGATCTATTGCGGCGTGCCGGCAGCGGTCGACAGCTTCCGCGCCGCGGGCAAGGTGCTGGCGGAGCATGGTAAATAGCTTCACGCCACCTGAAGACGTCGGCTTCGTAGGCCTGGGCAACATGGGCGCGCCCATGGCCCGTCGCCTGGCTGCGGCCGGATATACCCTGTTTGTCGCGGATACAAACCCGGCTGCCGTCAGCAGGTTTGCCGCCGACACGCACTGCCGGCAGGCTGCGGACCTGGTTTCGCTTGGCGCCGCCTGCCGGGCAGTCATCACCATGTTGCCGGATGGGCACAGCGTGCGTGAGGTGGTACTCGGGAACAACGGGCTCACCACCGATATGCAGTCCGGCGCCGTCGTCATCGACATGTCCTCGTCCGCGCCGGGCGGTACGCGGGAACTGGGTGCCATGCTCTCAAGGCAGAACATCGAGCTGGTCGATGCCCCGGTGTCGGGCGGCGTGCTGCGGGCAAAAGATGGCAAGTTGTCCATCATGACCGGCGGCACCGCCGCCGCCGTGGATCGCTGCCGGCCGATACTGAATGTGATGGGGCGCGTATATCCGACCGGCGGCCCGGGCACCGGGCATGCCATGAAGGCCATCAACAATTATCTCTCCGCGGCGTCGCTGGCCAGCGCCGCGGAAGGCATCATCGCCGGCACGCGCTTCGGCCTGGCACCGGCAACGATGATCGATATTCTCAACAGCTCGTCGGGCCGCAGCTATAGCACCGAGTACAAGTACCCGGATTTCATCCTGCCGGGCACGTTCGATACCGGCTTCGCCCTCGGCCTCATGGCCAAGGACGTGCGCATGGCGCTGGAACTGGCGCAGCGCGAGGGTTCGTCCCACGCGCTGCTGCAGGCGGTATCCGACCTCTGGTCCCGGGCCGAACAAAAACTGGGGCCACGCGCGGATCACACCGAGGTGGTGAAATACCTGCAGACCCTTGCCGGCGAGACCGCCAATGACTGAACCCACACCCTGGGAGGTCTTCGCCATCCGCTATGCCACCGTGGCGCGCAACGCGGCGGAGAACTTCATCGGCGCCGATGCCCATGAGGCCGCGATGCACATGGACTATTTTGTCTGGCTGGCGCGCAATGCCGGCCAGGCCTGGGTCATCGATACCGGGTTCAACGCGGCGGCCGCCCAGCGCCGCCGCCGGACCCTCCTTCGATCACCCGTGGAGGGTCTGCGCCTGCTCGGCGTCGACGCCGCAGCCGCCGAAAACGTGATCATCACGCACCTGCACTATGATCACGCCGGTAATTTCGACCTGTTTCCCAAGGCGCGCTTTCACCTGCAGGACCGGGAGATGGCCTACGCCACCGGCCGCTATATGCGCTGGCCGTTTTTCTCCGGTGCCTATGACGCCGGCGAAGTGGCGGCCATGGTGCACAACGTCTTCGCCGGGCGCGTCGAGTTTCACGACGGCGATGCCGCGCTGGCGCCGGGGCTCTCCGTGCATCACGTCGGCGGCCACACAAAGGGACTGCAGGTGGTGCGTCTTTGGACTCGGGTGGGCTGGCTGGTGCTGGCCTCCGATGCCAGCCACTACGCCGCCAACATGAATGAGGGGCGGCCGTTTCCCATCGTCGCCGATGTCACCGAGATGGTGGACGGCTGGCAGCGGTTGCGCACGCTGGTTGATGATCCGCGGCACATCATCCCGGGCCACGATCCGCTGGTGATGCAGAAATACGCCGCGGCGTCGCCGGAACTGGAAGGCATCGCCGTGCGGCTGGATGCCGAGCCGGCCCCTTAAAATTTCGCGTACCGCATACAGTCCATACCATTACCGGAGGCACTCTGATGGGAACCAGAAAGAAAAATGAAAAAATCGTAAGAAAGTTCTTCAAGACACTGAGCAGTGGCGACCTCGAGAAATTGCGGCCGATGTGGCACGCGCGCGCCAAATGGGAGGTCATGGTCACCGGCATTCCCGGTGCCGGCACCCACAAGGGCCGCGATTACATCATCGACAAGTTCCTCGCACCGATTCGCGGAATGTTCAAGCCCGGTGACCCGAAGGTTCAGATCAGGACCGTCATCGCACAGGGCGACCTGGTCGCCTGCGAGACCCATGGAACCGGGACGTTCGTGGACGGGCGAAAGTATGACAACAAGTACTGCTGGGTCATCGAGATCCGCGACGGCCTGATTTATCACCTCAGGGAATACATGGACAGCTACCACGTCAGCCAGATGGTGGCGAAGTCGTGAAGGACGTCGCCGGGAAGACAGCCTTCATCACCGGTGGCGGCGCCGGCATCGGCCTTGCGCTGGCGAAGGTATTTGCGCGCGCCGGGATGAACGTCGTGATCGCCGACCTGCGCCGGGATCATCTCGACGAGGCGGTTGCCGTGCTGGAAAAAGATGGCGCCAACGTGCTGGCGATCCAACTGGATGTCTGCGACCGGAAGGCCATGGCGGCGGCAGCCGATGCTGCGGAACGCAGGTTCGGCAACGTACACCTGCTGTGCAATAACGCCGGCGTCAATATCATCCGGCCCATGGACCAGGCGACTTTTGAAGACGTGGACTGGGTCGTCGGCGTGAACCTGCTGGGCACGTTCAATGGCGTGCTGACGTTCATCCCGCGCATCAAGGCTCATGGTGAAGGCGGTCATATCGTCAACACGTCTTCCGTGGCCGGCATCATCACCGGCCCCGGCACCGCGATCTACTCGGCGACCAAGTTCGCCATCCGCGGCCTGTCCGACGCGCTGCGCTTCGACCTCGCGCCGTATGGCATCGGCGTATCCGTGTTGTGCCCCGGTACCGTATCCACGCGGCTGTACGAGAGCGAAGAGAACCGCCCCGCCCGCTTCCTGGGCAAGGTGGATGACACGGTGCTGGCGCAACGGGCCGGCACCGGCGAACTGTTCCGCAAGGTGCTGCCCATGGGCATGGATCCCATGCAGGTGGCGGAGCGCACGCTGGAGTGCGTGCGGCAAAACCGGTTCTACATTCTCTCCCACCGGGAAGTTGACCAGGATATCCGCGAGGCCTACGACGAAATGCTGGCGGGCCTGCCGGATATCCCGCTTGATCCGGAGCGGGTGAAGCTAGAGGCGGGCCGGCGCCAGAAGAAATACGATCTGCTCAAACTCCTGAAGGATCAGTCCTAAACGCCCAGCCGTTTTCGTCGCTGGCGATCCAGCCGGCGGTGGGATCGGGAAAATGGCTGCCGATGATCAACGTCGGCTGGTTCGCGTAACGCTCGACGAAGGCGCGACGGGTCTTCCCGGATTGAACCGGGTCCATGCAGAAATTTCCCTTCATCTCCGGCACCGCGATCTGCACGGGGTGATGCATCAGATCGCCGGTGATGACCGCCTCCTTGCCCTCCGAGGAAATATGCACGCTGACATGGCCAGGCGTGTGGCCGGGTGTCGGGATCAACCGCACCCCGGGGATGATCTTGAAATCGGTATCGACGAACTCCGCCAGACCGGCGGCAATGATCGGATCGATTGAATCCACCAGGTGCATCGATTCCTCGTTCCCCTCCCGCGGCATCGTCTTCCAGTGTTCCCACTCGGTCTTGCCGAACAAATAGCGCGCATTCGGAAATGTCGGCACCCACTTGCCATTGACGCGGTGCGTATTCCAGCCGACGTGGTCAAAATGCAGGTGCGTGCACAGCACGGTGTTGATGGACTCGGCGGGACAACCGGCCGCCGCGATGTCGGCGAGGAAGCTGGTGTTCATGTTGTTGAAGATGTCGAAGCGGCGCTGGCGGTCGTTACCGATGCAGGTATCGATCATGATGCGGTGCGTCGGCGTCTTCACGACGAAACACTGGAACGAGATACGCATGTCGCCCTCGGGCGTGGCGAAATGGGGGAACAGCCAGTCGTACTGCTTCATCAATTCCGCGCTGCCGCCTTCCAGCAGGAAGGACAGCGGGTCCGTGTGGCCGTTGACCTCGACGATGCGCGTCACCTCCACCTTGCCGATGGTCCAGGTCTTCATGTGTTCCTTTGCCATGCCGATGCCTCCGTTCCTGTGGGGCCGGGTTTATCCCGGCCGATTAATGAGGGCCGGCGTAAAGCCGGCCCCACATCAAAGTTCATATTTCAAGTCTGCGGATTTATCGGTGCCGGCGCCCGCCGGCCGAGGATGAGGTCCGCGGCCTTTTCCGCCACCATCACCACCACCGCGTTCGTGTTGCCGCCAATGATGGACGGGAATACGGAGGCATCCGCCACGCGCAAACCCGTCATGCCGTGCACGCGCAATTCCGCGTCCACCACGGCATCCGCACCCTGCCCCATGCGGCAGGTGCTGACCGGGTGATGCACGGTGACGGCATTGCTCCTTATATATGTCTTCAAATCCTCGTCGCTCTGCGCCGCCGGCCCGGGCGCGAACTCCACGCCCGCATAACGCGCGAACGCAGGCGCGGCGAAGATCTTGCGCGAGATGCGGATACTGCGCACCAGCGGCTCGATGTCGGCTTCATCCCCCAGCAAGTTCGGATCGATGAGCGGCTTCGCATGGGGATCGGGACCGGCCAGCGTGACGCGCCCGCGGCTCTTCGGGTAC
>MGYT01000124.1:0-2898 GCA_001801865.1 Gammaproteobacteria bacterium RIFCSPLOWO2_02_FULL_61_13
GTTCTTCCGGTTCCAGGAAGCGTGAAAGCGGCCGAGCCCCTCCGGAAGCGCAACCATCCGCTCGTATTCGATGTGGTACCACACGGCTGCGACGGGTTCGGCGCCCTCGTTCGTGAGCGTGAATCTCGCGCCCTGCGCATACGGCATCGGGAAATAGCCGTTGAATCCGTAAGTGCCGAATACGCCAAGATCGCCGGGATTCACGGTTACCATCAGCGAGGTATAGAAGCGCGGGCGTTCATGGCCGAGACCGAAAAAATCGCCGAACGGCACTTCGACGCAGGGAACGTCGCTGCCGTCCCAGTACGCGCGCAGCACGAGGTCGCGCAGGTAGTGCCGGCCGCCGAGAATGCTGAAATACAGGTGCCGTACCACGCCCGCGCCTTCGAGGCGGGCGAGTTCCAGCGTCGCACCCGGCGCGATTGGAAGGTAATCCGTGTTGGCTCCGGTCCGATCGAAGCTCGAGACGCGGGCCGTCGTCGTGTCCGTGAGGCGCATCATGTCGTCGAATGGCGGTCCCGATCGGTCCTGGGCGTGAACAACGGAAGCTGCACCGAGGCACATCACGAACAAGGTTGCAGTCAGTCTCATGATCTTCTCCTGGCACCAGCCGATTGACAGGGTGATAAGGAACTCCGCTCCGGCCGCAGCGAAATGCAAAAATCCATCGACGCGCCTTTGCCGCAATGGGTTGAACGGTTCACCGCAAGGTTCCGGAATCCGTGATCGATCCCTACACGGTTCGTGAGGGCGGGGAGCGCCCGCCGCCCGCCACCTGGAGGTCCCGGCTCGGGCACCTTGGGCCGAGTGTCGTCATTTCCGGGAGCATCGTCGGATCCGGGGAGTTGATCCTGACGTCCAGCCTCGGTGCGGCGGCGGGGTTTGCGCTGTTGTGGTGGGTTCTGATGTCGTGCTGGAGCAAGTCCATCGTGCAGGCGGAATTCGGACGGTACGTCGTCGCATCCGGTGACACGTACCTGCGCGCGCTCAACAGGGTACCCGGCAGGATCCCCGGCCCGCGCGGTGCGGTGTCCTGGACGTTGTGGTTCAGCCTAGCGGCCTTCATCCCCGGCGTCATCGGCGTCGGCGGGATCATCGGCGGCACGGGGCAGGCCATCAGCCTGTTCCTGCCCGGGATTGACTCCCGCTGGAGCTCCACGTTCATCGCGCTGCTCACCTCCGTGATCCTGTACAACGGGTCATATCTCCGGCTCGAACGGGTTCTGCTGGTGCTGGTCGCCGGGTTCACGGCGGCGACCGTCATATCTGTGGTCAGCATGCAGTTCACCGACTATCGCCTTGCATGGCAGGATCTAGCCCCCGGCCTTGACTTCGCGCTTCCCGCCGAACATCTGGTGCTGGCCCTGGCCATGTACGGTTCCACCGGGGTCAACTCGGCCGAACTCGCCTCTTACCCGTACTGGTGCATCGAAAAGGGATACACCAGCTTCACCGGCGGCAATCGAAGCGACCCGGCGTGGCTCCACCGCGCCCGGGGCTGGATCGGCATGCTGCAGTTCGATGTCTGGGTGACGCTCCTGATACTGAGTTGCGCGACGCTGCCATTCTTCCTGCTTGGCGCCGGTGTGCTGCACGTCCAGGGGCTTCGCCCGCAGGGACTGGAAACCGTCTCGGTTCTCTCGGCCATGTTCACCCAGACCCTCGGCGGCTGGGCGTTCTGGCTGTTCGGCGCCGCCGCCTTCTGCATCCTGTATTCCAGCGTGCTGGCCGGGACCGGTGGCATCAGCCGCTACGCGCCGGATTACCTCATCGAATTCGGATATATCGACCGGCGCAACCTTGGCGCGCGGACCCGCTGGACGCAGGTTGTCGGTGCCGCGCTGCCAGTTGCGAGCCTCTTCTTCTACCTGCTCAATCCGAACCCAATCATGTTGCTGACCGTCGGCGCACTGATGGGAGCCCTGCTGCTGCCGTTGCAGAGCGGCGCAACCATATGGTTGCAGCGGAACGTCATGGATGACCGCGTCCGTTCGTCCGCGCCGGTGCACTTCTTTCTCTGGGTTACCTTCCTGTTCCAACTGGTGATGGCCATGCTCGTGATCACGTATGCCGTGTGGTAGCGATTGACAGGCAGTGCCCGGGCAATCGTCCGGACCCGGTCGCGCGCGTGACTTCTCTTCCGTAACTTGATTTTTTGTTCGCTATTTGTTGATCCTTGTCCTCAGCATGATCACCCGGTACGGATCCCACGTCGAAGCCAGCCAGACAACATCCACGCCGTTTGCCACCGGCCTTATCCATTCCTCGATGATGTTGGCGCCGTAGAACCAGCCGTTATCGATTGCGGGAAATTGCAGCGACCGCGCCTGGCAACCTGCGCCGGCGCAGGCAGGGTGATAGAGCGCGCCGCCCGGCGCATACTGTTCCTCCGGGGGCACCCGTTCCGGATCGCCGCCGGCGATCAGGTCCCGGGGCGGCGACCAGGGTCCCCACGGATCATCCGCGGTGCGCATGCGCAACGCGCCGTTGCCGATGACGACGTGTTTGCACTCGGTGCGCGCGAACACCTCGGCGATGCCGCAGTTGGGCAGACCGAATTTTTCGTTCGCCACCTCGCTGATGCCGCCGCCGTAGAACATGACCCATTTATTCAGTTGCTCTATCCACACGATGCTCATGTGCTGGACCCAGTCGTGGATTTCCTGCGGCTGGACGCCCGGCCTGGTCGAATCCAGGTCCACGGGCACGGCATCCGTCTCGTTGTCGCTGAATTGCGGGGTCCCGTCCGCGGCGCTGCCCGTGTAATAGAAGAGTTTCCAGTCGAAGCCCGGACCGGCCGGCATGTCCGCATAGGCGAAATACATCGCGGCGGTCTGGTTCTTCACGTTGACGCCGTTGAACCACGGGCGGCCCCACAGCAGTACGCGCGGGTTTGCG
>MGYT01000124.1:2916-13736 GCA_001801865.1 Gammaproteobacteria bacterium RIFCSPLOWO2_02_FULL_61_13
CGGTAGTCCTGGTTTTTCCTGCCCGCGCCGCGTTCCGGCACGAAATCCGCCACGGGCCGCGAGGCGGTATTGATGAAGCGATTGGTCAGCCACGAGCGGATGTCGTCGTACTTGCCCGGATTCGTCTCATTGCGGATCCCCACCAGCAACTGCATGGCCGACGAAACGACCCGGCCGTACTCCGAGTCGGCGTACATGGAACTGCCGCGATCGACACAGATCCCGCTGCCGGCAACGGGTTTGCCGGACTCGTCCGCGAGCGTGTCGGCGTTGCAACCGGCCCAGGTTTCCGCGCAGGGGAGCGACAGGCCGGGCTGGATGTCGGGCCGCGCGCCGAAATAGCCGAGCGCGGTGTCGCAGACTAGGCCGGTCGGACATTGCGCGTCGGTCCGGCAGGCCCGGGGCTTGCCGGTGATGAACATCCCGAACTCGCGCGTGCCGTTGCTGAACCCGCCGACCGGCGTCTTGAGCCCCTCCATGGGCTGGCCGGTGTCGATCGTGATCACCTGCGTCGTGCCCGGCACCTGACCCATCCGGATCCGCGGCACGTTGCCGGGCCCGATGACCGAAGGATCCGGCCAGTCGGCGAGATCGATGGTGCCGAAAGAATCGTCATGGGTGGGCGTGAGGCCTTCCCCCTTCTCGTTCTTGTGCGTGTCGCCGAAGATAAAGTGAATCTTCCCGCCGTGGGCGTAGCTCCATCCCAGGTCGGTACCGTAATAGGCAATCGGCGCGGGTTTCGTGTTGTCCGGGTGCAGCGGCGCGTCGAACCCGGTGAAGGGTCCGAGAACGACTGTTTCCGCCGCCTTCGGGTCGGCCGATGCTTGAGAGCTGAACGTCAAAAGTGGAAAGTGAAAAGAGAACAGCAGAAATCCACTGATAAAGCGACCTGCGCGGATTTTTGTTTTCCTTTCACTTTCCACTTTCAACCTTGCACTTTTCACTTTTTTATCCTCGTTCTGAGAAGTACAACCCTGTAAGGATCCCAGGTAGACGCATTCCAGATAACGTCCACGCCGTCGCCCGCCGGTCGCGTCCACTGCTCGATGATGTTTGCGCCGTAGAGAAAGCCGTATTCGTTCGGCGAAGCCTCCATCGAATGCGTGTGCGTGACGCAGTTCGGGGCGGTGCAGGCCGGGTGACGCAACACGCCGCCGGGGGCGTACTGGTATTCGAGTGGGATGCGGTTCGGGTCGCCGCCGACGAGCACGTCCTGCGCCGGCGACCAGGGCCCCCAGGGATGATCGGCGCTGCGCATGCGGATGGCGCCGTTTCCCATGACGACCTTGACGCAGTCCGAGCGCGTGAAGAATTCCAGCACGCCGCAATTGGGCAGCACCGGCGGTGCCGGTATGTTGACCATCCCGCCGCCGTAGAGCATCAGCCATTTGTTCAGCGGTTCGACCCAGGACAGGCTCATCTGGTCCACGATGTCGTGGGCTTCACCCGGCTGAACGCCGTCACGGGTCGAGTCCAGGTCGATGGCAACCGCATCGCGTTCGTTGCGGCTGAAGCGCGGGGCCCCATTCGCGTCCAGTCCGGTGAAGTAATTCAGTGTCCATGAAAATTCCGGGCCGGGGGGCAGGTTGGCATAGGCAAAATAGAGTCCCAGCGGCCGGCCCGCGGCGGCGATACCGATGAACCCGGGGCGTCCCCACAGAAAGACGCTGGATTTGCCGCCAACGCCCTTCGCTGGACGGTAGTCCGCCTTGCCGCCGGCGCCCCGTGACGGGTCGAAATCGCTGGCCGTGCGCGCAGCGGCGTTGGCGAACTTGTTGGTCAGCCACGTGCGCGTGTCGGTGTAGAGACGCGGATCGGAAGTGCTGCGGATCCCGACCAGATGCTTCATTGCGATGGCACCGATGCGCCCGGCATCGGTGTCAGCGTAGAAACTGCTGGTCTTGTCGATGCAGAGTCCACTGCCGGTGACCGGCGTGCCCGCCGTGTCCGTCAGCGGATCCGGCGCGCAGCCGGGACTGTCGTCGATGCAGCCGAAGGTTCCGCCCTTGTCATTGGTCCACGGTTCACCCACGAATCCCAGGCCGGTGTCGCAACCGAGGTCGCTGCCGCAGTCCGCGTCGGCGCGGCAGGCACGCGGCTTGGAGGTGTAGAAGATTCCGAATTCGCGGCTGCCGTTGCTGAATCCGCCGATCGGTGTCTTGAATCCCTCCATCGCATGGCCGGGATTGATGGCCGAGGCCTCATCGGTGCCGGGATTCTGGCCGAGCTTGATGAGCGGGATGTTCTGCGGCGAGATGCGCGCCGGGTCCGGCCACTCCGCCAGGTCGATGGTGCCGAAGCAGTCATCGAAGACACCGCCCGTGGACGCCTGGATGCGATCGTCGCTTTCGGTGGCGTTGGTATCGCCGAACAGGAAATGGATCTTCCCGGCATGTTCATAGCTCCACCCCAGGTCGGTACCGTAGTACTTGATCCGGGGTGCGAGATTGTCGGGGTGCAGGGGGGCGTAGTGGCCGGTGAACGGCCCGATTACCTCGGTGCCGGCCGGGAGTGGATCGGCGGTTGAAGCGGAGCCGAAAGTTAAAAGTGAAAAGTTAAAAGTGAAAACACAAAGCCTGGGCAGGATGCTGCCGGTGCCACGCTTTGTTTTCCTTTCACTTTTCACTTTTGACTTTTCACTTGCCAATCCGTGTTCGTAACAGGACGACCCGGTATGGGTCCCAAGTCGAAGCGTTCCAGAGAATATCCACCCCGCCCGGAACCTCGCGTATCCATTCCTCGATGATGTTCGCGCTGTAGAAGAATCCATATTCATCCGCGTGATAGGCGAACATGTCGCTGTGCGGGGCGCAGGTTGCGTCGGTGCACGCGGGATGGCGCAACGCGCCGCCGGGACCGAACTGGCCGGAGGCTCCGTCGGCGGGCTTGCCGCCGACGATCACGTCCTGGGGCGGTGACCACGGTCCCCAGGGATTGTCGGCGGTGCGCATGCGCACGGCACCGTTGCCCATGTCGACGTCGCGGCACTCGGCGCCGGTGAACAACTCCAGCACGCCGCAGTTGGCCAGTACCGCGCTGAGCAGGCTGGTGAGCCCGCCGCCGTAGAACATGACCCATTTCTTCAATGGTGCGACCCACGCGACGCTCGTCTGGTTCACGATGTCATGCACTTCTTCCGGCTGCACGCCGGCACGCGCCGAGTCCAGGTCGACGGGCGCCGCGGACTTTTCTTCCGGGCTGAATGTCGGCGCGCCGTTCGTGTCGCCGGCGTAATAATGCAGTTTCCATGCGAACCCCGGACCCTCCGGCATGTCCGCATAGGCAAAGTACAGCGGCATCGTGCGGCCATTGGCAGCCACGCCGATAAACCCCGGACGGCCCCACAGGAATACGCGCCGGTTGGTGCCCGAACCTGTCGCCGGCCGGTAATCCTGCCGGGCCGCGGCGCGCGCCGGGTCGAAATCCTGCACCGTGCGCGCGGTCACGTTCATGAATTTGTTCGTGAGCCACGTGCGCGTATGACGATATCGTTTGGGCGCATCCGGATCGCGCAAACCGACAAGCGTGCGCAATCCCATGGGACCAAGCAGGTTGGAGATACGACCCCCGCGCATCGCGCTGGTCTCGTCGACGCAGAAACCGCTGCCCGGCACCGGCGCGCCGGCTTCGTATTTCGTATCCGCGATGCACGCGGGCGTGCCTTCCCGGCAGGCGAGGGTCAGGTTTTCTTCCTGAAAATACCTGGCGCCCAGGTAGCCCAGCGTCCCGTCGCAGGTGAGCCCGTTCGCGCAATCCGCGTCCGTGGCGCAACCCAGCGGCTTGCCGATATTGAATATCCCGAATTCGTCGGCGCCGTTGCTGAAGCCTCCCATCGGCGTCTTGCCGAGATCCATGACGTGACCCGGGTCGATGGCGGACATCTCGGTGGTGCCGGGATTCTGCCCGAGACGGATCGGCGGAAGGTTCCCGCGTGCGATGGCCGCCGGACCCGGCACCGCGGCGGGATCAATCGTTCCGAATCCGTCGTCGAACCGGGAACCCGTCGATGCCTCGATGGGGGCATAGGCCTCCGTGGCCCACGAATCCCCGAACAGAAAGTGCAACCGGCCGCCGTGCGAATACGTGAAGCCGAGGTCGGTGCCGTAATATGCGATCAGGTACGGCTTCACGTTGTCCGGGTGCAGCGCCGCACCGTCGCCGGTGAACGGCCCCAGGTACTCGGTGGATTTCACCGCCGTTGCTCCGGGCATGCAACCGGCCAGCATCGGGAGCAGGAGGGCAATCAGCTGGATATTGTGCGCACGCATGGCGGGACCTACACCGGTACCGGCGCCTGCGCATGCAGCAAGCCTTCCGATTTCAGTTCCTGCCAGAGCGCCGCGGGGATCGGCGCATCCAGCACCGCCAGATTCTGGCGTGTTTCAGTCACGTTCTGTCCGCCGGGAATGACGCTGACGACCAGGGGATGTGCCAGGATGAACTGCAATGCCGCCGCGGGCAGCGCGATACGGTGCCGGCGGCAGACGGTATCCAGCGCACGCGCGCGCGCCACCACTTCGGGCGGCGCCTTGGCGTAGTTGAATGTCGTGCCGCCGGCGAGGATGCCGGAGTTGTACGGGCCGCCGGCGACGATGCCCACGCCGCGCCTGCCGCATTCCGGGAACAGCGTGTCGAGCGGCTCTTGTTCCAGCAGCGTGTAGCGCCCGGCGAGCAGGAACAGGTCGGGGTCGACCAGTTCGAGCAGCCGCGCGCACGGCTGCCATTCGTTCACCCCTGTGCCAATCGCAGAAACGACGCCGTCGTCGCGCAATTCGGCCAGCGCCTTCCAGCCCCCGGTATCAATCAGTTCCCGGATGCGAGCCTCGGAGCCCTCGCGGCCACCGTGATTGAATGCATCGACGTCATGCACAAGCAGGATATCCACGGCATCGAGTCCGAGGCGCCTGAGGCTGTCCTCGAAGGATCGCATCACCCCGTCGTACGAATAGTCATAATAGAAGCGCACCTGCGGCGTGCTCACGAAGAACATGCCGTTGACTTCCTCCTTCGCACAGGGTTGCAGCAGCCGTCCTACCTTCGTCGAGATGACGTATTCGGAGCGTTGCTTCTGCTTCAACAATCGTCCCACGCGTGCCTCGGACAGACCGAGTCCGTAGAGCGGTGCCGTGTCGAAGTAACGAATGCCGCTGTCCCAGGCTGAGGCCAGGGTTTGATCGCATTCCTTTTCGCTCAAGGCGCGCAGGTAGTTGCCGAGCGGCGCCGAACCGAACCCCAGGGCGGAAAAGGAAAGCGACTGCCCGGCACGGGTCACGAACGTCCGTCGATCGGATGCGTGCAATACTGCGGGCATGCAGTCACTCCTTAAATATATGCAGGGCCGCCCCAGCCGGGTGCGGTGTTTCCTAGTATCTAACATGTCAGTAATCGGTTGCAACCAGCTTGGAACGGATGAGTCTGAAGTGCGGCTGCGGGGTCAAATCGCCAATACTTCGGCAAAAGTACAGGCGTTTTACCCAGTGCCGCCAGCCACCTGGCGGCCCGTGATCGTTGATCCAGGTTCCGCTGACATGTTAGCATCTCATGCAGTGCCTTTCCGTAATTCGCGTCCGCGGAGCACCGATCTTCTGGTCGAGGGGCGCAGTGCGCCGCTGCACGCAAACCGCAATGAGATTGACTGGACAAGCCGGTAAATGAGCGAGAAACCTGACGCCGTAATGCACTGGAAGAATCCGTTGGCGGTGGATAACGCCGGCGCGGAAACGATTTCCAAATCGTTGCTGCGCGGCATCCAGCTGCGCCGGAGGGTCGCGGCGGGACTGGCGCTCGGCACCTTTGTCATCGAACACCCCGACCCCTCCACGCTGGCGGCTCTGTCGCTGGCAGGTTTTGATTTCGTGGTGCTGGACATGGAGCATTCCGCGCTGGACTTTTCGGGTCTTGAATTTCTCATTGTCGCGGGACAGGCCGCCGGAATCGCGATGCTGGTGCGTCCGTGGGGAGAGGATGCCGGCCTTATCGGCAAGATCCTCGATATGGGCGCGAACGGCATCATGGTGCCGCGCGTGGAAACACCGGAGCGCGCCCGGGCGGTGGTGGAACAGGCGCGCTTTGCGCCGGTGGGCAACCGGGGCTTTTCTCCGGTGACGAAATACGATTCCCTGACCGAACCCCTGGCGATGATGGATGAAGCGACCTTTGTCGTGGTCCAGATCGAGGGTCAGGGGGCCCTCGCACGGGTCGCCGACATTGCCGCCGTTCCCGGCATCGATGCGATCTTCGTGGGTCCGTATGATCTGGCGCTGTCCCTGGGCGTGGCGCCCGGCAGCGCGCAGGTGTACGCCGCCGCGGAGCGGATGGCGCAGTCAGTACCGCGCGAAATCGGACTGGGAATTTACATCGACGACCCGGCGCGGTCCGGCGAATGGGCGGCCCGGCGCTTCGCGCTCCAATGCATCAGTTTCGATGGCCGCATGTTATCCAGTGGCGCCCGTGCCGTGGTCACGCAGGCCCGACACGGGACGGCCGGAAAGAAGCGACATGATTGACGGCAGTACGTCGCGCAACGCGGCGCCTCCGTCCGGCGCCGGCGTGATCGAAGGGTTTGCGGATGCCTTGTTCTCGGCCGAACGGCAGCGGCGTCCCATCCTGCCGTTGACCGATTCCTGCCCCGGCCTCAGCGTGCATGATGCCTACCTGATCCAGCGGAAAAATGTGGAGCGCCGTATTGCGGCCGGGGAGCGCGTGCTCGGCCACAAGATCGGACTTACTGCAAAGGCGATGCAGGAACTGTTCAATGTGTGCGAGCCGGATTACGGTCATCTGCTCGACACGATGTTCCATGATGAAAAGCAACCGTTGGATCTCGCGGCGCTCATTGACCCGCAGATAGAAGTCGAGCCGGCCTTCGTGCTGGGCCGGCGTCTGAGCGGCCCGGATCTGACCATCAACGACGTCATCGCCGCCACGGAGTACATCAGTGTGTGTTTTGAAGTGATCGATTCCCGCATCATCAATTGGCGCGTCAAGCTGCAAGACACCGTGGCGGACAATGGCTCTTCGGCGCAGGTGATCCTCGGCGCGGCGAAGGTCCGACCCGCGGGACTGGACCTGGCGAATCTTCACACCGAGCTGGAAGTGGACGGGGTCGTGGTCGAGACCGGAAATACGCGCGCCATCCTCGGTCATCCGGCCAACGGCGTGGCGTGGCTGGCGCGGAAGATCTCCGAATTCGGCCTGGCGCTGGAACCCGGCGACGTCGTGCTGCCCGGCACCTGCACTCGCTCCTACCGCATCGGCGGGCATCAGCGCGTGGACGGCCGCATCGCGGGACTCGGCAGCGTATCAGTGGCGCTGACAGGCGCGCCCGCCATTGCGAACATCAGGCGAACTTGAGGATTAAGTTCAACGGCTTCAGGGGACACGGAGGATTCAATCATGCGGAACATCACGGCGGCCGGCCTCGAGGCGACCATCCGGGAATATTTTGATGCCTGCAACGAGGCCGATGCCGGCAAGATCAGCGGTTGTTTCGAACCGGACGCCGTGCATTATTTTCCTGCCGGCGCCCCGCAGGGAACCTTTGTCGGTGCGCGCGCCATCGCCGAAGGATGGGTCACGGCGGTCCGGAACCTGGGATCCATCTGGACCATCGACCGCATCATCGTGGACGCCCCAAAGCTGGAGGCGGTGATCGAATGGACCCATTTCAAACCGAAACAGGGGGTCCACCTGCGCGGCGATGAATGGTATATCTTCTCCAGTCGCGGCCTGATCACCGAAATCCGCGCCTATTACTCCTGCCCGCCCGCCGCGGGGACGCCGCGGGGTCACGAGATTGGAAACTTCGATTACGCCGCAAGGGGATACCCGATGAATCCGCCGGCAGTGAAGCGTAAGGCGTGAAAACATTTTGTCCCTTCGCCAATGAAAATCACCTCCGCAAAAAGTTTCCTGCTCAACGTGCCCGTCGGCTCCGAGATCGCCGACAGCATGCAGTCCGTCACGCACCTGGAGTTCGTCGGCCTGACCATTGCCACGGATGAAGGAATCACGGGCACCGGCTACACCATCACCGTCGGCCATGGCGGCAGTGTCATCCGCGAGGTCATTGATACGTTGTTCGTGGATGAACTGAAGGGCAGGGACCCGCACGCCGTGCGCGAGATCTGGCAGCAGCTTTATTTCGGCAAGGCGCACTGGATTGGACGCGCCGGCGCGACGACCATGGCGCAGTCCGCGGTGGACATTGCACTCTGGGACATTATCGCCAAGGCCGCCGGGCGGCCGCTGTGGCAGGTGCTGGGCGGCGCGCGCGCGGGCGACATTCCCATCTATAACACCCATGCCGGCTGGCTGAACTATTCCGTGAAGCAACTCAAGGACGAGGCGCTGAAACTCATCGACCAGGGCTACACGGCGTTGAAGATGAAGGTCGGCCTGGCGGATACCAAAGAAGATCGCCGCCGCGTGGCGGCGGTGCGCAAGGCGATTGGCGAAAAAGTGCTGCTGATGGTGGACGCCAATCAGAAATGGGATTTGATGCAGGCTCGCCATGGCGCGCGCCTGCTGGAAGACCTGGACCTGTCGTGGCTGGAAGAGCCGCTGCACCCCGATGACATCCGCTCACACCGGCTGCTGAACGAAGGCACGTCCATCCCCATCGCCCTGGGCGAGCATGTGTACAGCACGCATGCCTTCCGTGACTACATGGAGAGTCAGGCCGTGGACATCATCCAGGTGGACGTGTGCCGGATCGGCGGCATCACGCCCTGGCTGGAAGTCGCGGCCATGGCCAATGCATTCAACATCCGGGTCTGTCCCCATGCCGGGGACCTGATGCAGGTACATCAGCATCTGGTCAAGGTGATCCCGAATCACTGGTACCTGGAAGTGATCCCGCTCTGGAAGGAAGGTCCGTTCCGCCACCAGATCCGGCTCAAGGACGGGAAGTGCCTGACGCCCACCGAGCCCGGCGCCAGCACGGATTTCACGAAGCAGGCGCTCGAGAAGTTCCGGGTCAAATAACGCGTGAGGATTGTTTAACGATTCCCTCTCCACCGCTTGCGGGGCAGAGGGTCAGGGTGGGGGGTGCCGGAACAATGAACATCTTTGCAGATCAACTCGGATTCCCGGAGGCGCCGGTGCTGTTGCCGGACGGCGGCTTCCTGTTTGTCGAAATGGACGCAGCTAAAGGCTGGGTCATCCGTTTCAGCGCGGACGGCAAGACCCGCACGGTGCTGGCGAGGACCGGGCGCCCCAACGGGCTGGCGCTGGATCGCGACGGCAACGCCTGGGTGGCGGAGACCGCGATGCGCGCCTTGTTGAAAATGCAACTGGACGGCAAGTACGAAGTGGTTGCCGACCAGTGCGCCGGCGAGCCGTTCCTGTTCCTGAACGATCTCGCGTTCGCACCCAATGGCGACGTGTACCTGACCGATTCCGGCATCGCGCTGGACGTCATCGCACCGGGCGGCGAACTGGATCCGAACTACCGGAACCTGAAATACGACGGCCGTGTGTTCCGCATCGATCGCAACACGCGCGCCGTGGAGTGCGTGGATCGCGGCCTGCTGTTCACCAACGGCATTGCCTTCGGTCCCGACGGCCACCTGTACGTGGCCGAGACCCTGAGCGGGAACATCTACCGTTACTTCTGCCAGCGCGGACGCGTCAGCGGCGGGCGCGAAACCTTCGGCAACGTGATCGAACATTTCAACCCGGCGGAATTGAAAGGGCCGGACGGAATGAAGTTTGGGGCGGATGGCAACTTATACATTGCCGTATTCGGACAGGGCGACATAACGGTGTTGGGAAAGGACAGAAACGTCGTCAGGAGGATCCAGGTCAAAGGCTCGATGCCGACCAACCTCTGCTTCGGCAAACAGGGAGAGAAGAAGATCTACGTCACGGAGGTCGAGACTGGCTCGGTGCAGATCGTGGATGTTGGCACAGACGGTTTGCCGCTGAATCTATAGCCGTGTCTGGTGGGATGGATGCCGCCCAGTCGATTCATTCCCCCTGCCGCCACGGTACTTCGCCCGGCGTCGGCGGGACGATGTACCGGCCGGCGCCTTCACGACGCGGGAATGGAAATTTTCCCCGGCCCGTGGGCGGGTTCTGTTGCAACGCCTCCAATTTCTTTTCATCCACCTCGATGCCGAAACCCGGAGACTCGCCCAGGATGATGTAACCGTCCTCGACATGGTTGTCGAACGTCAGGCAATGTTCCCGTCCCGGGTCCACCACTTCCATCATGGTGTGATTGGGCAGGGCCGCCGCCACGTGGGCCATGTAGTTGGCCTGGGCGTTCATCATGGTGACCGGCACACCGTGGGCATGGGCCATGTGCGCCACCTGGCGGCAGCCGGTGACACCGGAGTGGCCGGTCCATACATTAATAATGTCCACCGCATCGTTGGCCAGCAGCGGGTAGAACTGGGAGAGATTGTGCAGGTTCTCTCCGGTGGCCACGGCGGCGCGCACCTGTTGCGACACCAGGCGCAGGCCGTCGTAGTCCCACCGCCGCGCCGGTTCCTCGACCCAGATCAGGTCGAACTCCTTTTCGATCTGGCGGATGTAACGCACGGCCTGCTTGGGCGACCAGTATTCATTCGGATCGATCATCAGACCCGGCCGCTTGGATGCAATGCTGAGCGCCTCGCGCATGATCCCCAACCGGCGCAGATCCGCCTTCAGGTCCAGTCCCACCTTGAGCTTGCCGCTGTCGATGCCGCGTTCCGCCATGCGCCGGTAAAAGATGAACAGATCCGCGTCGGACAGGCAGTAGTCCAGGCCGCTGGCGTAGGCCTTTACCCGGCCGGCGCGCGCGCCCAGCGTGCGCCACAGCGGCTCATCGGCGA
>MGYT01000124.1:13779-18366 GCA_001801865.1 Gammaproteobacteria bacterium RIFCSPLOWO2_02_FULL_61_13
TCCCGCCCTTGTGCAGGAAATCGTTCATCCTGATCCACAGCGCCACGACCTCGCGCGGATCGCGCCCCTCGATCGCTGGAAACAGGCCTTCGATCCCGCCGCCATAGCCGAGCGAAATGCCGGTGATGTTCTCGTCGGTCTCCAGGAACAGGATCGAGCCGGGCAGCATCTCCACGCCCGACGGCAGGTTGGCATCGCCCACCAGCCGATCCATTTTCATGACGTAGTTCTCGACCCGGTAGCCGGTGATCTTCATGTCAGCGCCGCCCCCTGCGCGCGAGCACGATGCCGTTGCCGGGCAGATCCCCGGCCACGGCCCAGCCGTTTTCGATGCGCACGTCCGTGGTGAACGCCGCGTTTCCGGGCGTGGGATCCAGTATCTCGACGCTCATCAACGTCGGCATGACGCCGGCCACGTGCGCGTGCACGTTGCCCGGCGCCGCGCACAACGTCACCGGCAGTTCGTAACCGAAGGCGGCGTCAGCCATCTGCAGGGCGCCGCTGATGCCCAGGCGGCCCAGATCCAGCTGGATGACATCGGCGGCGCGGCGGCGCAAGCAGACGAGGAAGTCGTGCAACTGATCGAGTCTGCCGCCGGCGCATACGGCGCCGTATATGCCATCGGACACCCGCTTCAGTGCGCTGACATCCCGGTCCGGCGCCGCGTTCTCCACCCAGGTGAGGTCAAATGTCCGTTCCAGATTGCGCACCTGGCGCAGAATCTCGCCGTGGGTCGCGTTGGCGCCCATGCGGATCATCAACGCCGGGTTGTGTGTCACTGCCGCCAGGGCATCGCGTACCAAGCCCAGGCGCTGCGCATCACGTTTCACATCGCCGCCCAGTTGCAAGCGGGCGCCACGAAAACCATGGGCGCGCAGCATGGTCTCCGTCCACTTTGAGATCGCGCAGTCGGACGGCAGCGCAACTACGCTGGCGGCATGGATGTTCGCCCGGGGACGGGCGCCGCCCAGAGTTTTCCACAGGGGCTCGTGATTGGCCTTCGCCTTCAGATCCCACAATGCCAAATCCAGCGCGGCCCGCGCTTCGGGGCGCGCGCCACGGGCCTGGTTCATTTTTTCCCACAGGCCGGTAACCGCCCTGGGTTCCTGTCCCTGCAACAGGGCCTTGAACAATTTCTCCACGGCGGAGCGGTGGCGTTGGGCCATAATGGTGATGCCGGTGATGCCGGCATCCGTGTGCAATTCCACGCTGCATGAATCCGCGGGCGATGCACGGCCGTGGGGTGTGACAGTGACGCCCGTGAGTTTCATGGAGTTATTCCCGGCCCGGTGTCGAGCCGGGCTGGGGCGGGATTCACTTGACGCCCTTTGACTTCAGGTGTTTCTCGGTCTGGGCGGCGTCGCGCTCGATGGCGCGCGCCACCATGGAGATATGCACGCGCATGGCCGCTCCGGCCAGTTCCACGTCGCCGGTGCGGATGGCATCGAGGATGCGGCGATGTTCGCCCAGCGTTGCATTGGGCCGGCCATCCTCCGGCAGCGCGTGAAAGCGCGGCCGATCCAGCAGCGCGCGCGTGGTGTCCAGCAGACGCTGGGCCCGGGGCGAGCCGGTGGCGGCGAAGATGATGGCGTGGAATGCCTCGTCCAGTTCGTCCAGCCGCACCATGTCGTTACGCTTCACCGCCTGCTCCTGGGCGGCGTAGTTTTCCTCGAGCTGTGCCAGCAATTCCTCGTTCGCGGCCTGGGTTACGCGCCGAATGGCCTCGACTTCCAGCCCGGTGCGGATGAGCAGGCTTTCGCGCACATCTTCGGGCCGGATGGGGGAGACAAAACTCCCATTCTGCGGGAACACATCCACCAGTCCTTCCTCCGCGAGACGCGCAATGGCTTCGCTGACCGGTGCGCGGGATACGCCGTACTCCAGTGCGATTTCGTTCTTGCGCAACCGCGAACCCGGAAGCAAATCCAGTTCCCGGATGCGACGGCGCAGGTCCTGGTAAACACGTTCCGATTTTGATGACTCTTCGGGTGATTCGGCTAGGGAATGAGTCCTGCTCATCGTTGCGGGTCCGTTCTCGGGTTCGACGTTTCGGTGTCGTGCATGGGTGATCTACCGCCTATCATAGCTGCGCCTGCATCGGTCCGGCAGCACCTTTCTAACATGTCAGTTTTGAACAACATCCTGGGTGCCGGCCCGTTAACGGCAGCTATTCAGGGCCGGGCAGGGTGCAGAATCCGTGCCTCCACAGGCAATTTTGCCTGTATCGCCGCGGTCTGCACCGGGATGGGTTGTAGCCTTGAATAATGGCCAGCTAACATGTTAGCATTCCATCTGAAGTTCTTCATAAAAACGCCGCCGCAGTGGGGGGATTTACCATGAAATTGCGTACTTCACGCTCGAAGCAAGTTTTTGCAATGGCGCTGGCCTGTGCCGCGACCCTTGTTTACGCGAATGTTGCCGCGCAGTCCGTACCACTGGAGGAAGTCGTCGTCACCGCGACACGGCGCACGTCGGATCTGCAGACCACCGCCATCTCCGCGTCCGTGCTGTCCGGAAAGGACATCACGGACAAGGGTGTCTATGACCTGTACGACCTGCAGTATGCCGCCCCGTCCATGACCATCGCCGGTTATGGTTCGGCGAATGAATTCAGCATCCGCGGCGTCGGCCGCACCCAGGTGGACATCGACGTCCCCTCCGGCGTGGTCATCTACCGGGACGGGGCGCCGACCATCGCCGGCTATTTCCAGACCGAACCCTATTTCGACATCGAGGCCATCGAAGTCCTGCGCGGACCGCAGGGCACCTACGTCGGCAAGAATGCGGCGGGCGGCGCGGTGTTCATCAATACCATGGACCCCAGTTTCGAGAAGTTCTCGGCCACGGTCGAAGGCGGGATCGGCAACAACGATCTTTGGGAAGTGAGCGGCATCGTCAATGCCCCGATCAACGAGACGCTGGCCGTGCGCGCCTCTTACAAGCATACCGGCGCCAATGATTACTACGACAGCATCACCGGCAACTTCACCGGCAACCCGGGCGAGCGCAACCTGAACAGCTACCGCGCTGCGGTGAAATGGGAACCCAACAGCCAGTTCACCGGCATCGTCAAGGTGGACTACCACGACCTGGATTTCGGCGGCAACGTGGTCAGCTCTCCCGGCTTTGACCTCTACGATGTTCCGCAGAACGGTGACATCGATTACCAGGACGAGTCTTTCCGCGTGGTGGGCGACCTCACGTATACGTTCAGCAACGGCATCAGCATCAAATCGTTGAGCGCCTACCAGAAGCTGGAAACGGTCAACAACCTCGACCTCAACGCCAGCCTGCCGGTGTTCTACCAGTTCACAAGCAACGGCGATTTCGACATCGTCTCCCAGGAAATCAATGTCCTCTCGCCCGAGGATCAACGCTTCCGCTGGATCGTCGGCGGCCTCTATTTCCAACAGGACACCAAGATCCCCTATTACGACCCGACCGACCACACGGGATTCGCCTTCCGGGGCAACGTTTTCGCGCTAGGCGATCCGATCCCCGGCGTCACGTCGAATGACTTCGCCTGGTTCGCGACGCCGTGGCAGGAATTGCAGCGGGACCTGTCCGTGTTCGGGCATGTCGCCTTTGACATCATGCCGAATCTGGAAATCGAAGGCGGCGTACGTTACACGAACTACTTCACGACCCAGTTCACCGAGTTCACGTTCGGGTTCGGCTTCACTCCACCCGTCATTCCGTTCGCGCCGCCGACCACGAACAAACTGCACGAAGGGTCCGTGGACGGCCAGGTGGCGCTGAACTGGACCATCAACGAGCAGCACTTCGCCTATGCCCTGTTCTCGCGCGGCCACGTACCCAGCGGCATCAACATCTTCCCGCCGTTCCGCATCTACGACGAGATGGACGTCAAGAATTACGAGACCGGCTGGAAGGCGAACTGGATGGACAACCAGATTCGCACGCAGGCGAACTTCTATTACATGGATATCAACGACCAGCACGTGAATTTCGAATCCACGGACGTGGTCATCGGGCAGGACAACCGCAATGCGCCCGGCAACACCGAGATTTACGGCATAGAGTTCAGCGCACAGGCGCATGTCAGCGATCTGCACGTGGACCTGGGCATGGGCTGGATGCACAGCGACATCGGCAAGTTCGAGAATGTCGTCGATCCGTTCCGCACGCTGGACAACGGCGGCGTAGACGTGATCATTGACCTGTCCGGGGAGCGCACGCCGTTCACGCCCAAGTTCACTGGCAATGTCGGCGTCTCCTACGATTTCCACCTGACCGGCATGCTCGAGGGCTTCATGCTGACGCCGCGTGTCGACGTGTCGCACACCTCGGACCTGAAGACCAAGCTCTGGGATTCGCCGCTGGCGAAGCTCGATGATCGCACGCTGGCCAATGGCCGCCTGACCCTGATGGCGCCCAATGACAAGTGGTCCGCGACGTTCTGGGCCAACAACATGTTCGACAAGGGCTATGTTTCCGGCATCCAGAACCTGGCAACGTTGTACTACGCGGGCCGGCCGTTGGAATTTGGCTTCAATCTGAAATACAACTTCTAGTCGGTTACCCGCACAGGAAGGGATACTGCCGGCAAAACGGCAGTATCCCTCG
>MGYT01000124.1:18424-26872 GCA_001801865.1 Gammaproteobacteria bacterium RIFCSPLOWO2_02_FULL_61_13
AGAATTTTCCGCCACCGGTGACACGCCCGCCGATCTGCGCGGACAGATTTCCTGGGCGCTGTTCGAATTTGCGCGCTCGCCCTACATCAGCCTTGTTTACATCTTTGTCTTTCCCCCGTATTTCTCCAACACCGTAATCGGTGACCCGGTCCGGGGCCAGGAGGCGTGGAGCCTGGCCAATACCATTGTCGGGATCTGCGTGGCGCTGCTGGCGCCGCTGCTGGGGGCGATATCGGATCGCATGGGGAGAAGGAAGCCCTGGCTCGCCGCCATCGCCTGCGTCATGTCAGCGTGCTGCATCGCGCTGTGGTTTGCGATGCCGGGCGGGCAGGGCGGCCTGCCCATCTGGGTCATCCTGGTGCTGATCGTTATCCTTGCCACCTGCTTCCAGTTCACCGAAGTGTTTCACAACGCCATGTTGCCGTTCATTGCCCGTGCGGAGCAGGTCGGGCGGCTGTCCGGTTTCGGCATTGCGGTGGGGAACCTGGGCACACTCACCGCCATGTTGGTCATGCTGTTCGGTGTCGCATTGCCGGCGTCCGGCGTAAACATTGCCGGATTGTTGCCTGATCGGCCCTTGTTTGGCCTGGACCCGGCCACCTACGAGCACAGCCGCATCGCCGGGCCGGTGGCGGGCGTGTGGTTTCTGATCTTCATCGTGCCGTTGCTGTTATGGACACCGGACCGGCCTTCGACCGGGATTTCACCGGGACGCGCCATACGCGAGGGACTGGCGCAGGTCTGGATCACCGTCAAGCGCGCGCGGCAGCTGTCCAACATCGGGTTGTATCTGTTGGCGCGCATGCTCTACACCGACGGCAAGGTGGCGATCCTCGCCTATTCCGGTATTTATGCCGCCGGTGTATTCGCCTGGGACCTGTCCGCGCTGCTGTTGTTCGCGCTGGTGCTGGCGCCGTTTTCCATCTCCGGCGGCTTCGTCGGCGGCTGGCTCGACAGCCGCCTGGGCTCGAAACGCACCATCCAGCTCAGCGTCGGTATCACCTGCCTGGGCATGATCGCCGCCGTCTCGACGACGCCGACGCAAATCCTGTTCTTCTTTCCCCATGACGCCGCCGCTGCAGGACCGCTGTGGTCGTTTCCGTATTTCCGCACGCTGCCCGAGGTGGTCTACCTGGTCACCTTCATGCTGCTGGCCATGACCATCACGGCGGCCTTCTGCATCAGCCGCGCACTGATGGCGCGCATCGCACCCGTCTCGATGATGAACCAGTTCTTCGGCCTGTACGCGCTGTCCGGCACCGCGACCGCATTCCTCGGCCATATGCTGGTGGGATTTTTCACGCGCATATTCGAGAGTCAGCGCGCCGGTTTTGCCTCCACGGTCATCCTGCTGGCCGCGGGCCTGGCGCTGATGCGCTGGGTGCGGGAGGAACGGGCGCCGGAGATCGCCCCCTGAAATACGCAGCCGTCACCGACACAGCCGGGCCAGCGCCGGCAGGGCGCGCGCCGCCGGCTGTTTGATGAACGCGCCATGGTTGCTGCTCCGCGCCAGCGGCGTGAAGGCGCTTTCCTCGATGTTGATGTCGAGGATGGTGCCGCCACGCTGATGCACGATGGACGCCACATGATTGGGCAGCGTGGTGGTTCCAGAGGTGCCGACAATGATCAGCAGGTCCGTGCCGGATGCGGCGCGCACCGAACTTTCAAAACGGAAATGTTCCTCATCGTAAAACTCGTCGAACCACAGCACGTGCGGCCGCAGCCAGCCGCGGCAGCGCTCACAACGCAGCAGCGCCCATTCGGCCTCGGATAAATCGCGGCTCTCGCGCCGCCGCCGCAGCGGTTCCGCCAGCAGCGGCATCTCTTTGCTGCACTCGTTGGCACAACGCACGTGATTGATGTTGCCGTGAATCTGGAAGGTACGTTGCGGGGAGTTGCCGGCGCGCAGGTGCAGATTGTCGATGTTCTGCGTGATGAGGGTGAACCGGTCACCCAGTTTCCGCTCCAGTTCAGCCAGTGCCAGGTGGCCGGCGTTGGGGGCCGCATCCAGGCACACGGTGAAACGGTACAGGTACCAGGACCAGACCTCCTCGGGATGGCGCGTGAACATGGCGTAGGTGGCCACCTCCTGCGGCGTATACACGGTGGAGCCGATGGTCCAGTATCCCTCCGGTCCGCGAAAGGTGGGGATGCCGCTTTCGGCGGAGATGCCGGCCCCGGTCAGGACGCTTATCTTGCGCAGCGGGTTGCGAAGAAGTTCGGAGATGGCGGGGGAGAACATGAGGATCAGCTACAAGCGACAAGCCACAAGTGAAAAGTAAAAACTGGAAAGTGGACAATTGCAGGCCACGATTCAGATTCGCTCAAGGTTCTGATATTGCCGGAATAACAGCACCGCGCCCCAGATCAGCGCGAGTACGATGAGCAACTTGCCGCCGGTATCGGCGATGTCGGCATACTGGCGATGTTTTTCCAGCACATTGAATTCGGCCAGGATGTTGTTCCAGTCGTGATTGCCAGGTGCATCCGCGCCGGTGCGCCCGCCGAGCAGGACCAGCTTCTGATCCAGGGCATCGTCAACGTACGGCGCCAAATCCATGCTGCTCTGGCCCAGCCACCAGGTGCACACCGCCGCGGCGAAGGGATTGTGATACTTGAAGACGAACAGCCCGATCAATATCCCCGGTATCAGCAACTGGGCGAGGCTGCCGCCGAGGATGGTCATGAACCACCCGAACGGCCGGAACAGCACGTGTCCGGCCTCGTGAAAGACCAGGTTGGGAAGATGCATGAATGAGCGCCCGATGGCGTCGAAATCGCGCACAAAGTCAAGGCGCAGAAACTTCCAGCCCCACAGGATCATTACCACGAACACCAAGGCGCGGCCCCAGAAAATGAACGGATTAACCTTTGCCTCTGTGTACAGCAGTTGGCCCAGCAGCCGGTCGGTGCAGCCCGGGTGATCAGCGCAAGCTGAATCACGGGTTACCGTCGCCGACGGGACGGTACCCAGTTGCCGTTTCAGCCATTTTGCATAAACGATGCCGCAGGCCGGGCATGCCTCCATGGTTGCGCCGGCCGCATGTCCGCATTTGGGGCAGGTCGCATACATCCGTTGTCACCGGCGTTGCAGTGCATTCATTTCATCGCGCATGGCGCGTACGGCGCCGATCAGCAGCAACGTTTCGCAACCCACTGCGGCAAGGGTCGCGCCGTTGGCCAGCGCCTGTCCCATGCCGGCGGCGGAGACGGAAAAATAGCCGACGTGCACGCCCGCGCGCCGGCACGTGGACATGACGCGGTCGATTGCCTGAACCACCGGCCGGGCATCCACCCGTCCCAGTTGGCCAAGGCTCGCGGCCAGGTCGTTGGGACCGATGAAAATCGCGTCAATGCCGGGGACGGCGGCGATGGCTGCGATGTTACGCACCGCGGTCCGGCTTTCCGCCTGGATAATCACCGCGGTCTCGTCGTCGGCGCGCCGCAGGTAGTCGGCATGGCGCAGGCCGAAACCATGCGCCCGGGACAAGCCCATGCCGCGCGTGCCGCGGGGTGGATATTTCGCCGCGGCAACGATCGCCCTGGCCTGCGCGGCCGTGTCCACCCGCGGCGCGATGATGCCGGCGGCCCCGGCGTCCAGGGCGCGGCCTATCCAGGCGGGGTCGTGCCCCGGGATGCGCACCACGCACGGGCAGGAACCCGCGGCCTGCAGCAGGGATACAAAATGGGATGCATCGATCACTCCGTGCTCACAGTCGATGAACAGCCAGTCGAGCCCGGCGCCGGCCAGGGTCTCGACTATCTCCGGCGCCGGGGTGATCACCAGCGTACCGAGCAGGTACTCGCCGGCCCGCAGGCGCTGCGCGAACGAGGGTGCGCCGCGCAATTTCCTTGTTTTTTTCATATTCCGTCTCACCCCCGGGAGCTTTCTGGAATAATGATGTCACCCGCTTGTGCCGGCCCGCCGGGCCAGTGAATCTTGTCCCGTTTCCCCGGTCTATTCGCCTGCTGTAATAACCAAGGAAAGAAGTATGTCCGCAAAAGAGGAAATCCGGCAACTCGCGGCCTTTGTCCGCACCCGCATCATCGGGCAGGAACTGCTTATCAACCGCCTGTTGATTGCATTACTGGCCGACGGGCACCTGCTGGTGGAGGGCGCGCCCGGCCTGGCCAAGACGCGCGCGATCAAGGTGCTGGGCGAGGGACTGGAAGGGGATTTCCATCGCGTCCAGTTTACGCCGGACCTGTTGCCGGCGGACCTGACCGGCACCGAGATCTACCGGCCGCAGGACGGCACCTTTCATTTTCAGCAGGGCCCGTTGTTTCATAACCTGGTCCTGGCGGACGAGATCAACCGTGCCCCGGCGAAGGTGCAGTCCGCGCTGCTCGAGGCCATGGCGGAACGCCAGATCACCGTCGGCCGCCGCACCTGGCACCTGCCGGAATTGTTCCTGGTGATGGCCACGCAGAACCCGATTGAGCAGGAAGGCACCTATCCGTTGCCCGAGGCGCAACTGGACCGCTTCCTGATGCATGTGCGGATCACCTACCCCGAGGCCCATGAAGAAAAGGCGATCCTGGCGCTGGCGCGTGCCGAGGCGCATCGCGAGGCGCAGCAGTCGTCCGCCGCCACTGGCAAAGTCGGTCAGCAGACGATTTTTGCGGCGCGGGATGAAGTGCTGGACATCCACATGGGAGAAAACCTGGAGGCTTACATCATCCAGCTCGTATTGGCGACACGCAATCCCGGCGCCTATGGCAACGACCTGTCGCAATGGATTCAGTACGGCGCCAGTCCACGCGCGACGATTTACCTGGATCGCTGCGCGCGCGCCCACGCCTGGCTGGCGGGCCGCGACTACGTCGGGCCGGAGGATGTTCAGGCCGTGGCTCATGACGTCATCCGGCATCGCTTGATCCTTAACTACGAGGCCGAGGCGGAAGGCGTTACCGCGGATACCGTCATCGCGGAGCTCATCGCCCGTATTGCCGTCCCGTGATGCAAGACCAGTCCGACCCGGTCCGCATCAGCGTCCCGGCGCTGGTGCAATTGAGCCGCCTGGCGCAGGGAATGGTGCTGGGAGAAGGCCGCGTCCTGGCCCGCCAGGGCGGCGATTACCTGTCACCGTTCAAGGGCCGCGGCATGGAGTTCAGTGAATCCCGCCTCTACCAACCGGGCGATGATGTCCGCAACATTGACTGGCGCGTCACCGCGCGCACCGGGCGCCCGCATACCAAGATGTTTCGTGAAGAGCGCGAGCGGCCGGTGTTCGTCTTTGTGGATTTTCGCCCGTCGATGTTTTTCGCCACCCGCGGCCGTTACAAGGCCGTGGCAGGTGCGCACCTGGCCAGCCTGATCGGTTGGGGCGCCGCGGGCCAGGGCGATCGCTTCGGCGGCGTGATCTTTTCCGATACTGAACACCATGAACTCAAGCCACAGCGCGGCCGCCCGGCGGTACTGCGCTTCATCCGCCACATGGTGACCCACCCGGCCTGGGTCACGCGCGGGACAGTTGCCGCTGACGCTGATGCAGACGCCGGCCCGCGGGCACTGGTGCGCCTGCGGCGCGTGGTTCGTCCCGGCAGCCTGGTATTTCTGCTCAGCGATTTTCGCTGGTTCGATGCGCGCGCCCGCTTGCAACTGGCGCGGCTCGCGCAGCACAACGAGATCGTGCTGGTATTCATCTATGACCCGCTGGAGCGCGACTTGCCGCCGCCGGGCCGCTATCGCGTCAGTGATGGCAGCGCCGAACTGTTGCTGGACACCTTCGACCGCAACCAGGCGCAGGAATACGCGCACCGGTTCGCGGCGCGGGAGTCGGCCTTGGAGCAATTGGCGCGTCAGCACGGCCTGCATCTGCTGCGTTATTGCACGCAGCAGGATCCGGCCACGACGCTGCGTGAAGGTTTGCGATCAGGATCGCGGCCACGATGAATCCGGCCGGGTTGCCGCTGCGCGAAATTCATCTGCCGCCGCCGCCGGGGTGGTGGCCGCCGGCGCCCGGCTGGTGGGCGCTGCTGGCCGTCATTGTTGTCGCCTGTCTGTGCCTGGTCTGGTGGAACAAGCGCGCGCGCCGCAAACGATCCGCCGTGGCGCAGGCAAGATTGGAGTTGACACGCTTGCGCGCGGATTCATCCGCCGCACCCACGCACCTGGCGGCGGAACTCTCGGCCCTGTTGCGCCGCGTTTGTATCAGTCTGTTTCCGCGCCGGCAGGTGGCCGGCCTCACCGGTGACGGCTGGCTGCAATTTCTGGATGAGGTTCGCGGCGGCAGCGAATTTTGCCGCGGCCCCGGGCGCGTCTTGATCCAGGCACCGTATCGGCCCGGCGTCTCGCGCCAGGAACTGGACCCGGTGCTGGATTTGTGCGCGGCCTGGCTAGAGGCTGCGAACCGGCGCGCGGCGGGTGGGAAGCATGATCCAGTTTGAATCGCCATGGCTGTTGCTGGCGCTGCCGCTGCCCTGGCTGTTGCGGCGTTGGCTGGCGCCGGCGCCACCACCCCGCGATGCCGCGTTGCGCGTCCCGAACCTGGGAGATTTCGCCTTCGAGGCGAACACCCTCAGCCGTGCGCGCAGGGGCTGGCGTCTGCTTTGGTGCGTGGCGCTGCTGGCGTGGCTGGCCTTGATCCTGTCCGCGATGCGGCCGCTGTGGCTGGGGGATCCGGTGGATCTCCCGGTCAGTGGCCGCGACCTGCTGCTGGCGGTGGATCTGTCCGGCAGCATGGACGAGGAGGATTTCGAGATCCGCGGCCGGACCGTCAATCGCCTGACGGCGACCAAGTGGGTGGCCGGAGACTTCATTGCGCGCCGCATCGGTGATCGTATCGGCCTGATCCTGTTTGGTGAGCAGGCCTACCTGCAGGCACCGCTGACCTTCGATCGCACCACGGTCAGGACGTTGCTCGACGAGGCGGTCATCGGCCTGGCCGGCAAGGCCACGGCCATTGGCGATGCGATTGGACTGGCGGTGAAACGGCTGCGCGAAAAGAAGAGCGGTGACCGGGTCCTCATCCTGCTGACCGACGGGGCGAATACCGCGGGCGCCGTGGCGCCGCTGGAAGCGGCGGAGCTGGCAGCCAGGGAAGGACTGCGCATTTACACCATTGGCGTCGGCGCGGACGCCATGCTGGTGCGGAATCTTTTCGGCCTGCGCCGCATCAACCCGGCGGCGGACCTGGATGAGGACACGCTGCGCGGTATCGCAGAGAAGACCGGAGGAAAATATTTCCGCGCCCGGGATACGAAGGAACTGGAGGAAATCTACCGCTTGCTGGATCGCCTGGAACCGGCCGCGTCCGATCCCAAACAGTTCCGGCCGCAAACCACATTGTTTCACTGGCCCCTGCTGTGCGCGTTGCTGTTGAGCGGCGCGCTGGCGTGGGCCCGACTGCGTGGCGTGACGGAATGATCGACTGGCAACATTTTCATTTTCTGCGGCCGGCGGGGTTCGCATTGCTGCTGCCGCTGGTGTTGCTGCTCTGGTATTTGTTGCGGCGGCGCGGTTCCAGCCGCGGGTGGGAGGCGGTTTGTGACCCGGCGCTCCTGCCCCATGTGCTCATCGGCGAACTGTCCGCGCGCGATCGCCGGTCGCTGTGGCCGGTGGCGTTGGCCGGTGTGCTGGCAACGTTGGCGCTGGCCGGACCAACCTGGAGCCGCGTGCCGCAACCGGTGTTCAGTTCCACCCAGGCGCTGGTGATCGCGCTGGACCTGTCGCGCTCCATGAACGCCACGGACGTGGCGCCGAGCCGCATTGAGCGGGCGCGTTTCAAGATCGCCGATTTGCTGCGTTTGCGGCGGGAGGGGCAGACGGCGCTGGTCGTTTATGCCGGCGATGCTTTCACCGTTGCGCCGCTGACCGACGACGCTGCCACGCTGTTGTCCCAGTTGCCGGCGCTGACCCCCGCCATCATGCCGATGCCTGGGAATCACGCGGCTGTTGCGCTGGAACGGGCGCGGGACCTGCTGCGTCAGGCCGGCCTGGCCCGCGGTGATGTGCTGCTCATCACCGATGAATCGGAAGGCGAGGCCGCCATCGAGGCTGCCGCCATGTTGCGCGACGAGGGCTATCGGGTTTCCGTGCTGGGTGTGGGAACAGAGCAGGGTGCGCCGGTGCCGCTGCCGGATGGCAGCTTCCTGAAGAATGATAACGGCGAGATTGTGATACCGGCGCTGGAGGATTCGCCGTTGCGGCAACTGGCAGCGTCCGGCAACGGCATCTACCAGCGCATCGCCGTGGATGACACCGATGTCAACGCGCTGGGCGCGTTATTGGATCAGCGCCCGTCGGATGCGGAGACACAGGCGACCGAACTTCAGGCCGATATCTGGCGCGATCAGGGACCCTGGCTGGTCTTGGCGTTGTTGCCGCTGGCCGCGCTGGCCTTCCGGCGTGGAGTGGTATTGGCCCTGGTGCTGGCGGTGTTGCCATTGCCGCGTCCGGCCCAGGCCCTGGAGTGGACCGACCTGTGGTTGCGCGCCGATCAACAG
>MGYT01000124.1:26905-27311 GCA_001801865.1 Gammaproteobacteria bacterium RIFCSPLOWO2_02_FULL_61_13
CGCGCCGCGGATTTGTTCCGGGATCCCCGCTGGCGCGGTGCGGCAAAGTACCAGGCCGGTGATTATCAAGGCGCCATTGATGCATTGGAGAAACACAGTGACGCGGACGACCTGTACAACCGCGGCAATGCGCTGGCGCGCATGGGGCAATTCCCGGAGGCCGTGGCCGCATATGATCAGGCGCTGACATTGCATCCGGATCATGAGGACGCGAAGTTCAATCGCGAATTGGTGCAGAAGCAGATGCAGCCGCCGCCACCGGAGCAACCGCAGCAGCAGGGCGGGGAGCAGGGCGACAACAATCAGAAGTCAGGCGGACAGGGTGCGCAGAATCAGGATGCCACGGGTGAGCAACAGTCCGACGCCGGAGAATCGCAAGCCGGTGCCGGCGAAACGGAGCCATCCC
>MGYT01000124.1:27402-28507 GCA_001801865.1 Gammaproteobacteria bacterium RIFCSPLOWO2_02_FULL_61_13
AGATGAATCGCGCTGAGGGCGACGCCACGGAATCGGAACCTGAAGCGCAAACGGATGAAAAAGCGATTGCCGGCCAGGCCGCCGACTCGCCCATCAACGAGGATCAACAGGCACTGGAACAATGGCTGCGGCGCATCCCGGATGATCCCGGCGGCCTGTTGCGGCGCAAGTTTCAATACCAGTACCAGGTGCGGCGCGCGCAAGCGGGCGCCAAACCTTCCGGGGGCAAGACATGGTGAATGATTGCCGCATTGGCCCGGCATTGACGGCCCTGGTGTTGCTGCTGTTCGCGCACTCGCTGTGGGCCGCTCAGATAAGCATGCGCTCGGATCGCAACCCCGTTTCGCTCAGCGAATCGTTCCAGGTTGTCTTCGAGGCGGACGCCGGCGTGGACGATGAGCCGGATTTCTCACCGCTGGAGCGCGACTTTCAAATCATCTCCACCAGTCAGAGCAGCAGTATCAGCATCATCAACGGCAAGGCCAGCAGCACCAAGACCTGGAACTTGACGGTGCTGGCGCGCCGCACCGGCCGGCTGGAAATCCCGGCCATTGCCTTTGGCCGTGACCGCAGTCAACCCGGAGCCGTGGATGTGACGCTGGGGGCGGCGCCGCCGCCGGGCAAGCAGGCCGTGGAATCCGGAGAGGTATTTCTGGAGGTGGAGGCGCAGCCGCTGCAACCCTATGTGCAGCAGCAGATTGTCTACAAGGTGCGCCTGTTTCGCGCCTTCCCCACGGCCAACGCAACCCTGAGCGAGCCCGAGGTGGAACAGGGCGATGCGATCAAGGAGCGCATCGGCGAGGATGCGTTGTACGACACCCGGGTCAATGGCCGTCCCTACCAGGTGGTGGAACGGCGCTATGCCGTCTACCCGCAATCCAGCGGCGTGCTGAAGATCGGTCCATTGACCTTTCGCGGCCAGACCGGCTTGAGTCCGTTCTCAATGCTGGATCCCTTTGGGCGGCGCCCGGAAATGATCGTGCGCCAGTCAGCACCCGTGGAACTGGAAGTCCGGCCCAAACCTGAAGGGCAGGACATGAATACCTGGCTGCCGGCGCGCAGCCTCACGCTGGCCCAGTCATGGTCCGGTGATCCGCCCACGTTC
>MGYT01000124.1:28516-31466 GCA_001801865.1 Gammaproteobacteria bacterium RIFCSPLOWO2_02_FULL_61_13
GCCGATAACGCGCACATTGACGTTAACCGCGGACGGCCTCACCGCCAGCCAGTTGCCGGAACTGCCGCCGTGGGTGCCTGCGACATTCAAGTCCTATCCGGACCAGGCGCAGTTGACCGATGCCAAATCCGCCAACGGCACGGTCGGCACGCGCATCGAAAAGGTGGCCATCATTCCCAATCAGCCGGGGGAGTTCGAGTTGCCCGCTGTTCGCATCCCGTGGTGGAACACCCAGCGCGATCAATTGGAGTTTGCCGGGCTCCCGGCGCAGCGCATCGTCGTGCTTTCGTCGGCTGGGGCGGGCGGCACACCGGCAGCAGCGGCGCAATCCGCATCCGGCGCAGAGCCGTCCACCACACCAGGCTCGGCGCCGCCGGAAACCGGAACGGCCGCTGCCGCAACCCCGGCTGAATCAACGTTGTGGCCATGGATCAGTACCGCGCTGGCATTGTTATGGCTGGTAACGGTGCTGGCTTGGTGGCGCTCACGCCGCCCGCTACCGGCGCAGGCGGATGATCGCGTACAGCGCATGGGCCAGGTGCGCCGTGATCTGGAGCAGGCCTGCCAGCGCAATGATGCCGTCGCCACCAAGGAAGGGTTGCTGCGTTGGGCCGGTATGCGCTGGCAGGAGCATGTCCCGCGCAGCCTGGGTGAGATTGCGACCCGGTGCGGCACTGTGTTGGCGGAACACCTGCGCATGCTGGACCTGCACCTCTACGGACGTCATGGCGGCCAGTGGCATGGTGCTGCCTTGTGGGAGGCCTTTGTTGCCGAGGGCAAGGCCAATCAGTCGCGGCCCGATGCCGCGGGCAGTGAGCTGGAACCGCTGAACAGGATATGAAAACGCGTTCAGACCATGGATTGGTGTCACCCGTGACTGAAACCCTGCGTGAACGCCTGCGGCGCGAGGCCGCTGAACTGCTCGCAGACGTGGGCCTGCTGGCGCGGGCCATGTTCGATCCCGAAGCCCCGTGGCACGTGCGACTGCTGTTATTCCTGATCGTGGCCTACGTGGTCTCACCGGTGGACCTGATTCCCGATTTCATTCCCGTGCTCGGTCTGCTGGATGAAATCATTCTCGTGCCGCTCGTGTTGCGGTTGGCGTGGCGTCTGTTGCCGCCGGCGTTGGTGGAGCGCTACCGGCAGGCGCCGGCAGAGGTGCGACTTCCTCGCGGTATAAAGATTGCGGGCGCTGCGATGATCGTGATGCTGTGGCTGATCCTGATTGCCCTGGCTGTCGCTGCCCTCGGTGACTAGGACAGTTTCATGACACTGTATGTACTGAGTCTCATTGGGGTTGCAGTGTTTGCCATCAGTGGCGCATTGGCCGCCGGGCACAAGCAACTGGACCTGTTCGGCGTGCTGGTGATTGCCACCGTCACCGCCATCGGCGGCGGCACGGTGCGCGATGTGTTGCTGGATCGAACCCCGATCTTCTGGATTGCCGATCCGAACCAGTTAATCGTCATTGCCATCAGCGCGCTGCTCACCGTGGTCTATGTGCGCTGGCGCAAGCCGCCGGGCGCCTCACTGCTGGTGGCGGATGCCTTCGGACTGGCGTTGTTCGCCATCAGTGGCGCCCAGGTGGCCGAGGCGGAACAGTTACATTGGCTGCTGGTAATAGTCATGGGTACGATTACCGGTATCGCCGGCGGGCTGTTGCGCGACGTGCTGTGCAACGAGGTGCCGTTGCTGTTGCAGCAGACAGATCTATACGCCACTGCCGCGATCATCGGAGTCGTTGCCTACCTGGCGTGCCAGGCGCTGGGTATGGACCGCACGGCTGCGGCCCTGATTGGCATGACCATGGTGGCCGGCTTGCGCGTCGCTGCCATCTTCTGGGGCCTGCGCCTGCCGGTGTTCCACATTCCACCCAAGGAAAAATAACGTCAGCCGTTTTTCCAGTACCGCTCCATTTCGTAAAACAGGAACGATGCCGTCCAGGCGATGCACACCAGGCCGGTCAGCGCTTCGAGCCCGGCCAGGAAGCGCAGTCCGCCCACCGGGGTAAGATCCCCATAGCCCAGCGAAGTGTAGGTGACGAAGGAAAAATACACGCAGTCCATCAGTTTCAGGCTGGCAATCCCCTTGATGGTGCCGAACCCCTGCGCGTTAACCATCGCATAGTAAACCAGGCCGAACATCCACATTTCCAGGGTATGCGCCACCATGGCGCCGCCGACACCCGTGATGATCCGCATACGGTAGCCCACGTGACGCATGCGCGGCAGCAGGCGCGAGATTTGCAGCAGTCCCTCATAGTGAATGAGCACCGCGGTGGCAACCACCATGGCATTGACGATATAGAGCTTAAGCATCGAACAGGCCTTTGGCAGCGCGCGGCGCTGGTGTTTCTTCCGGCCATCCGAATCTGCCCATATCAATGTTGCCGTCCGGACCGAACTCCACGCCCTCATCCTCCAGCAGCCAGCGCTGCAACTGGTGCGATTCACCGTCGCTGCGCGGGCTGATCCCGCCCTTGCTGTTGACCACCCGTTGCCACGGAACTTCGGAACCCTCGGGCAACGCGGACATGGCATAGCCCACCTGCCGCGCCGAGCAGCCGCCGGCGAGTTTTGAGATCCTGCCGTAGCTGGAGACACGGCCCTTCGGGATTTGCGCGACACACTGGTATATGCGCGCATACATGCCAGGCGCGGTCGGCGCGGCCGGTGGCGCGGGCCGCTTCACGGGGCGCCACCCTGCTGTTGCAACCAGTCGCGCACGGCAAGCCCGGTACCGAAATCCCACGGGCGCAACTCTTGTTTGGCGATGCGTTTCGATGCGCGTAACTCCTCTCCGAGCCGGATGGTACCCGTGGCCAGCACATGATAGGCAATGATCACCTGGTTCATGCGTGGAAACGGGTACACGCCCACCAGGCTGACAATCTTGCCGATCAGCCCAAGCTCTTCCTTGACCTCGCGCAAGGTTCCGGCCTCCGGCGACT